>JAPKZA010000240.1 GCA_026394015.1 Acidobacteriota bacterium
ACCAACCGCCTCACCAGCCAAATCCCCAAGACCCCCGAGAATCGCCGCCCCGCCAAGTAGCCCTGTCCGTTTTCGAACACGTCCGCCCCCGCGCGGAACAGCCGCCCCCGGACCCCGCCTCATTCCATTGCAGTTAGCCCCCGCCCCTCACCTGCCTCCACCTCCCCCATGGCCACCGACTGCAAACTCGCCCTCCGCCGCCTCCGCCTCCGTCCCGCGTTTTCGCTCGCCATCGTCGCCATTCTCACCCTCTGCATCGGCGCCAACACCGCCGTCTTCACCCTCCTGTCGAACGCCGTCCTCCGCCCCCTCCCCGTCCACCAACCCGACGAACTCGTCACCCTCGATTCCGTCGGCCGCGGCGACGCCAGTCCCGTCTTCTCCTATCCCAACTACCGCGACCTCCGCGACCGCAACGCCGCCTTCTCCGCCCTCGCCGCCTTCCGTGTCGTCCCCATCAACCTCGGTACCTCCGGCCGCGCCGACCGCATCTGGGGCTACCTCGCCTCCGGAAACTACTTCCCCCTCCTCGGCATCCGCCCCCACCTCGGCCGCTTCCTCTCCCCCGATGACGACCGCAACCTCCGCGCCCACCCCGTCGCCGTCATCAGCCACGCCACCTGGACCCGCCGCTTCGCCGCCGACCCCGCCATCCTCAGCCGCCCCATCACTCTCAACGGCACCAAATATTCCATCGTCGGCGTCGCCCCCGCCGGCTTCTTCGGAACCGAAAAGCTCATCCGTTGCGACATCTGGGTCCCCATGATGATGCAACCCCAGATCGAACCCGACAACCCCTGGATCGAACGCCGCGCCGGCGAAAACATCTTCCTCTTAGGTCGCCTCAAGCCCGGCGTCTCCCTCCCCCAAGCCACCGCCAACCTCCAACAACTCACCCGTCAACTCGGCGAAGAATATCCCGACGTTAACCGCGGCCTCGCCATTGCCCTCACCCCTCCCGGCCTCGTCGGCGGCTTCCTCCGCGGACCCGCCATCGGCTTCTCCTCCGCCCTTCTCGCCGTCACCGCCCTCGTCCTCCTCATCGCCTGCGGCAACATCGCCGGCCTCATGCTCGCTCGCGGGGCCGACCGCACCCGCGAAACCGCCGTCTGCCTCGCCCTCGGCGCCGGCGCCTCCCGCCTCCTCCGCCAGCACTTCATCGAAAGCTTCACCCTCGCCAGCCTAGGCGGTGCCGCCGGGCTCCTCCTCGCCGCCTGGCTCAACGCCGCCCTCGAAGCCGCCCTCCCCGCCATGGATATCCCCGTCCAACTCTCCCTCGCCATGGACCTCCGCGTCATCGCCTTCTGCGCCCTCACAAGCATCGCCACCTGCATCCTCTGCGGACTCGCCCCCGCCCTCCAAGCCGCCCGTCAAAACATTCTCGACGGCCTCAAATCCGGTGGCCTCGGCCCATCGGCCCGCCGCTGGCAGCTACGCGACGTCCTCGTCGCCCTCCAAATCGCCTTCACCCTCGTCCCCCTCTCCGCCGCCCTGCTTGCGGTCCACGGCCTCCGCAACGCCGTTAACCTCTCCCTCGGCTTCGAACCCGCCCACGCCGCCAGCCTCACCTTCGACCTCGACCTCGAAGGCTACTCGCGCGAAAAAGGCATCGCGTTGCAACGCCGCCTCCTCGCCGATCTCCCCTCCGCTGGCCTCATCACCAGCATGCCCCTCGGCATCGAGTCCAACTCCAACACCTTCCTCCGCGAAGGCGACGAACCCCGTTCCAACGCCGAACTCCCCTCTGCCGCCGACTTCTCCATCAGCCCCGGCTACCTCCCCGCCGCCGGCACCCGACTCCTCTCCGGTCGAAACTTTTCCTCGGCCGACACCGCCGACGCTCCCCCCGTCATGCTCGTCAACCAAACCTTCGCCCGCCTCCATCTCTCTCCCGCTGACCCCTTCCGCCGCCGCGTCCGCCTCTCCACCCGCGGCCCTTGGATCCAGGTCATCGGCATCGTCGAAGACGGAAAATATCGCGCCCTCTCGGAAGCCCCCACCCCCATGATGACCCCAATCAGTATGGTAAAGCTCCTCCCTACCCGAAGCCGAAACCCTCGCCACCCTCCGCTCCGCCGTCCATCGCCTCGACCCCAACCTCACCCTCTTCAACGAAGGCACCCTCTCGGACCACCTCCGCCTCGCCCTTCTCCCCGGTCGCATCGCCGCCGGCGCCCTCTCTCTGTTCGCCGTCCTCTCGTTGCTCATGGCCGCCGTCGGTATCTTCGGCCTCATGGCCTACGCCATCGCCCAACGCTCCCGCGAAATCGGCATCCGCATGGCCATCGGTGCCTCCCCCTGGCAGGCCGTCGGCGGTCTCCTCCGCCGCGCCACTCTGCTCATCGCCTCCGGCACCGCCCTCGGCCTCGCTCTCGCCTCCGTCATGGCCCGCTTCCTCGGTCCCCTTCTCAACGGCGGCGAATCCGCCCAACTTCCCGCCATGGCCGGTGCCGCGGGCACCCTCTGCGCCATCGCCCTCCTCGCCGCCCTCTACCCCGCCCAACGCGCCACCCGCATCGACCCCCTCACCGCATTACGCTATGATTAACCTCCTATGGACCGCATAAAGTCCCTCGACGCTCTCCGCGGCTTCTCCCTCCTCGGCATCTTACTGCTGAACATCGTCTCCTTCGGCCTTCCCTTCTCCGCCTACATGAACCCCACTGTCTACGGCGGGGCCACCGGCCTCAACCTCGCCACCTGGTTCGTCGCCATGACCCTCTGGGAAGGCAAAATGCGCGCCATCTTCTCCCTCCTCTTCGCCGCCAGCGCCGACCTCCTCCTCACCCGCGTCTCCGCCGCCATCTACTACCGACGCTCCGCCTGGCTCATCCTCATCGGCCTCCTCCACGCCCATCTCATCTGGTCCGGCGACATCCTCTACCCCTACGGCGTCATCGGCCTCCTCCTCTATCCCCTCCGCCGTTTCTCTGCCCGCCAACTCATCATCGCCGGTGTCGTCATCATCGTCCTCCATTCCGCCTGGAACTTCGGCGGCTCCCTCGCCATGCGCGACCTCGGAAAAACCGGCGGCCCCGAATGGGACCAGGTCCGCGACATGTTCGCCCCCACCCCGGCCAGCGTCAATGAACAGATCCGCATCCACCGCGGCGGCTACCTCGATAACCTCTACCTCCGCAGCCGCGAAGCGTTCCTGTTCGAGTTCCCCATGTTCTTCCAGTTCCTCTTCCTCGACGTTCTCGGCATGTTCGTCCTCGGCCTCGGCCTCGCCCGCGCCGGCGTCTTCAACGCCTCCCGCTCCGTCCGCTTCTACTCCGTCATCACCATCGTCGGCTTCGCCCTCGGCATCCCGCTCAACTATTGGGCCGCCGCCCAATGGGCCAATGCCAGCTTCAAAATCCCCGAGTATTTCCAATACGTCGCCGTCACCGCCGACCCCGGCCGCCTCCTCGTCGCCGCCGGCTACATCGGCCTCGTCATGCTCCTCTGCAAAGCCGGAATAGACTGGATCATCAACCCCCTGGCCGCCGTCGGCAAAATGGCCCTCTCGAACTATTTACTAACTTCTAACTTACTAACCCTCTACTTCAACGGCTACGGCCTCGGCTGCTTCGCCCACCACGAGCGAGCCAAACTCTATTGGCTCGTCCTCGCTATGTGGGCCATCAACCTCGCCTGGAGCCCCCTCTGGCTCCGCCGCTTCCAATACGGCCCCGCCGAATGGCTCTGGCGGTCGCTCACTTACTGGAAGCGACAACCCTTCCGCCGCTTACTTGACTAACTCCACCCGTCGATTCTTCGCCCGCCCCTCGCTCGTCTCGTTCGATGCGATCGGCCGCGCCGCCCCCACCCCGGAGCTCTGCAATCGCTCCGCCGCCACCCCGCCTTTTACGAACTCCGCCACTACCGCCGCCGCCCGCGCCGCGGAAAGCTGTAAGTTCGCCTCCGCCCCGCCTACCGAATCCGTATGCCCCTCCACCGTCAACCGATACCCCGGGTTGGCCTTCAACAAACTCACCACTTGTGCCATCACCGGCCCCGCCGCCGGCTTCAACGTCGCCTTTCCGAAATCGAAATTCACATACATCGCCACGTGCCCCTCGGCCTCTAAAGCCGCCTGCAACCCGCTTGCTTCCTGCTTCTTCGCCGCCACCCCGCCCTCTTCCATCGAGGTCACCGTCACCACCCCAAACAGGCTCGTAAACCGAACCCAAACCGGCCCCTCATCCTCAAACTGTACCGTCAGATCCTTCGGCCCCGCAAACAAAATCGCCCCGCCCCGCTCCCGCATCGCAACCCGATAATTCTCAATCACCTCCGCATCCGACGCCGGTTGGGGCCGCCCTGTCGGCTCATAGGTCAATGTCCGCCGTCGCCCCTGCGCCTTGATCGGCGGCAGTTCCGGACCCACCGGAAACTCATCGTCACTTCCCTCCGTCTTCTCGGACTTCACGATCGTATACCCTGGCAAATGCCCGAACCAAGGCAAGTCGTCTCCCGTCGGCTTCTCCAGCGTCGACCGGAACGCCCCCGGCGTCACCACCTGGACGTCGAACAGGCTGCCCCATCCCCCTTCGCACCGCGCCATCATCCACGTCTCCCCCAATGTCCCCACAATCAGGCAGCTATCCGCCAGCAAAACCTTCGCTCCCAATTTCGTCATCTCCGCTTTATAAAAAGCGACGATCTCCTCCGGCTTCGGCTCCTTCGCCCCGGCCTGCAGCGAAAATCGATTCGAACACGCTCTCCCCCGCACCACCGTTACCGTTCCATCCACCCGCGGAAAATCCCGCACGTCATACTCTCGCATCTGCGGCACCGCCTCCCCCGCAAACGCCGTCGGATGCCCCAACGGAGCGCAATCCATCGCCCACATCCCCCCGCTCCCAGCGAGTAACGCCGCCAAAACTCGAATCATCTTGTCTCCTTCTCTAGCCAATGTTCGATCCAATCCATCGCCCGCCGCACCGAATCCAGTGTCGGCGAATGCCCACTCCGATGATTAATAAACCCTAATCCATCGACTCCATACAACGGCCGCGCCGCGTCTAAGTAAGCCATACTCTTATCCCCGTCCGCCGAGTCCCCCGCGATCAACAGAAACGGCCGCGGCGCCATCATACCCAGTAACTCATGCTGATCCGTCCCCGCCGGTAACTCCTTCAGCCGCTCCCCCCAATACCAGTAGTCCTCATAGTTCGAATACCCCAACCCCATCCCCGGCTCCGATGCCACCGCCACCCGAATCCGCGGGTCCATCGCCGCCGCGTACAGCGTCATCTTCCCGCCCAACGAATGCCCAATCATCGCGATCCGGTCCTTATCCACGTCCTCCCGCGCCGCCAGGTAATCCACCAGCCGCTGCGCGTCCCAAACCCATTTCCCCAGCCCCGTGCATCCCGGGTGCCGCTCGGCGAGATTCGCCACCGCCTCGGCATAGCTCTCGCCGTACCCCTCTCCGAACCACCGGATCGCCACCGCCATATACCCCCGCTGCACCGCCAAATAGGCAAAACTTCTCACCCCCGGCCCCGCAAAATTCCGCCCCCCCAGGTTCTTCCCCGCCGGCGCATCCACGTCGTAGAACGGCACAATCACCACCGGCAACTTCCGCGTCCCCGCCCCCGCCGGCCGCATCACCAGCACCTTCTCGCTCCCGCCAATCTCCACTCCCAGATACCCCAGCGTCCCGTCGTAGCTCGACTCCCGAAACGTCTCCACCACCTTGAACTCCGGCACGAAGCCCTTCCCGTAAGGGCTCCCCAGTAACTTCTTCCACTTATCCCGCAACCCACTCACATCACCCACCGCTGGCATCGCCGCCACCTGCGGCCGAGCCGCGAACGGCGCAAACCAATCCGCCTCACTCACTAACTTCTCCTCCGGCCCTGGGTCGTTCCGGACCACCCGAAAACCAGTGTACTTACTCCGCCGCCCCGGCTCCATCGACGACCGAAACCCTTTCGTCCACCCCGTCGCCGGCGTCAAAAAGCCCCCGCCCCGAATCACCCGCTCCACCCCTCCCGATGGCCCGCCGGTTGTAACGTTCCCCTCGGCATCGAACCAATCCTCGCACCACTCCCAAACGTTCCCCAGTAAGTCATAGATCCCCCGGCTATTCGGCTTCCCCGCCCCCACCTCTGCCGTCCCCTTCAGCCGCGGCTCCGCCAACACCGCCATGCTCTTCGTATTCGCCGTCCCCAGCCGCCCCTCGCTCTTCTCCTCTCCCCCCGCCGCCACCCACTCCGCTTCGGTCGGCAACCGGTATCCATTCCGCCGCCGGTCCGCCTTCCCGGTTGCCGGGTCATACACGCTCAGCAGCCCCTCCCGCTCGCTCCGCCGATTGCAGTACCGAATCGCCTCCCACCAACTGACGTTCTCCACCGGCCGCTTGTCGCCCTTGTAGATCGCCGGGTTCCGCCCCATCAGCTTCTCGTAGTCGCCCTGACTAACTTCGGTCGCCCCCATCAGAAACGCGCCGGTTGTAACTTTCACGGCCACCCCGCTCCGCGCGTCCACCCGCTCCGCCGCCCCCGCCGGCACCCGGACCATCTCCTGGCCCCAAGCCCATCCCGCCGTCCACAGTAGTATTCCCGCGATCCGTTTCATAAGCCAACAGCGTACCAATTCCGTGGTATCGTCTCCCCATGCCGCCCCCGGCCCGCTGGACGCCCATCCTATTCCTGGCCGTCGCCTTCGCCCTCGGTTACATGGCCCGCCAGTCCCTGTCGTCCATCTTTCCGCTCCTCCGCCTCGACCTCGGCTTCACCGAAGCCCAACTCGGCCTCACCACCACCGTCTTCAATTGGGTCTACGGCCTCTCCGACGGTCTCGGCGGCCACATCGCTGACCGCTTCCCCCAACGCCGCGTCATCATGGCCAGCCTCGCCCTCACCGGCTTCGCCAACTCCCCTGGCACTCTCCTCGCTGGACGGTCCCTGATGGGTCTGGCCCTGTCGTTCTACATCCCCGCCGCCATGGTCCTCATCGCCACGCTCCACGGCGCGGATACCCGCTCCCGCGCCATCACCCTCCACAGCGTCGGCCAAAGCGTCGGCGTCATCGCCGGCGGCTACTACGGAGCCGTCGCCTCCGCCAGCCTCGGTTGGCGTAATATGCTCTGGATCCTCGCCGCGGTCATCGCTGCCTACGCCCTCGTCATCCGCGTCGCCCTCGTCGACCACACGCCCGCCGTCTCCGCCTCAGAACCCCCGCCCCGCCAAAACCTCCGCCAACTCCTCCGCGTCCCCTCCTACGCCCTCATCTGCCTGTGCGCCATCGCCGTCGGCGCCAACATCTGGATCCTTTACACCTGGCTCCCGGACCTCCTCCGGGACCGCTTCGCCCTTCCCATGGCCGAAGCCTCCCTCCTCGCCACGACGTCCCTTGAAGTCCCCATGCTCGCGGGCCTCCTCATCGGTGCCTGCCTCGGCGACTGGTTCGCCCGTCAGTGGAAAATCGGCCGCCTCTATCTCATGGCCACCGGCCTCCTCCTGGCCTGTGTCTTCTTCTACGGCATCGCCATCGCCGATTCGCTCGTCACGGTCCGCCTCGTCACCGGTGCCTACGCCATCGCCAAGGGCCTCTACTCCGCCAACTACGTCGCCTGCGTCTTCGACCTCATCCCCGCTTCCTCTCACGGCCTCGCCGTCGGCTCCGTTAACATGATCTCGTCCCTCGGCGGCAGCCTATCGCCGTTACTTCTCGGGGCCCTTAAGTTCACTTACACCGTCGCCACTATCTTCGGCGCGCTCGCCGCCTTTGGCGTCTTATGTGCCATCGCGTTAGCCATTCAAGGAACCCTCCATGCTCATCGGATACGTCAGTGATGAACGCTACCTCGCCATCGGCGACGCCCTCATCGAATTCACCCAGGCCGATTGCTCGGTCGCCGTCGTCCGCTCCACCCCCCGCGGTGCCATCTACGCCGACCTGGCTCCCGGCCCCTACCGCGCCTCGCTGTGCCGCCCCGGCTACGGCTCCAAATCCGTCGACATGACCGTCGACCCCGCCCACCCCTACCAGTTCCGCCTCCTCTCGGATTGCCTCCTCGGCTACGTCTGGCCCAAGTGGGTCCAGTCCGGCGAGCGCTCCGAATTCCGCGTCCACGCCGTCGAGCCGTATCATCTCTCCGTCTGGCGCTACGGCCTCAAAAAGGAGTTCATCCACAACATCGGCTGGTTCGATGAGCACGGCCCCCGCGCCACCATGCAGATCACCCCGGACGGCGACTACGTCCAAACCGGCGTCGAATGGAACAAGCGCGGTTACGACAATCCCCATCACACCCAATTCGTCACCGGCCCCGAACGCAGCGGCCTCTACTATCTCCAAGCCAAGGGCGAGTCCGGTGCCTTTTTCTCCTTCCCCTGGATCGTCGCCCCCGCCAAGCCGAAGGCCCGCATCGCCGTCCTCATGGCCACGACCAACTGGAACGCCTATAACAACTTCGGTGGCCGCAGTAACTACATCCACCCTGAAGGCCTGCCGCCCGCTCCGCCCATGAACTCGCGGCTCGATCTCGAACGCTACCAGAAGTCCGGCTTCTCCGGCTTCCGTTACCCCAACGATCATTACCCGCCCATCTCCTTCGAACGTCCCGAAGTCGGCAACCATATTCCCGAACGAACCCAAGTCACCGACCCCATCGCCGGCCGACAGGCCAGCCACCTCGCCCCCGCCGAATGGCGTCTGCTCGGCTGGCTCGAACGCGAAGGCTTCGCCTACGATCTCTACTCGGAGTCCCAACTCCACTACGGCCAACTCGACCTCGACCAGTATCAGGTACTCATTTCGAGTAGCCACCCCGAGTACGTCACCATCCCCATGTACAACAAGATCAAGTCCTGGGTTCACCATCGCGGCGGCCGCTTCATGTACCTCGGGGCCAACGGTTACTCCTGCGTCGTCGACTTCCCCGACCCCTTCGCCATGCGCTGTCTCACCCAGATGATGAAGGAAGACGAGACCGGCAACATAGTCGACCCCATTGACCCCGACTGCTTTGAAAGCCGCATGCACCGCGTCCATCAGCCCGACGGCGAACTCCTCGGCGTCACCTGCTCCGCCCTCGGCCTCATGACCGGCGCCCCCTATCGCGTCATCGCCCCGGATCACTGGGTCTTCGCCGGCACCGGCCTCGCCGCCGGCGATCTATTCGGCACCGCCAGTCTCCAGGAGCGTTGCCCCGGCGGAGCCTCCGGCCACGAGATGGACCGCATCAGCCGCTACGCCCCGCCCGGCACACAGTTACTCGCCAAAGGCCTCAATCCAGAAAACGGCGGTGCCGAAATGGCCTGTTACGAAACCGCCTCCGGTGGTGCCGTCTTCGCCGCCAGTTCGATAACCTGGCCGGCCTCGTTGTTAGTGGACGACGCCGTCTCCCGTATCACCGCCAACGTGCTGACTCGATATCTATTACCATGAGCCATGCGCCCCACCCTCTTGGTCGCCCTCTCTCTCTGCCTCCAAGCCGCGGAACCTACTCCCGCCCGCTGGCAGCAGTTCCGCGGCCCCAACGCCAGCGGCGTTGGCAGCGATAACGCCAAACCGCCGGTCGCCTTCGGGCCCGCACAATCTCTGCTCTGGAAAGTAGCCCTTCCCACCGGCCATGGCTCGCCCTGCATCTGGGGCGATCGCCTCTTCGTCACGGCCTTCGACTCGAACGAAAAAGCCCTCTCCGTCATCGCCATCAACCGCAAGAACGGCAAGGTTCTCTGGCGCCAACCCCTCAAGACCACTGCCCTCGAGCCCGTCCACGCCATCAGCAGCCCCGCCACCACCACCCCGGTCACCGACGGCGAAACCGTCTACGTCTATCTAGGTTCGTTCGGTTTCGCGGCCTTCACCCTCGACGGTAAGCTTAGCTGGGAGCATCCTCTTCCGACCTCGAAGATGGGCTTCGGCAGCGGTACCTCTCCCGTCCTCGCCGGCGATCTCCTCCTCATCACCCGCGACTATCTCCCCAAGCCGCTTCTGATCGCGGTCAACCGGAAGGACGGCAAACTGGCGTGGCAAAAAGAGCTTGCCCCACTGAGTTTTCAATCCTCCGGAGCCCATTCCACGCCCCTCGTCCTGAAGGACCAACTCGTCCTCCACCGCCCCAGTCGCGTCTCCGGCCACAGCCTCGTCGACGGCAGCGAACTCTGGTGGGTCAAAACCGCTTCCGTCGGTACCGCCACGGTCACCGAGCACGACGGCGTCGTCTACGTGGCCGCCTTCAACGGGGGTGCCTCCGGCCCTACCATTGCCAAAGTCCCTTTCGACCAGGCTCTCGCTCAGTACGACATGGACAAGGACGGCAAACTGAGCCGCGCAGAACTACCACCAAGCGACCTCTATCTGATGCGCCGCGCCGACGTTCCGGACAGCGTTCCCGGAGCCCACATGACGGTCAAAAGCCTTTTCAATTACTTCGACGCAGACAAAGACGGCAGCCTCAACCGTGCCGAGTACGACATGAGCTATGTTCTCGCAAGCGGCACCGGAGCGACGTCCCCGGACGTTGGCTACGGTCTGATGGCCATTCGCCTCGGCGGCTCGGGCGACGTCTCCTCGACCGCCGTCGTCTGGCAGCAGCGCCGCAGCGTCCCAGAGGTCTCCGCCCCGCTTGTCTACCGCGACAAGGTCTACATGGTTACTGCTGGCGGCATCTTCACCTGCGTCGATGAGAAGACCGGCCAACTCGTCTACCGCGGCCGTATCAACGCCCCCGGCGCCTACTACTCTTCCCCGGTCGCCGCCGGCGGCAAGGTCTTCGTCGCCAGCGGCGAAGGAATCGTCACCAGCCTCGAAGTCGGCCCCGAACTCAAGGTCCTCGCCAACAACGACCTCGGCGAACCCGTCTATGGAACCCCGGCTCTGATCGGCTCACAAATCTACATCCGCTCCGTCGGCCACCTCTGGGCCTTCGGGCCCAAGTAACCTCTCATGTCAAATGTAGCCAGCACGTTGCCCACCGGCTCTCACGCCTGCCAATGTCCGAAGGTCCGGCACCAAACCAAGCGCATCGTCCTTACCGGCGGGCCCGGCGGCGGTAAGACCGCGGTGCTCGAAATGGCCCGCCGCTACTTCTGCCAGCACGTCGCCATCGCCCCGGAATCCGCCAGTATCGTCTTCGGCGGCGGCTTCCCTCGCTCGGGTTCGCCCCAAGGCCTCCGCGCCGCCCAAAGGGCCATTTTCCACGTCCAGGACGCCCTCGAAACCGTCGCTCTCGAAAGCCGTCAGAGCGCCGTCATCCTCTGCGACCGCGGCACCCTCGACGGTCTCGCCTACTGGCCCGGCTCCCGCGAAAGCTTCTTCAAAGAGTTCAATACGTCCCTCGAACAGGAGTTGAGCCGCTACGCCGCCGTCGTCCATGTCGAAGTTCCCGCCCTGGCCTGGGGCTACGAAAAAAACAGCATCCGCAATGAAAGCGTCGCCCAGGCGAGAGCGATCGACGAGCGGATCGCCCAAGCCTGGCGCAGCCACCCCCGCGTTCTCACCGTCAAAGCCCAAGCAGGCTTCCTCGACAAACTCGCCTCCGCCATCGAACTGCTCCGCGAAGAGATCCCCCCCTGCTGCCGAAACCATCTCCGTTCTGCGCGACCATAGAGACATGAAGGTCTATCTCTATCTTCTCCTCGGGAGCCTCTGTGCCATGGCCGAGACATTTCCCACCCTCACCACCAAAAACCTCTCCGGCACCCAGGTCACTTTGCCCGCCGGCTTCTCCGGCCAAAAGAACCTGATCCTCATCGCCTTCGAGCGGGAACAGCAGAAGGATGTCGACACCTGGCTCAAGGTGCTCCCGGAACTCCAAAAGGATCACCCCACGATGGCCTACTACGAGCTCCCGACCATCAAGCGGATGAACGGCATGGTCCGCTTCTTCATCGACAACGGGATGCGCGGCGGCATTAAAGACCAGCAGCAGCGCGCCCGCACCATGACCCTCTACATCGACAAGGAACCCTTCAAGAAGGCGCTCAACCTGCCGACCGAAGACCGGGTCTACGCCCTCCTCCTCGACAGGGCCGGCACCGTCATCTGGCGCGCCGAAGGCCTCTACGACGAAGCCAAAGGCAAAGCCTTGGCTCTCGCCCTCGCCAAGTAAGCCACCACCAACCCCGAGAGAACAAGGCCCCACGTCCCCGGCTCCGGAGACCACCGAAAGATTGTCCCAATAGCCGCTCCCCGTCGACTGCCCGCCAGCGTTATTCAGGCCTAAGTAAGCGAAGTTCAGATCCGTGGAAGGATCGCTAGAACCCGCCGGTATCGCCGATGGCCAAAACTCGGTTGCTCTGCACGAGAGTGGAACTGGTTCCACCCCACCCGTCCTGGGTCTTCAATTGGCCGATTGTATAGAGGGAAACAAGAAGCGCGACTCACGACATTTTATTAAATTTACTTAATCTTATTGGAGAAGCTGTCCCCCGTAAACATCCGGACCACTTTCCCGTCCACCTCCTCGAACCGAACCACCTCTCCCACCACCCCGCCGCCCGTCGCCGCCGTGAACCGGAACCTCCCTTCCCCCAAGGCTTCCAGACGAACCGGGTTCTCCAGCGTCGCCCCGCCCAGGGTCAGGATCACCAGCCGCTGATTCAGCTCGACGACCTGCGAGTCGCCGCTTCGGCTCCGGTAGACCCCCGCGAATCGGCTCCACGACGGATCCCACGAAACCATCTTCGGCTTCGCGGCTCGGGCCTTTGCCACGGCATCGCCCACGCTGGCCAGAAGCTGCATCGCGATATCACCCGGGTTCGCGTCCGCCGCGTTCGTCAGCACCACCACCCCGACTTTGGTATCCGGCATGAAGTAGGTCTGTGTCAGGTATCCGGGGTAGCTCCCGCCATGGCCAACGTAGATCTTGTCTTTCTCCCGCTTCACGGAAAAGCCGATGGCGTAGCCGTTGGTCCAGGTGCTCTCCATCATCCGCACGCGATGCATCTCCCGTAGCGACCCGATGCTCAGGATCTTGCCCCGTTGAAACTGGGCCGAGACGAACTTGGCCATGTCCTCCACCGTCGACGTGATCCCCGTCGCCGCCGCCATCCCGCGCGCATCGACAAACGGCATCACCTCCCGCGACCCATCCGGCATCTTCCGCCCATAGCCCACCGCCAAGCCGGTGTCGGGCTTATCGACGCTCGACGCGGTCATGCCCAGCGGGTCAAAGATATGCTTCTGCACATAGCCTGCCCAGGTCTCGCCGCTCGCCGCTTCGACGATCATCCCGGCCAACGAATACGCCAGGTTCGAGTACTTCCACCGCACCTCCGGCGAGAACGCCGCTTGTCGCTCCGGCACCAGATTCTTCAGCTCCGCCGACGTCGGAAACTCGAGCGTGCTCCAGTGCGAACCGGCTTCCCGCGGCAGTCCCGAGGCATGGGTCAGCAGATCTTCCACCGTGATCGCGGGGTCGTCCGGCGCCGCGGTCTTCACCTTGAACCAGGGCAGATACTTCGCGACCGGGTCGTCCAGGCGAACCTTGCCTTGCTCGCGGAGCTGCATGATCGCCGTCGCGGTGAACAGCTTGCTGTGCGACGCCATGCGGAACTTCGTCCCCGCGGCCATCGGGCGTTTCGCGGCCATATCGGCCATTCCGAACGCCGAGGTCCAGACGAGCTCCTGATCGGCGATCACCCCAACCACAACGCCGGGCATACTCTTGGCCGTCATCTGCCCCTCCATCCAGGCCGTGAACAACCGCTGTGCCCCCTTGATGTCAGCATCATCGGCGAGGCAAACTGTCGCCAGGCAAAGGGAGAGAAGAAGGGATCGGACCATAGAGGTAGATTACACTAGGCTCGTGAGCCTTCTGCTATCCGACCTCGAACAGCGCGTCCTGGGAACCATGATCGAAAAGGACATGGCGACGCCCGAGTATTACCCCCTCAGCCTGAACGCCCTGACCAACGCCTGCAACCAGAAGAACAACCGGGAGCCGGTTTCGGCCTACGACGACAGCACCGTCGAAGAGGGCCATACGCTGCTGCGCGAGAAGCGCCTGGCCGTCATCATCACGGGCTCCGGCCGCGTCCCCAAATTCGGGCATCGGGCCCAGGAGACGCTCAACGTCACCAACCGCGAACTGGCGCTGATCTCGGTGCTGCTGCTCCGCGGGCCGCAGACTTTGAATGAGCTGAAGGACCGCTGCCATCGGCTGCATAACTTCGAGGATATCGACGCCGTCGAGTCGGCGCTGAAGAAGCTGATCGACCGCGAGATGGCCGTCTTCATCCCCAAGCAGCCCGGCTGGCGCGAGCCCCGCTACATGCACCTGTTCGCCGGCCCCGTAGACGTCGCCGCGCTGGCCGATGCGCCGGCCGCCAAGACCATCGCGCCGAGCAACGACCGGATCGCCCATCTCGAGATCCAGATCGAAACCCTCCGCGCCGAACTCGACTCGCTGCGCCAGGAATTCAACGCCTTCCGGACCCAGTTTTCATGAGACTCTGTATCGGCCTCCTCACCGCCGTCGCCCTGTTTGGACAGGGCAAGGCCTTCATCCTCGAGAACTACACGAAGTACGAATACAGGGTCCCGATGCGGGATGGCAAGCGCCTGTTCACGAGCGTCTATATCCCGAAGGACCAGTCCCAGAAGTGGCCGATTCTGATGAACCGGACGCCGTACACGGTCTCGCCTTACGGGCCGGATCAGTACAAAGAGGACCTCGGTCCGTCGACCATTCTGGGTAAGGCGAAGTATATCTTCGTCTACCAGGACGTCCGCGGCAAGCACATGTCCGAAGGCGAGTTCATCAACATGACGCCGCACAAAGCCGTCAAGAATGGGCCGAAGGACGTCGACGAAAGCTCCGACACTTACGACACGATCGACTGGCTGACCAAGAACCTGCCGAACAACAATGGCAAGGTCTGCACCTACGGCATCTCCTACCCCGGGTTCTACACGGCGGCCGGCATGATCGACGCCCATCCGGCGCATGTCTGCGCTTCGCCGCAAGCGCCCATTACCGACTGGTTCACCGGCGACGATTTCCATCGGAACGGAGCTCTCTACCTGCCCCACGCTTTTAACTTCCTGGGCGGCTTCGGTAAGGCGCGCCCCGAGCCGTCGCTGCCGCCCAAGCGCGAACCGTTCGACCACGGGACCCCGGACGGCTACAAGTTCTTCCTGAAGATGGGGCCGCTGTACAACGCCAACGAGAAGTACTACAAGAACCAGATCGCCTTCTGGACCGACATGATGAAGCACGATACCTACGACGAGTTCTGGCAGTCGAGGAATCTGCGGCCGCATCTGAAGTCGATCAAGCCGGCGGTGATGACCGTGGGCGGTTGGTTCGATGCCGAGAACCTCTACGGGGCCTTGCAGGTGTATAAGAACGTCGAGAAGGCCTCCCCCGGGACGAAGAACATGCTGGTGATGGGCCCGTGGCGGCATGGCCAATGGGCGCGGGAAGACGGCGATTCGTTGGGCGAAGTGAAGTTCAACGCCAAGACCAGCCTGTACTACCGCGAGTTCATCGAGGCCGCCTTCTTCGACTTCCACTTGAAGGGCAAGGGCAAGATGGAGCTACCCGAGGCTTATGTCTTCGAGACCGGGACCAATGTTTGGCGGCAGTTCGCGCAGTGGCCTCCGGCCGAGGCGAAGCCGATGACGCTCTCGCTGAACGCGAACGGAGCGCTCGGCCGCACAGCGGCGGGCACCGGCTTTGAAGAGTGGATCAGCGACCCGGCCAAGCCGGTACCGTACATCGAAGAGGTTTCGAACCGGATGACCCGGGAGCATATGCTCGACGACCAGCGCTTCGCCGGCACCCGGACCGACGTGATGGTGTACGAGACCGAGGTGCTCGAAGAGGACCTGACCATCACCGGGCCGATCAAGAACAGCCTACTCTTTTCGACCGACGGGACCGACGCCGACCTGATCGTTAAGGTGATCGACGTCTACCCGGACGACCTGCCGGAGAATGCCGGCTACCAGCAGTTAGTCCGGGGTGAAGTGTTCCGGGGCAAGTTCCGGAACTCGTTCTCGAAGCCGGAGCCGTTTGTGCCGAACCAGCCGACCAAGGTGGAGTACGAGATGAACGACATCTTCCATACCTTCCGGCGCGGCCACAAGGTGATGGTGCAGGTGCAGAGCAGTTGGTTCCCGCTGGTGGACCGGAACCCGCAGAAGTTCGTCAACATCAACGAGGCCAAGGAGGCGGACTTTGAGAAGCACCGGCACCGTCTGCACCGGGGCTCCACTATTCAGTTCTTAAGCTTGCCTTCGAGTTCGGCCCAGCGGTGATAGAGCCGATCGACTTCGGCTTGTAGCGCTTCGTGCTGGGTGTAATCGGCCGCCGCCACGGCGGCCTCGGCCTCGTGGATTTTGACTTCGAGGCCGTCCCACTCGCGTTGGTCCATGTAGCTGAGCTTGACCTTTTTCTTGACGGGCGGGGCGGCGGTCGTCTGCTTGACGGTTTCTTTCTTAGAGCTCGGCCGGGCCCGCTCCTGCTCCCATTGGGAGTATTCGGCGAAGGTGCCCCAGGTGCCATCGCCGTTGAGGGCGAGGACGGTGTTGGCGATGCGGTCGAGCAGGTAACGGTCGTGGGTGACGAGGACCATCGCGCCGGTGAAGGCGAGGAGGTTTTCTTCGAGGACTTCGAGCGTCGGGATGTCGAGGTCGTTGGTCGGCTCGTCGAGGAAGAGGACGTCGGCGGGCTGGAGCATGAGGTTGGCGAGGAGGACGCGGGCGCGTTCGCCGCCGGAGAGCTGGGCGACGGGTTGGACGAGCTGCTCTTCCTGGAACAGGAAGCGCTTGGCCCAGGCGATGACGTGGATGGGACGGCCCTGGAAGGTGACCGTATCCCCGGCGTCGCAGAGGGCGCGGCGGAGGGTGACGGTTTCGTCGGTGAGGCGGCGGTTCTGGTCGAGGGTGACGATCTTGAGATGCTCGGCGCGTTCCACCGTGCCAGAGTCGGCTTCGATGTCGCCGCAGAGGATGCGGAGCAGGGTGGACTTGCCGCAGCCGTTGCCGCCGACGAGGGCGAGGCGCATGCCGGCGGTGAGGGTGACGTCGAGGCTCTCGAAGAGCGTCCGGCCGCCGTAGCCTTTGGCCAACCCTTCGCCGACGATGAGGCGTTTGGTCTGGCGCTTCGAGGCGGTCATGTTGACGCCGGCGGTGGCGCGTTCGGCGTTGCGGTCCGAGACTTCGGCGAGTTCGTCGATGAGGCGGTTGGCTTCATCGACGCGGGCTTTGGCTTTGGTGGTACGGGCTTTGGCACCGCGGCGGAGCCATTCGATTTCGCGGCGGACCCGGGCTTGGAGCGACTCCTGATTGCGCTGTTGGGCCATGAGGAAGTCGCCGCGGCGTTCGAGGAACTTGGTGTAGTTACCTTCGACGAAGTACATGCCGTCAGGGTAGGTCTTGTTGATCTCGCCCATGTGGGTGGCGACCTGTTCGAGGAAGTAGCGGTCGTGGCTGATGAACAGGGCGGCGCATTCGGCTTGCTTCAGGGCGCCTTGGAGCCAGATGATGCCATCGATATCGAGATGGTTGGTGGGCTCGTCGAGCAGGATGACGGCGGGTTCGCGGACGAGGCCGGCGACGATGGAGAGGCGCTTGCGCCAACCACCGGAGAGGGCGGCAGCCTGCATGTCGAAGTCGTTGAGGCCGGCGCGGCTGGCTTCCATTTCGATGCGGACGGTCTTCTCCTGGGCCGACAGCGGGGCTTCGCGGAGCGCGTGTTCGAGGACCTCGCGGACGGAGATGCCTTCGGGGAAGAACGAGTCCTGCTCGACGTAGGCGATAACGGCCTGCTTGCGCACGGAGCGGGTTCCGGAGTCGGGAGGCTCGAGACCAGCCAGGATTTTGACAAGCGTGGACTTGCCGGCCCCGTTAGGACCGGTGAGACCAATGCGTTGCCCATCGTGGATCGCCAGAGTCAAGTTTTCAAAAAGCGGCTGGGCCCCAAAGCGTTTGGAGACCGCCGATGCGGAGAGGACAACACCCATGTATATACCAGTATGATGGACCGGATGGGGTTTGATCCAGAGCGCGAGTACGAAAACTTCCGGCTGACCTTCGAATACCGGCTGGCGCAGTGGTGCGAGACGCTGCTTTTGCTCCGGGCGCCGCGGTGGGGAAGGCCTGCATTATCAGGGGTTCCGGTGCAGTTGGCCCATGATTTCCATGGCAAGCTGACGGCGAATGTGACGGGGGCAGTGGGGGGGCGGACGGCCCCGACAAAGTTGCTGCCGCCGAGCTACGGGGTGTGGCATCGGGCGGCGGTGACGCTGGACGGGCGGCGTTTGCGAGTGGAGATCGACGGGGAGTTGGTGCAGGATACGACCGTGGAGGGGCAGGCGACGGGGTACATCAGCTTCCTGCAGTTGGGGCACCCATTCGAGATCCGGAAGATGGAGATTGAGGAGCTGCCGGGGGTGGTGCGGTGGGACCGGTACGACTCGATTGACGGCTGGGGACTGCGGGACGGCGGGACGTGGTTCGTACGGGACGGGGCGCTTGTGGGGGCGAATGGGAACGGGATTCTGTATGCGCCGAAGGGGTATCGGGACTGTGAGTTGGAGACGGCGGTGCGGACCCACAACCATGTGAACGCCGGAATCTTCTTTCGGGGATGGCCTGACAAGGGGCGGGATCGCGGATGGGAGGTGCAGATCTTCTCTCCACCGGATGCGGTGTACCCGACGGGTAGCGTCAATTGATGAACCGCGCACAACGGACTCGCTTCGGCCCGGCAGGATGGGCGAGTTCCTCGCCCGTTGGTGCCGAGCCTTCGCGGCCTGTGCGCTATGGGCCGGTTCGTAGCACGATCCCGTTTGACCATGAGGGGATCTGGGTATGGCTGCGGGTGGTGGTCCGAGGGACGGAGTGCCGGGTTTGGTTCAATGGGATGTTGGCCGCGGCGGGCGAGGTGCCGGCGGGCGAGGGTCGGGTGGGTTTGCAGATCCACCTGGAGAGGTCTTCGGTTGAGTTCCGCGACCTGCGGATCAGGAGTTTGTAGATGATGACGGGCGTAACGGTGATGCCAGAGTCGATCCAGAACGAAGGGGTCGACGCGATTTTGGATCGGCTCTCGGCGGCGGGGGTGACGCATGTGGCGACGTCGCCGTATGTGATGGAGCCGGCGGACGAGAAGACGGGGAGCCGGGAGCCGCCCATCGACGCGGGGGCGGGGTCGGTGCGGCTGCTGGATCGGCCGCAGTGGGGCAAGCGGGAGCTGTTCGTGCGGACGTCGCCGAGCTTTCGGCCGGACAAGAGGATGTATGCGGGGCTGCGGTATCAGCCGTCGGAGCCCGACGCGCTGACCGAGCGGGAGGGGCCGATTATCGCGCGGTTCATCCGGGCGGCGCAGGCCAAGCATATCCAGGTGTACCTGCAGATTCAGGCGGCGATTCCGCCGGGGTATCGGGTGCAGTTCGGGGGGCCGGTGGATGAGGACAAGCCGCGGTTGCCGGATGGGCGCGTGCCGCCGCGGCGGTTTGCGAACAATGGGTCCTTGGCGAGCCCGCACATCACGAACTATACGCTGGCGCTGACGCGGGACCTGCTGCGGGTGTACCCGGACATTGACGGGATCCGGTACGACTGGCCGGAGTATCCGCCGTACATGCTGGACGACGTTTTCCTGGACTTTAACCCGCAGTTGGCCAAGCTGGGCGGGTTCGATTTTGAGCGGATGCAGCGGGAGGCGATGGGCGTCTATCGGCTGCTGCACGGGGGGCTGACGAACCGGCATTTGGAGCGTTGGTTGACCGACGACGGGGGCAAGGGCCTGTTGCTGCAGGCGATGGTGGATCAGCCGGGGCTGGGCGATTGGCTGCGGTGCAAGGCTCGGCTTTCGAGCGAGTTGGCGGTGAAGCTGCGGGAGACGTTGCCGGCGCGGATGGCGCTGGCGTTTGGGACGTTTCCGCCGCCGTTTACGACGGTGAGCGGGTTCGATTTTAGGACCGTGGCGACGGCGTTCCACGTGAAGCTGTTCACGATGCATTGGCCGGTGATCTTGCGGTTTTATGGGGAGCAGTTGAAGCGGAACAACCCGACGCTGGACGAGGGGTTACTCGTGCGGGCGCTGAGTAACTGGCTGGGGATTCAGGATCAGCCTTACTTCTCGCGGTTGGAGCAGTTCAAGTATCCGGAGCCGGAGGAGGCGCATCCGGTGGGCGAGGAGGCGCAGTTGTTGAAGATCCGGGATGCGCAGCGGATGGCCGGGGAGACTCCGGTGGTGTCGTTCATCCATGGTTATGGTCCGGTGAAGGACTTCGCGCGGCGGCTGCGGATTGGCCGGGCGGCGTCGAAACATGGGGTTTGGATCAACCGGTATGAGTATCTGCGGAACGAGAAGATTGCTGGGCTACGGGAGAACGTGTAGCGGGTTCTACTGGTTCGCTTTTGGCCTGGCGGTCGTTTTTTGAGCGATTTATTGCAGACGACTTTGGGCCTGGATTCCTCCTAAGTTATTTGTTTACAGCTTATTGCGGTACCCGTCGGATCGACGCCAGGCTGGGTTCGTTTTTGCCTGGCGACACAGCATTTGCGGGCGCACCCAAGCGGGCAGGCAGGGCTCGATGCCCCGCCTGCCCGCCCCCTAGGTGGACTCGGGACCGGAGCGACCGACGGGTCCGCTTTTTTGCTTTTTAGTCGGCGATTCGAGTTTTTCGTGGAACGCAAAACTCGGGCTCGATTGCGCTAAGTGACTTCTTTACCATTCGTTGCATCGATCGGTGAGCCGATCCAGTCTGGGTTCGTTTTTGGTTTCGCCGCTTTTTCTAAGCGGCTCGGGGAATCGGCGCAGCAGTCAGCTTTTCGAGCAATTCGTCAACGTCGTAACCAGGGGCGATTTCGGCCATAAGTGCCTCGTTTAGAATCATTTCCGCGACCCAACGGGGCAACTCGTAGCTGGGTTCGTTTTTCGCGCGGTCGGCGTGCGCGATGGCTTCAGCGACCACTTCCGCGGGCGGCACCGGCTCTTCGGCCAAGTTGTTGTCCGCATCGGAATTGACGGGTTCCGGCGGGATGAGTTGGAAATCACGACGAGTCTGTTTGAACAGCTTTTGATAGCTCGCGTAGGCCGCTAAGTGCGCCTTTTTATCCCTTTGGAGCGAGCGCCAGAGCTTATCCTTTTGCGAACCTTGTTCATACGCGAAAAGTTGGCGGTCGGCGTCCGATAGATCGGGATAAGCCCGGATGACGTCGTCAATCCCGCGTTGTCGCGCATGCGTTTCGAGGGAAATCGTCCGTTCGACTTGGAAGAGTTCGACGCACATGTGCCGGAGCAGCGTTTGCTCACATCCGCCTTCGGGTTTGTACTGCCGGAAATGCCGCTGATAAAGCCGGATATAGGCTTGCCGGCAATCGGTAGTAAGCAGGGCGATGCATTCGGGCAGTTCCTCTTTGAGAATTTCTAAATGTTCCCCGGTGGTGATGCTGTTGAGAGAACTGATGAATCGGCCGGTTTCCGAGACGGGGCCTCTACTTTTGGCACCGTTTTCCCGGGCGATTTCGGCTCGCCGGGCCTTTTGCTCTTCCGTCATGGTGACTCCTTTTTCGCGATGGTAGAAACAGAAAAGCGCCTGACCCCGAGATGTGGGGACAAGCGCTTCCTCAGTTTCAATTTATGACGGCGGGAGTGCGGGTTTAGATTGAGGTGGGGTTGTTGAAATCGATAAGTGCTTTACTTTCCTATAGATGCGGGTGGAAACTTTATTTTTTCACCTTGTGAACGACGAAGTTCTCGCGCGAAAAAACGCGAGCTAAACAATCACACTCGGTCTACTTCCGAAATACTGACGAGGCTAGGAATCAGGCAGAGTCGATTCTCCCATTCGTCGGGGTCGGTCGCAGCCCAAACGAGTATGAGCGTTTCCACTGCTATGGCGATTGGCAAGTCCTGAGGGACCAGAAAGACGCCCGGGCTTTCGTGGTTGGAGACGAATTCCTGAAAGTGTTCGGGCATGGTTTGAAAGTCATGGGAGATCAGGATCCGCCCGCTGCGAGCGCTCTCCCAGAGTACTTCCGGGTCTGGAACATGGTCGAGTTTCGCGGCCTGAGCACTTCGAAAGTCGAGCGCAGGTTCCCGCCGGGCAACGGCACGCACAATCGCCTTGTTGAGATCATTGTCCGCCTGGTAGCGAATCTTCATCACTAGCGAAGCGAGGTCGCTTGGCGACGGGCGATTTCAAGGCGGTCCCGCGTATTCGCACTCAATGGAGTGCCTTGGCGTTCGAGTTCCTGCCATTGCTGTTTGCGGGCCGTCAAATAGGCATCGACGGCGACTTGATGGTCCAGGTAGAAAGCGATGGCTCCGTATACGTGAGGCAGAGAGAGTCCGTCGAAATCTTCTCGAATGCTCTCGGGCGAAGCGCCGTTTCGGAAGGCGTAGACGATGGAGTCCAAGGAAATTCGAGTTCCCGAGATGTAGTAGACCCCGTTCCGATTCTCGACATGCTCAGTCATCACCGCTACCTCCAGATCCGATTATACGAGTTGATTCTGTTTGGCGCTCTGACTCGTCTCGCGCGGTTTAGGCGGAGACCGTACCGGAGCAGCTAACGGTGCGGCCATTCGGACGAACTATTTCGACAGCCGCATCGTAGCTCATAAGCTATCCCTGACATTCTAGAGCTCGGTGGGTTTGCATCATCCGAGAAGGTCACGAGTCGGGCTTGGTTTGTTTAAGTGCTCTGTTTACAATCTATTGCTTCGGGCGGCGAGCCGATTTCGTCTGGGTTCGTTTTTGGTTCAGCCGCCTTTTCTAAGCGGCTCGGGGAATCGGCGCGGCAGTCAGCTTTTCGAGCAGATCGTCAACGTTGTAACCGGGGGCAACTTCGGCCATAAGTTCATCGTTTAGAATCATTTCCGCGACCCAACGGGGCAACTCGTAGCTGGGTTCGTTTTTGGCGCGGTCGGCGTGCGCGATTGCTTCGGCGACCACCTCCGGCGGGGGCAACGGCTCTTCGGCCAAGTTGTTGTCCGCATCGGAATTGACGGGCTCCGGCGGGATCAGTTGGAAATCCCGACGCGTCTGTTTGAACAGCTTTTGATAGCCCGCGTAGGCGGCCAAGTGCGCCTTTTTATCCCTTTGGAGCGAGCGCCAGAGCTTATCCTTTTGCAAACCTTGTTCGTAAGCGAAAAGTTCGCGGTCGGCGTCCGATAGATCGGGATAAGCCCGGATGACATCGTCAATCCCGCGCTGTCTCGCGTGCGTTTCGAGGGAAATCGTCCGCTCTAGTTGGAACAGTTCGACGCACATGTGCCGGAGCAAAGTCTGTTCACATCCGCCTTCGGGTTTGTACTGCCGGAAATGCCGCTGATAGAGCCGGATATAGGCTTGTCGGCAATCGGTAGTAAGGAGGGCGATGCAATCAGGCAGTTCCTCCTTGAGAGTTTCTAAATGCTCCCCGGTGGTGATGCTGTTGAGCGAACTGATGAATCGGCCGGTTTCCGAGACGGGGCCCTTGCTCTTGGCACCGTTTTCCCGGGCGATTTCGGCTCGCCGGGCCTTTTGCTGTTCCGTCATGGTGAATCCTTTTTTTCGCGATGGTAGAAACGGAAAAGCGCCTGACCCCGAGATTGGGAACACGCGCTTCCTCAGTTTCAATTTATGACGGCGGGAGTACTGGTTCTGATCCAGGTTGGATTTTCGAAATCGATAAGTGATTTATTATCTGACAGATGAACGGTGCAACTTTATTTTTTTACCTTGTGAACGCATAAGTTCTGAACGCATAAGTTCGCCGATAGTCGCCATGGCGCCTAGGGAATGTCTCCATTTCTGGCCTTAAAGTCTTGCGGCGGCTTGCGGACTACCAACTGGATGCGGGAAGGCGAAAGAGCCGTACTTGCTGGTCCAAACCGCAACCGCGGCGAGCACAATGCGCGACTGTGGTTCTCGCAAACCCCGAAGTTGCTGACAAATTGGGGGGTGCTTTTCTTCCTTCGATTCCCTTGTTCGCCTCCGTTGGTGGCGCTGGCGGCGGCTTTCTTGGCTTTCTTTCGCCAGCGAACGGCGCTTCCGCTTGAGATTCTGACCCTTCGTCACCAGCTCGGTGTTCTGCAACGGTCGGTGAA
>JAPKZA010000262.1 GCA_026394015.1 Acidobacteriota bacterium
CTTCGGCACCAGCACATGCGGCGGCACCGCGTTCCGTGGGCCCAACTCCTTCGTCAACATCGACCCAATACTCGGGAACTGCATCGCCGGATTAATCTCATGCCCCGTAATCACATAGTGCGTCGCCTGGGGATGATCGTTCCCTCTCGTATGCATCGATCGAATCAACGCAAACTTGTCCATCTTCTTCGCCATCTTCGGCAGTAACTCAGAAATCTGAATCCCCGGCACATTCGTCGCAATCGGCTTGAAGTTACTGTTCGCCTTTGGGTCCCATGTGTCGATATGGCTCGGCCCTCCCTCCAGCCAAAACAAAATCACCGACTTCACCTTCGCCGACGCCGCCGGGGCAGCAGCGAGATACTGAGGCAACCCCATCCCGAGAAAGCCCAGCGAACCCGCCCTCACAAAATCTCGCCTCGAATGATGTGCCATTAGTGATTCTCCACAAACTCACGCGAACTGATTAACGCCCAGACAAACTCTCGCAAACCCGCCTCCCGATCCCCCCTCGCCGCCACTAACTGATCCAACTCCGCCGTCTCCTCCCCGTCCGGCCCCCGACCCAACGCCGCCAAATAAAATTCCTCAAAGATCATCGCGTTCGTTGCCCCCCGCTCCAACAGCCCTCGCAGCCGACTCCCCGGCGCCGACAACCGATCCACATAAGTCGCCCCTGCCAACATATGCAGCGCCTGCCCCAAACTCGGCTTCCCGCTTCGCTCCGGAATCGCCCCCCGATTCGGGCGTCCATATAACTCCAAGAACCGTGAAAAATACATATCCGGATCCTTCAAATTGATCGCCCGAGTATGCGCCGGAGCCTGGCCCACCGCGCCGCCTTCGCTCACCGCCGTCGTAAACGTCTCCGCCACCCCCGTTACCGTCACCACCGCATCCAGCATCACCTCCGCCTCCAACGCCCGGCTCAACGAATGCGAGTAGTTAGTAACGTCAGCCCGATTCGTCCCGTTCGTCTCATGCGCCAATTGATAAGTCCGCGACATCACAATCGTCTTCATTAAGTGCTGCAAGTTATACCCGTTTTTCTCAAAGTCCCGGGCTAAACCAGCCAACAACTCCGGATGCGTCGCCGGATTCGTCGACCGGAAATCATCCACTGGATCCACAATTCCCCGTCCAAAGAAATACCCCCAAACCCGGTTCACCGTCGCCTCGGCAAAGTACGGATGGCTCGTCATCCACCGCGCCAACTCCTGCCGCGGGTTCCCGTCACCCCGAAGTACCAACGGCGAAGCGTCCAGCAACACCGGCTTCACCACCACCTTCGTCCGCGGATGCACCAACTCGATCTTCCCGTCCACGTCCTTCGAACTCCAATCCATATCCGTCGGATGATCAAACACCACCGGCCCGGCTTTGAACAAGCGCCCAAAAAACGCCGCCATCCCCCAAAACTGGTCCTGGCTCCAGTTCTCGTACGGATGGTTATGGCACTGCGCACAGTCCAACCGCCGACCAAAAAACACCCGCACCTCCTCCGCCATCACGTCCGCCGGAGGACCAATCTGGTTGTAAGGAAGAAAGTGCCGGGATGCCGCCCCGTAACCCTGCGCCGAAAGCCGCTCCCGCGCCACTTCGTCGTAACGCCGATTCCCCGCCACATTCGACCGAATCCACTCCCAATACTTCTGGCTAAACTTCGGCGTCAATCCGTTCGCAAAAATCGCCACCCGAAACACATCGGCAAATCGAAACGTCCAAAAATCGACAAACTCCGGCGAACCGATCAACGCGTCCACCACCCTTTCTCGCTTCTTCGCGTCCCGCGAACCCACGAACTCCCGCACCCGCTCCGGCGGCGGCAGCGTCCCCGTCAAATCCAAACATACCCGTCGTAAAAACTCCGCATCCCCCGCCAACTCCGACGGCACCAAGTTGAACTTCTTCAACTTCGCAAAAACCGCCCCATCCACAAAGTTGCCGCGCGCCACCACCGGATAGTTCTTCACCGGCGCACCAATCACCCCCACTCCCACGCTCGCCACCTGCCCCGCCGCCCGAATCAAAATCGCGGTCTCCCCCAGCGCCTTGCCCTTCACCAACCCCTCCGCCGTCACCGTCGCCACCTCCCCATTGTTCGAGCTGAACAACACCTGATTTGTGAAGTCCTCCCGCCTCCCATCCGTATACAGCCCCGTCACCAACAGCCGCTGCGAACCAGCCACGCCCATCGTCGCCATCGTCGGATAAATCTCCAGTCCCGCCAACTGCGCCGTCTTCCCCGGCGTCCCGTACGGAGCCCCGCGCTTCACCCACTCCAAAATCGTCCGATAGTCCTCCGAATCCCTCTCCAATCGCTTCCCGCCCCCGTGCGCCATCAACCCCAGCGGCTTCTGCAGCAACAAACTCTTCTCCGGCTCGCGAGGATCAATCCGCGGCACCCGCTCCCCCGCCACCTCCGCCGTGAGTACCTGATACGTACCCCCCTTCGTAATCCACTCAAAATCGTCTTCCGGATGCAACCCATTCGCCGATAGCTTCAACCCACCCCGCCCCTTCACTCCCCCGTGGCACGCCGACCCATTACACCCCCGCTTCGTCAAAATTGACCCAATATCCCGCCCAAACGCAAATGGCCGCTCCTGCTTCGATCCCGTCACTTTCACCGTCGAACGCCCCTGAACGCCACCCAGCTCAGCCATCACGGTCACCGCCCCATCGCCCAACGCCGCCACCCGTCCTCCCCCGGAAATCGTCGCCAAGGCCCCGCTAGAAACACTCCAAGCC
>JAPKZA010000431.1 GCA_026394015.1 Acidobacteriota bacterium
GTTACCGCACCACTGACGGCGTTGATGTAACGCCGGGCGTCGCGCCAATACTGCCCCCAACCCGTTCGGAGCAGGACGACATCGCCTTCCCGAAGCTCCACCCCGCATCGCTCCATCATGGCGGGGGTTATCTCGACATGCTCGCCCAACGGCCCGGCCTGTGCAAAATCCAGCAACACGCCCCGCCGGACGAGCGGCGCAATTCCCGCGGCGGTATGAACGCTCAACCCGGCCTGGTAGCTCTGGTTTCCCTCGACGGGCACTCCCCCGTGCAAAGTCCCGCCGCACGAAAAATGGCCAAACCCGTCAATATGCGTCCCCACGTGCGAGCCCATCGCAATCGCGTCCGCCGCCGAGCTGTTACCCGCTGGGGTTAACATATCTCCGTGTTGCTTGGTCAATCCGAACAGATAGGGCGGATGCGACGGATGATGGGGCATGCCGACAAAATAGGGCTGCGCCAAGTCGAACACCCGCGCCCCTTGCGCCGCCTCCCAGATCTTCAATGCTTTGCCCCCGCCATCTCGGGCAGAAAGTAAAATACCGCCCCCATGATCGCGTAGACGGCCAGTAACTGCACGCCTTCCATCCAGTTACTCTCCCCATCGTTCGCAATCTGTCCGGTGATGAAGACGCTGGCCGTGACCGCCAACACCTCCGCCGGGCTGAAAACCAAGTTCATCGGGTGCGGCCCGACCCAGTAGCTCGCGATGACGAGCACCGGAGCGACGAAGAGCGCGACTTGGATACTCGATCCCACCGCGATCCCCACCGCCAGATCCATCCGGTTCTTCATCGCCATGATCACGGCCGTCGAATGCTCGGCCGCGTTGCCGATAATCGCCACCACGATCACGCCGACGAACACGCTCGTCATTCCAAACGAATGCGCCGCCGCCTCTACGCTCCCCACCAAAATCTCCGAAATCCACGCGATCATGGCCGTCGCCCCGGCCAGCACCGCCATCGACTTGCCCTTGGACCACGCGACCGTTTCTCCTCCGTGCGCCTGTCCCCCTTCCCCGCCGAACAACGCTTTGTGGGTGATCAACGCAAACACCAGGCTCAGCACGTACACAATCAGCAGAACGATCGAAATTTCTAAACTCAAGGCGCCTTCGACGAGCGGCGAAGCCGGGGTCGCCAGATGGTGAAACGCCGCGGGCATGATGAGCGAAATCGCCGCCAACATCAACATCGTGGCTTGGTTGTTCGCCGCCACCTGGTTAAACCGCTGGGCCTTAAACTTCATTCCGCCGGCCACCATCGATAGGCCCATGACGAGCAGCACGTTCCCGATAATCGACCCCGTCAACGACGCCTTCACGACGTCATGTAAACCTTTCTGCAGAGCGACGAGCGCGATAATCAACTCCGCCGCATTGCCGAACGTGGCGTTCAGCAGGGCACCGACGCCCTCCCCCGTATGGGTCGCCAAGTTTTCGGTCGCCTTACCCATCCATCCCGCCAGCGGCAGAATGGATAGGCAAGCGGTGACAAAGATCAGCGTCGAACTGTCCGGCGAAAAGAATCGCAGATACAGAGCCACCGGGATAAAAACCAGGAGCCAGTTTAGGGAAGGCTTAAGAAAGGAACTCATTGAATCTTGATGGCAGGCACCGGTACTGACTTCACCGGCTCAAACAGACCGAAGCTGAAAACCGTCTTCGACGAAGCGATAGCCACATACTGCTTGCCCTCCGCCGAGTAGATGATTGGCGATGCGTAAACATCGTCCCCTGTCTGATAATGCCACAGGTGCTTCCCAGTCTTCCCGTCGACGGCCACCAAATGCCCATCGTCGTCGCCGACAAAGATCACGCCCGTCTTGGTTCCCACCGCACCGGCCCACATGTTTCCCTTGCCGGTCATCGGGTACTCCCAAACTTTCTGCCCGGTGAGCGGGTTAAACGCCCGCAGGAAAAACTGCCCGGCGTCCTTCGGCTTTGGTCCGGCCCCGCCTCCGGCGAAGTTTTTCATGGGCTCGGGCTTCTGCTCGGAACTCGTAAAGACGTCGCACTGCTCGAGCGTCACGACCGCCAGCAAGCCGGTCGCTGGGTTAAACGATTGGCTCATCCAATTGGTCGCCCCCCGCACCCCCGGGCAAACCCGATTTCCGTTGGGCGTCGGATCCTTTCCTTTCACCCTCATCGGCTTTCCTTTTGCGTCAATCCCGGTGGACCAATCCAACTTATCGATCAACTTACTCGCCTTCAGATACTCGCCCGTGACGCGGTCCAGCACATATAAGTACCCGTTGCGATTGGCATGAAACACCAGCTTCCGCAACTTACCTTCGTAAGGCAAGTCGACCAGCACCGGCCAGGATTGCGCGTCCCAGTCGTGGGTATCCTGCGGCGTGAACTGAAAATACCATTTCATTTTCCCGGTCGTCGCATCCAGAGCGAGCAAAGAACAGGAGTACAGATTGTCGCCCTTCCGGTCTCCATCGTAGAAGTCCGGCCACGGGTTCCCCGTTGTCCAATAGAGCGTATTCAAGGCCGGGTCAAAGGTTCCGGAAAGCCAAGTGGCCCCGCCGCCCCATTCGACATACTCGCCCCAGGTTTCGGCGCCTTTCTCTCCCTTCGCCGGAACGGTGAAGGTCTTCCATTTCTGCTCGCCGGTTTCGGCGTCGAGCGCAGTGACCGCACCCCGCATCCCCAAGTCCCCTCCGCCATTGCCCACAATGATCATCCCGTTGATCGCCAGCGGAGCCGATGAGGCAAACTCGCCCTTTTTGATGTCCCCGTACTGCTTCCGCCAAATCAATCCGCCCGTCCTGCGGTCGAGCGCAACCAGATGCACGTCCACGGTAGAAAAGTAGACTTTGTCTCCGAGGATCGCCGCCCCTCGATTGGCCGCGTCCTTTTTCTGTGCCTTTAGATCGGTATACTTCCAGATCAATCGCCCCGACCGGGCATCGAGCGCATAGACCTCATTCGAATTCGTGAAGTACATCACGCCGTCGTAGACAATCGGCCGCGTCCGCAGTCCGCTCGCCCCGGGCACCGTGTAACTCCACTTCGCGGTCATGTTCGCCGCGTTCTCCGGCGTCACTTGGTCGAGCGAACTGAGCCCCAGCGCCTGGTAGTCTCCGGCGTAAGTCAGCCAGTCCTTCCCGGGCCCCTTCACGATATCTTCGTACTTCACTTGGGCGTTCACACCAAGCGCAACCACCATCGCCAACATCAGTTTCTTCATTGTTTAGCCGCCATTGCGGGAGCGCCCGCCGCCTGCTGGGCCAAAAACGCCACCAGGTTATCCATCTCCGTCTTCGAAAGCTTCTTCGCGTAATCCACCGGCATGATCGTCGCTTCGCGCAGCGTCATCGTCTCTACGTCTCCCACGTTCAGAAGGCGCAGTGACCCGTTACCCAACTGCACCTGAATCGAGTAGTTCGTCCGATTCTTTACGACGCCCCGCACCCGCTCTCCCGAGCGGAGGACGAGATCGATTCCCTGGTAGCCTTCGGCGATCGCGTCATCGGGGTCCATCACCGCCTTCCGAATTTTCGGCAGCGGCAGCCGCAGCCCGGCGTTGGAAAGATCCGGGCCCAACTTTCCGCCCTTCCCTTGTAGGGTATGGCAGTTCGCGCAGCCGTTGGCCGCGTAAACCGCCTTTCCGGCTGCCGCGTCCCCCGGCGCCTTCATCTCAAACGCCGGCGTCGTCAGGCTGCGCACGTACGCGACCAACCGCCAGCCCTCATCGACGGAAGCGTTCGCCCCCGGCATCAACCCCTGACCCTTCTGGATCAGCTTATACATGTCCTCGTCACCCAGCGGATGCCAGACGCCTCGGTCCTGCAGATTCGGCCCTCGGCCTCCTCCGCCGTCGGGCCCGTGGCAGCCCGCACAGCCGGTCGAAAACTGCTGCCGACCTGCCTCGATCGCGGCCAAGTCCCCAATGAAGGGGTGCTTGGCCTTTTCGCCGTCTTTCGTCTCATGTTGGGCCCGTGCGGCGAAGCACAGGACCGGGGTTAACCAGAGCAGTCGGAGTAGCATCTCGCTACAAATTATATGCTGCCTATTCGTCGAAGCGTAAACGGCAGATCAACAACTCGCGTTCGTAGATCATTTCTGGCGGCAAATGGTCATGCAACTGAATAAACAGCTCTTCATGGCCAATCACTTCGGAGATCCAATCGGAACCTTTAAAGCTCTGCAACTCTTCGAATTTCTCGCGGGGGAAATCGAGCCCCTTCCATTCGATGTCCTCGAAACGCGGCATCCATCCGATCGGCGTCTCGCGGGCCAGCGCCCGGACGCGGCTCCGGTCGACGATCCATTTCAGAATCCGCATGTTCTCGCTGAAGCCCGGCCAAAGGAACTTGCCCGCCGAATCCTTGCGGAACCAGTTCACGTGGAAGATGCGCGGCGTTTCACTCAGGTTCCGCTGCATTTTGAGCCAATGCCGGAAGTAGTCGCCCATGTGGTAGCCGCAAAACGGCAGCATCGCCATCGGGTCGCGGCGGACCTTGCCCTGCACCCCGCCGGCCGCCGCCGTCGTCTCCGATCCCATCGTCGCGCCCATGTAGACGCCCGAACTCCAGTTGAACGCCTGATAAACGAGCGGTATGGTCGCTGCCCGTCGGCCGCCAAAGACGATCGCGCTCAGGGGCACCCCGGTCGGGTCCTCCCACGCCGGGTCAATGGTTGGGCACTGCGAAGCTGGCGCCGTAAATCGGGCGTTGGGATGGGCGGCCTTGGTCCCCATCTCCGGGGTCCAGCGGTTCCCCTGCCAATCGGTGCATTCGGCGGGCGGAGTCTCGGTCATGCCTTCCCACCAGACGCCGCCTTCCGGAGTGAGCGCGACGTTCGTGAAGATCGTGTTCGATCGTAACGCCGTCATCGCATTCGGGTTGGTCTGGTCGCTTGTCCCGGGCGCGACGCCGAAAAAGCCAGCCTCCGGGTTGATCGCCCGCAGCTTACCCTTATCATCGGGTTTGATCCAGGCGATATCATCGCCTACGGTCCAAACTTTCCAGCCTTCAAAACTTGCCGGCGGAATCAACATCGCCAGGTTCGTTTTCCCGCAGGCGCTTGGGAAGGCGGCCGCCACGTAGGTTTTCTCACCCTGGGGGTTTTCCACCCCCAGAATGAGCATGTGCTCGGCCATCCAACCTTCGTCCCGGGCCATGTTGGAGGCAATCCGCAGGGCAAAGCACTTTTTGCCCAACAGCGCGTTTCCGCCGTAGCCCGAGCCGTAGGACCAGATTTCGCGGCTCTCCGGAAAGTGCACGATGTACTTTTCGGTGTTGCAGGGCCAGGTGACATCCTTCTGCCCCGCAGCGAGCGGCGCACCGACGCTGTGCATGCACGGCACGACGCGCTTCACGTTCTTATCGATCAGTTTGAACACCGACTGGCCGATCCGCGCCATGATCCGCGTGTTGACGACGACATAGGGCGAGTCCGTCAATTGCACGCCGATCTGTGACATGGGAGAGCCCACCGGACCCATGCTGAACGCGAGCACGTACATGGTCCGGCCCGCCATGCTCCCACTGAAGAGCGCTTTCAACTTCTTGCGCATCTTGAAGGGGTCTTCCCAGTTGTTCATCGGCCCCGCGTTGTCCTTAGACAGCGAGCATATGAACGTCCGATCCTCCACCCGGGCCACGTCGTTGGCGTGCGAGCGAGCGTAGTAACAACCCGGCCAGATCTCTTGGTTCAGGCGGATGAAAGTCCCCGCATCTACCATTTCCTGGCAGAGCTGGGCATTCTCTTCTTCGGAACCATCCACCCAGTGGATCGCGGCTGGCTTGGTCAGTTGGGCCATCTTTTCGACCCATTTCAATAGATTGAGGTTTTCGCTCAAGGGACGCGAAGGATCACGCGGTTTCGTCGGCATGGTTTTGGTTAAGTCTCTCAATTATTGCGCGGCGGCCTTCTTCTTCGGGGCCGCCCGCTTCGTTTTTCCTGGAACAATCGGTGCCCGGTTGCCGCCCCACCGCCCGAGACGGTACTTTCGCTGGTATCCGGCCGACAAGTTGGCAATCTCGACCTCCAACTCGCCGCCCGCCCCGCACCGATAGGTTTCCACAATCTGCTGGTTCAAATAGACGTGCCGGACTGGCTCGGCGGTCAAATCCGCCAGTTCCTGCAACGCCGGGTCGATCGGGAACCGGATCTCGTCCCAGACGGTGATGCTTCCTTCGGGCTGCCCTAACTCGTCCAAGTGCGAACACTCCAGATACCGGAAGTGACCGATATTGTGAACCGCCGTGTAGCTCCGCCGCTGCTCCAGGGAGGCCTCCTCCGCGTGCGGTAATTCGGTCCCTTTGGCGAACAGGGGATCGAAGCGCATCAACCGTCCCCCCTCCCATTCGCGCCATACTCCGAAGTACCGGGTAAACTGATCGCGGAGCACGTAGCCCGAGCTTTTGTCGGCCTGAATCGCCAACCCAATCGCTGTCGCGGCGCGGGTATACGGGCTGCGCTTCACTTTCCGCCCGTAAGTTTCCCGCAGGAGTCGGGCGACGAGGGGCATCTCGCTCCCCCCGCCGGTGACATAGATCGCTTCGAGGCTCTCGGTGCGCGAGGTCAAATCGGCCACCGCGTGCACGGTTTCGGCCACCAACACCTGGCACTTTTCGTAGAAGTCGGCCACCGGAATCGTTACAGTTCCCAAGCCGGGCCGCACGGCGTCCAAATCCAACACCACTTTCCGGGAGTTCGGGTTCAACGACTCCTTCTGCAGCCGGCACTCTTCGTGCAATCGGAAGTACTCGCTCTGGGTGAGTTCCTCGCCCGCCGGCCAAGCCAGATCGGCCAACAATCCGTCGAAGTCGTCTCCTCCCAAGGTCGGGATGCCCTCGCTGGCTACTACTCCATGGGACCGCTCGTCGAGCTCTACGAGCGACGCGTCAAACGTTCCGCCGCCCAGGTCGTAGACCAAAATGTGCTGTTTGGCGTTGGTCTGCTCTCGATGACTATGCCCGTACTCGATCGAAGCCGCCGACGGCTCATTCAACAGCCCTACCACCGAAAAGCCAGCCTCCCGGAACGCATCGACGGTCAAGAACCGTTGGTTGGAATTCGCACTGGCCGGCACCCCCAACATCACTTCGATCTCTTCCCCGGCCCGAATTTTTACGTTCGACGCCCCAACGAGCGCGTCCCGGAGGCTGCTCGCCAGTTCCGCGAGTAGGGTCGAAAGCGGCGTCTCGATTCCCCCTATCTCGACCGGCGTCCGGGGTCCCGCCTCGGACAGATACCGTTTGAGCGACCGGACCACGGTTGCCGACGGGTCCTCCTGCAAGCTCCAGGCTTGCCAGCCGTAATAGCGTGCCCCGTCCTTCACGGCGACTAAAGGGGGAAACCAGTCGCGCACCGCGCCGTCACTTCCTTCGAACGTGACAACCGGGTAGTTGCCGCGATCACACGCAGCCACCACGATGCGGGTGGTGCCAAAATCTATGCCCAGCCTCATCCGAATAGGATAACAACTCACGCCCTTACCCGACCCGGCGCTGGACTGCGGTACAATTCGCGGTAACACCGTACCCTCTTGCTTTTACGATGGATTTAGATCAGCTACATACGTTTCTGGAGATTGTTCGCCTGAAGAGCTTCTCCAAGGCGGCCCTCACGTGCTTCCGCACGCAGCCGGCCATCAGCGCCCAAGTGCGTCAACTCGAACAGGAGCTGAACGCCACCCTATTCGATCGCCTCGGCACCCGCATCTCCCTTACGACCGCTGGAAAGATCTTCGCTGACTATTGCGAACAGATTCTCGACCTCCGCCGCCGCGCGCAGGATGCGATCAACGAACTCGACAAAATGCCTCGCGGCGAACTTATCGTCGCCGCCAACGAAGCCACCTGCCTCTACGTTCTCCCCGACGTTTTCGGGGAGTTCAAAAAGCTTTTCCCCAACGTTCAAATCCACGTCGACCGGTCCTACGGCTCCCGGGTGGTCGAGGCGGTCATCGACAACCTCGCGGACTTCGGCATCTGCCAACTGCCGATCCAGGAAAAGAAGCTTCAAGTTGTTCTCATTCATACCGACGAGTTGAAACTGATCGTTCCACCCGGCCACCCGCTCGCGGTGGCCGCCTCGATCACGCCGGAAGATCTTATCAATCACCCGCTGCTGCTGCCGAAGGCTGGCACGACCCGGAGTCGGCTGAATCAATGGATGGAGAACGTCGAAGACAACACGCAGATCTCGATGGAGCTCGACTCGACGGAAATGATCAAGCGTTTTGTCATGGCCGGCCTCGGAATTTCGTTCTTGTCCACGTCAAGTTTGGTCGAAGAGGTTAGGGAAGGAAAACTCATCGCCATTAGCCTTGCACCGGAGCCGATGCTCCGCCGCCTCGGTTTGATTTATCGCAAAGATAAAGCTCTATCGAAGGCTGCGCTGGGCTTTATTCAGGTTATCCTGGATCAAGCTGCCCGGACTTCGGGAACCGGTTTAATCGCTTCTGGCAGCTGAGGCTTCCCCCCCCCTGCACTATGGCTCGAACGACCATCAAAACCTCCACGATACTTGTGTCCGACGCGGAAGGATTCCGGGTTTATCCGTCCCGCGAAGAGATGCCGCAGCAGGTGCGCGAGCGCCTCGACAAGTCGATTACCGGCGGCATGGCGGCCACGGTGCTGATCGCTGATCCCCGGGGACGCGACGAGATTCTGAAAACCCTGCGGGGCGAACCTTCGGCTCTGAATAACGGCGTTCCCGGTCTTGGTCGTCGGGCGGCGTCAGCTTTGGTTTCGGAAAAGCCGGTGCTGGCCGGTCCTCTGTGGCTTCAGTCGCGGTCGGTGCGTCTCGCGATCGCCTTCGGCGTACCGCTCGCTTTTGCTTGTGCCTTCTGGGCGCTCCTCTTGCTACAAAAATAAGCCGCATTTTTTGTTCCGGTCGGCCGATATGAGCACTGACAGAGGGGATTCTGTCAGCTGCGATGTTTCTTTCACTCAAAAAATCACTCGACCACTCTGGTACTAGCCGTCAGGCCGAAGCTTTCCGGAGAACGTTGCAAATGGTCTTGGCCGCGCTGCGCGTTCATATGGTTGAAGCGGACGTCGATTCTCGGGACCGTTTCAAAACGGAGATCCACGGCTTCTCGGAGACTTTGGGGTCCGATTCCGACCCGGACGATATCCTGGTTACGGCCGGTTCGCTCGTCCAAGTCATCGAGGATTACTCCGCCGATGCCCGGCGCCGTATCCGGGCCCAGCAGCAGGACTGGCAGCAGATGGTCGCCTTGCTCGCCGATACCATCGCCGCCGTTTCCCTCTCTGGCCATCCGGCCGCCGACAGCCTGAAGATCCTGGCCAAACAACTGGAGAACGCTACCCCTAACTCTGATCTCGCGCCGCTCAAGCAGCAGCTTTCAGACTGCCTTGCCACTCTCCGCCACGACGCCGAATCGGAAACCCACGCGGACCCGGCCTCGCACGCTCCGACCCCCTCGGAAGCCGTCAAGCTGGAGCCCGTCAAAAACGCCCTCGAACTGCTTCCCCGCTTGGCCGTCGAAGGGGCGCTCGAAGAGGCCCGCCAAACTCCCGGCTCCTTTATTGCAATTCTCCCGATCGATCGATTCTCTGTTTTTCAGACCCGCTTCGGTCCGGAAATCGCCGCGGAGATCTTTCAATTTTTTCTCATGCATATCCGGTCGCGCATGTTGCCGACCGATCAACTCTTCCATTGGAACGACGGTGCAATTCTCGCGATCGTCCAGCGCCCTTTTCAACTGGATTCGGTACGCGCTGAATTTGCCCGTTTCGGCAGCCACAAGCTGGAACAGACGGTCTCGCTGGGGGGTGGGCGCTCCATTATGCTTGGCATCGGCAGCACGTTTGCCGTCTTCGGCGCCGACGAAGGTCGCTCCACCCTCCAGTTCATTCGTAAAATTGATACCTTCCTCCTCTCCCAATCCGTCCACGCCAACTAACTCCGCTAAGACTGCCTTGCTCGCTGCCGATGAGACCTTCGTGGAACGCCGAAAAGAAGACCGAATCCCGTTTGCAACCACTCTCACGCTTCGCATCCTCGGCGACGCGCCGATCGACATCGAAGGGCAAATGCTCGACGTGTCTGCCGACGGCATGCGTTTTCTGAGCCCGTGTGCGGTGGCCTCGTCCAGCGCCATTCGCATCGACCGCCCAGACGGAATGATTCTCGGCGAAGTCTGCTATTGTGCCCCCGCACCAGGGAACCAATTTCACCTCGGTGTCCTTTTCCGTCAGGTCCTCAGCAACCTCCGGGACCTCGAGCCCATACTCCGCACCCTACAATCCTACAGAGACGAAGACGAAGCCAAGGCCAAAGAGTCGCGGAGGCCGAGTTCCCGCTAATCTCGTGTTATTCTGCAAGTCGTGCAAAAACGTGTCGTTGTCTTTGGAGCCGCCGGCCAACTCGGCGTCGAATTGGTTCGGGTCTTCTCCCTTCGAGGCTACGCCGTAACCGCCTTCAACCGGGCCTCGGTAGATATCTCCGACCTCCCCACCCTCGAGTCCAAACTGGCCGAAATCGATCCCGCGATCGTTCTGAATTCCGCCGCCTACAACATGGTCGACGTCGCCGAACGGGAGCCCGCCGTTGCCTATCAGGCCAACGCCCTCGGCACCCGCAATCTCGCGATCGCCTGTCGGCAGATCGATGCCCAACTCGTCCACTTCTCCACCGACTACGTCTTCGACGGTACCCTCGGGCGCCCGTACGTCGAAACCGACCTGCCCTGTCCGATCGGTGCGTATGGCGTTTCGAAACTTTCCGGGGAATACTTCGCTCGCGCCTACCACGACAAAGCGCTCGTCCTGCGCACCTGCGGCGTCTTCGGCCCCGGCGGTCGCAATACGGCCCGGGGGAACTTCGTCGAAACGATGCTCCGACTGGCTCTTTCGGGCAAGCCCATCCAGGTGGTTCAGGAGTATATTGCCTCGCCCACTTACTCGCCTGCTCTGGCTGAGACCACGGCCGACCTCGTCGGTGCGGGGCACTTCGGCCTGTATCACGCCGGGGGCGGGACCCCGATCAGTTGGTACGATTTCGCCGCTAAGATCTTCGCCGCCGCCAACCTCACCCCCACTCTCAACGTCGCTCGTCCGGAAACCTATCGGACCGAAGCCCGGCGTCCCAAATTCTCCGCGCTTTCCAATGCCCGGCTCGAATCCCTCGGCCTTCCTCCCATGCCCTCGCTTGATGCCGCGCTCGCTGACTACATGCTCCGCCGCTAACTAGCGCTTGCTGGCGTAGTAACCTTTTCGGGTCTGCGCCTTCAGGTTCTTATCCGCCAACCGGATCTCGAGTTTTCGAAAGGCCCCGTCACGGATCTCATTCGTCGAGGAGTAGCCGATCACGTATTGGCTTCGCATCTCTTCCTGAATCTGCGTGAAGATGTCGGCCAGCGATTGGTTCCGTCCCACGCTAAAGAACCGTCCCCCGGTCTCCTCCGCCATTTTCTTCAAATCCCCGCCCCCTCCGCCCCCAAACCCCCCCTTCCCCCCCCTGCCGTACCCGCCGTAATCGACAAAGTAAACGCTGTAGATGATCACATCCGCCTTGTGGGCCGCCTCCACCGCTTGCTGGCGGGTGTAGGTCGAACCGACGTCCACGCCGTCGGTGATCAAGACAATGGCCTTCCGCCCGACTTCGCTCTTCAACTTTTCGGTGGCCGCCAGCGCCACGGCGTCGTACATGATCGTACCCTTCTGCTTCGCGTTCGGGATGGTCCCCGGGTGCAGGCCGCCGACGCCCGAATTCAGGCGCAGCTGATTGAGCCCTTCCCGCAGTAACTTCGGCGAACCGGTCAAGTCCTGCAAGAGCTCTGCTTCCGCTCCGAAGCTAATCAGAAACGCCATATCTTTCTTGCGCAGAACTTGCTGAAAAAACTGTCCCGCCGCCGCCTTCTCCTCCGGGATCAGCCGCTCCTGGCTCCCACTGACGTCCACCAACAAGCCAATCGTTAACGGTAGATCGATCTCTCGCGCAAACACCTTGATCGTCTGCTGTTTGCCCTCTTCGATCACGGTAAAGTCTTCTTTCCTACAGGTCGCCACCAAACCGTTCTTCTTATCGCGAACCGAGAACAGGACGTTCACCAAGTCCACGTCCACCTTGATCACCGGCAGATCCTCATCGACCTTCGCCGGAGGTTTCTGTTGCCCCATTACGAGCGGCGAGGTTCCCAGTAGAGAGAGGAGAGTGCGGCGTGTCATCATTCTCTTTGATTCGCCCATCGGCTGTTGCGTTCCCATGAAAAAAGCTCTCCTCCATCTCGAAGCAGCGGACCCCGTTCTCGGCAACATCATTCGCCAAGTCGGTCCCTACGCCATAACCTACCACGCCCCGGACTTCACTGCCTTGGCGCGTTCGATCGTTTACCAGCAACTCAGTGGCAAAGCCGCCGCCACGATTTTCGCGCGGGTTCTCGCCGCGGCCGGTCGCGGCGGCAAACTCTCTCCCACGAAGCTGATCGCCCTCGGCCCGGAAGGCCTCCGCCCCCATGGCCTCTCGCAGCAGAAGGCCTCCTACCTCGTCGACCTCGCCACCCGTCGCATCCCGTTCTCCCGCCTCCCCGCCCTGCCCGATTCCGAGGTCCTCGCGGCGCTCACCGCCGTTAAGGGAGTCGGCGTTTGGACGGCGCAAATGTTTCTAATGTTCGCCTTAGAGCGCCCTGACATCTTCCCCACCGGCGACCTGGGCATCCGCAACGCGATACAGAAGGCCTACGACCTACCCACCCCGCCCACACCCGCCGAAATGGAGCGAATCGCCCAACCCTGGCGGCCCTACGCCTCGGTCTCCACCTGGTATCTCTGGCGCTTCCTCGACGGTGCCGCCGGCTTCCCTACCACTTCCGACTAACACTTCTGATACCCTCAGCCTATGCTCGAAACCATCGTTCAATCTGGCAATAGTCTCTCCAGCATCGCCAAGAAGTTCGGCATTCCCCTTTCGGCTCTGATCGCCGCCAATCAGATCACCGACCCCAACCAGCTCAAGGTTGGCCAAAAGCTCCTCATCCCCAGCGTCACGACCGACGAGGCGTCACTCCCGACTCGCCCTCCGGCCCCGACGCCTGTGCCCTCCGCTCTCTCGATAGACCGCAAAAAGTTTGCCCTCGCCGCTGGTCAATTCTTCACCGAAGAGTTCCCCAAAGACCTTCTTGTGCTGCACTTTACCGCCGGCCAGTCGGCCCGCAGCGCCTACGACACTTGGCGCGGTACCCCGCTCCAAGTCGCTACCGCATATGTCGTTGACACCGACGGGTCCATTTACGAATGTTTCTCCCCGCGCGCCTGGGCCTACCACCTCGGCGTCACCGGAGCGGCCAGCGCCAACTGGAAACACGATAAACGCTCGATCGGCATTGAGATCGCCAACCCCGGCCCGCTCGTCATCGACAAAACGAACCCACAGCAGCTCAACTGGTGGCCGGGCGATTTCACCGCCAAATGGTGCACCCTCGCCGAAACCACCAAGTATGTCGCCGCCCCCTATCGCGGCTTCTCTTATTTCGCCGCGTTCCCTACTGTCCAATCGGACGCCGCTATCGCCTTGGTCGACCATCTCTGCCAAGCCTTCTCCATCCCGAAGGTTCTCCCGCCCGCGGCCCAACAGCCCGAATTCGACATGACGTTCTTCAACACCTTCAAGGGCATCGCGACCCACCAAAACTTCCGCAAGGATAAGACCGACATCGGGCCGGCCTTTCCCCTTGCGAAGGTCGCGCCCTAGATCGTATTCAAGAACGCCAGCAAAGCCCGACGCTGCTCCGGCGGCAACCGATCATAGTTGCGCCGCGCCCCGTCCGCTTCCCGTCCGTGCCGGCGAATCGCCGCGTCCGGACTGGTCGCGCTGCCGTCATGCAGCAACATCCGCCGATAACTCAACCCCCACAACGGAGCCGTCCGCATTTCGCTTCCCCGGGCTTCACCCTGCGGGATTCCGTCTCCGGTGCCGACATCGTGCAGCAACAAATCCGAAAACAGCGGTACCGGTCGGCGGTTGAACACGAGATTCGTGCTCTCTTTAGTGAACATCTGCGGGGTATGGCATTTCGCGCAGCCAACCGCCGTAAAGATCTCCCGACCCCGATCCGTCTCCTCCGTCGGCCGCCCGGGCGGCAGCGGAGCGAGCAGTCTCATGAAGTTCTCAAAGTTGTCGATTCCCCGCAAGCCGTTCTGTAAACTCCGCTTGTCCTCAATCGTCGAACTTCCTCCGCATGCCGCAATTTGGGCCGGCGTGAAGCCCAGAGCGTATTCGTCCTTAAACAGGTCGTTGGTGATCCCCATCTCATTCCGATAGGCGTCCCCGGCGAACGTCAGAAGCGTCGCCACCTGCGCCTTCCATCCAAACCGACCTACGCGAGGCAACCGTGAGGCCACGTCGACGACCCGATGCGCCCGCCCCCGGATTCCGTCTCGGTCCCGGTCGTCCGGGTCCTCCCGCGCAATAATCGCTTCGTCCGGAATCGCCTCGATCAACCCTGCCCCGAACAGCGGCGTTGGAATCCGTCGCACAACGGTATTCGCCTCCGCGGGCAAGTTGACCTGACACGCACGGTCCCCGGTCGAAAACTGACTGAAGAGCGTGTCCCCGTGCAGGGCCACGAACCGCCCGTCCGCCGTCGTCTGTCCGGCGCGAATCACCGCCGTATTGGCCACCCCACCAATCGCCGGGCTCACATGGCACTGGGCGCAACTGTCGCCGTTAAACGCCGGGCCCAAGCCGTCCTCGGCCTTCTCAACATCGTTAAAGTCTTCTTTTCCCTGGTCAAACAGGGTCCGCTCGGCCGCGGTAGCACCCGGCAAAACGCCCCCCAACACGGGTCGGGGCATCGGATTCTGGCTGAAAAGCAGGCCTACAGCCAGCGTCGGTAACAGGGGCAGGTATACGATTCTTTTCATATCTTTACGTCCTGATATGAGTATCGCCCGAGGTGTTAAAACCAACCGTTAAATCGCCGTAAAGCTTTCCTGAGCCGCCTAGTTCCGATACTTCCGCATCACCGCAATCAGCCGCCCTTGCACTTCCACATCCGCCGCGGGAACCAAAATCGGCTCCATCGTCGCATTCGCCGGTTGCAGTCGAATCATCCCGTCGGCCTCGCGGTACAACCGTTTCAACGTCGACTCCACGCCGGCCACCAGCGCCACCACAATTTCCCCATTCCGCGCCGATTCACCCTTCTCGATCAAGACGAAATCGCCGTCGCAGATGTGATCGTCGATCATCGATTCCCCGCGCACCTGCAGCGCGAAGGTCGACGCATTACCGGCAAAATCGCTGAACTGGAGAGCATCGCCCTGCGGCACCTGTTCAATCGGGCGACCCGCCGCAATCCGACCCAAAAACGGGATCGACATCTCGCCCGCCGGCACCCGCCCCCGCTCGGCGAGATACGACTCGCTGATCTCCACCGACCGGCTCTGATTAAACCCGCGTTTCAGATAGCCCTTCGCCTCCAACGCCGCGATATGCTTGTGCACCGTCGCTAGAGAATTCAGGTCAATTCCTTCCGCAATCTCTTCATAACTCGGCGAATAACCCTTCCGCCCGATGAAATCGGCGAGAAAGTCAACAACTTCTTTTTGTCTGCGCGTGAGTGCCATGGGATTCGCCTTATTTTCGCCGACGCTAGGGCGAAAGTCAAGCGAAACTTCTTCAGTAGTCGAGCAGGGTCATCACGAGCTTGTCGAGCACCGCCCGCGCTTTCGCCGTCTCCCCGTTGTAGTTGTTCAGCATCAGGCTGAAAACCAACGTCCCGCGCGTGGGATGCTCCAAATACCCACCCAGAGCCGCGACGTGGGTCAACGATCCCGTTTTCGCCCTGACCCGTCCCGCTTCGCTAAAGCCCTTGAACCGATTCCGCAATGTCCCGTCCTCGGCGCCAATCGGCAACGAACTCACCCAAATCTCCCGCTCTGGCCCTTTCCACATATGCTCCAGTAACTTCGTCGAAGCCTCCGGGCATACCAAAGTCAGGCGCGAGAGCCCCGACCCATCCACGAGGTAAGTGTCCTCCTCCGCAATCCCCATCACCTGGAACAACTCCGCCATCGCCTCTTTCCCGCCGCCCTCCCGCCGCATAATCTCAGCGTGCAGGTTCTGGCTCTCTTTGTTCACCACTTGGATCAGCTGTCCCAACGGCGGCGACTCCCGCTCGGCCAACACGACGCAGCTAGCGCACTCTTCCCGCTCCCCGGTGAACCGATGCTTCACCCCGATTCCGCCTCGCACTCTCACTCCCCGCGTCACCAGCGCCGTCTCCAGCGCCTGCGCCGCCAACCGCGCCGGATCGTCGACGGCAAACATCTGTTCATTCTCCGGGCCGCCCAGCGCAATCGTTCCGTCGAGCCAGATTTCCCGGGTGCCGACGGGCCGTTCAAAACGAATCCGCGTCCGTGTTCCCGCCGGTCCCGTCGTCACGCGATTCTGAATCGAAAAATACTCAAATCCTGGATTCACCGACAGTTCCGCCGGTTCGCCGACTTCGGTTCCCGGCCGCACGGCCACCCGGACCGTATTGTCGTTGAGCAACAACGCCGAAACCGGCGCGCCGTACTCAAACAGCCCATCGTCGGCACCCCAACCGGAGGGCACGGGATCCCAGGCGTACCGGGTGTCATCCCCGATCACCATCCCCTCGACCTGTTTGACTCCCTTGGCCACCAAGACATCGGCCAACTGCTCGATCGCCGCCGCCCCGGCGCCCCACTCGGCCCTTCGGTCATACGGATACACGCGCCCCGAGAGCGAAGGATCCGCCCCGCCGACCAACCGTAGATCCCCAAAGATCCTCCCCTCGGCGTCCGGCCCCACCCCGGCCACCACCTGGGTTTTAAACCGATGGGCCGCCCCCAGCTTCGTCAGCGCCAGGGCGGTCGAATACAGTTTCGTGTTCGAGGCGGGAACGAACCAGCTGCGAGCATTCCGCTCGTAGAGCACCTTGCCGGCTTTGAGCTCCACCACCCGCATTCCGAGGTGGGCCCGGGCGGTCACCGGTTCGCTCTGGACGATCGTTTCCATCACCTCCGGCAATTTCGGCTTCTTTGCCGCGAACATCGCCGACGCAATCAATAACAGACCCAATAGGCGCATGATTTAGGGTATACTCAAAAGCGTTGGGTTGGTGTGCGCTCGTAGCTCAGCCTGGATAGAGCGTTTGCCTCCGGAGCAAAAGGCCACAAGTTCGAATCTTGTCGGGCGCACCATACATCTTCCCTGGA
>JAPKZA010000389.1 GCA_026394015.1 Acidobacteriota bacterium
AACCGGCTGCTTGCTCCCCTTCCAACCAGCGTCCACCTTCTGCTCCGCCATGTTTTGGCGAGACACAATCACTCGCCGCTCCCGCGTCCAACCCTGCAGCTGCAACGTCTCTCCCAACCCTACCCGCTGCTCTGCCAATCGACCTTGTCGCCTGGCCTGGCCAACCGGGCAATTGTCCGCGAAACGTTCTTGGAGTGGAGCACTCAGTGCGCTTACGGAAGACCTGGATCGTTCGATCTAGCTCTAAGGGGCCGTCAAGCGAGGGTGTGCCAGCCGACTGGCCCTTGCTGATGGGTGGTTTAACTTCGATTAGAGGCTGTAGCGGAGGCCGAGTTGGAGATTGCGCACCGAGCGCGGTGCAGGACCTTCGGCGTTACTTGCGAGACTCCGTGCCGCCGAAGGGCCGACCACCTCGTCGATAGCGGGGAAGATGCCGGGGGAGTAGTCTATTGAGGAACCGCGCACAACGGACTCGCTTCGGCCCGGCAGGATGGGCGAGTTCCTCGCCCATTGGTGCCGTGCCTGCGCGGCCTGTGCGCTATTGAGGAACCGCGTACAACGGACTCGCTTCGGCCCGGCAGGATGGGCGAGTTCCTCGCCGAGTTCCTCGCCCATTGGTGCCGTGCCTGCGCGGCCTGTGCGCTATTGAGGAACCGCGTACAACGGACTCGCTTCGGCCCGGCAGGATGGGCGAGTTCCTCGCCCGCTCGAGCCGGGCCTGCGCGGCCTGTGCGCTATAAACGGAGATTCGATAATGCCTGAACGTGCATTCCTCTCGGTGGTTGCGATGCTCGAAGACGTGGCGGATCATGGCCTATTGCGAGGCCAGGTCGGCACGGTGGTCGAGCGGCTGGCCCCTGGAGTGTACGAGGTTGAATTCAGCGATGGCGATGGCCGGACATACGCGACTCTATCCTTGCGCGGAGATCAGTTACTTCAGCTTCCTCACGAGCCGAGTGATCAGGCGGCCTGAGCGGTTCGTCGTTCCCCGATCCAGCGGACGCCGGGGACGGTTCCTCCGGCATTCAGGGCAGCGCCAGAGCGCTGCAGACCCGGTGTGATTTTGAGATGCGCGGCGGTTGGGGGCGGGGCGTAGAATTAGGATTGAAACTAGATGATCGATAACCCGTTTTTTTCTGAGTGGACAACGCCGTTTGGGCTGCCGCCGTTTGCCGCGATTCAGGCTTCGCACTTCTTGCCCGCTTTCGAAGAGGGGATGCGACTGGAACGGGCCGAGGTGGCCGCGATTGTGGAGGAGGCCGGCGACGCGGATTTTGCGAATACCGTGGAGGCGCTCGAGCGTAACGGGACGTTTCTGCGGCGGGTCGGAGACGTGTTTTCGAATTTGAATGCCTCGCATACGAACGCAGAGTTGCAGGCCATCGCTCGGGAAACGGCTCCGCTGCTGGCGCGGCACCGGAGCGCGATCTCGCTCGACCCGATCCTGTTTCAACGCCTCGACTCCGTGTTCGATCGGCGGGCGGAGTTGGGATTGTCGGCAGAGGCGGTTCGGTTGGTGGAGAAGACGCACAAGCGATTCGTGCGGGCGGGGGCGCGGCTAGAGGCCGCGGCAAAGCTGCGGCTGGCCGAGATCGATAGCGCTTTGGCTTCGAAAACGACTCTGTTTGAACAGAATCTGTTGGCTGATACGGCGGCGTTCACGATGGTTTTGGCTCCGGAAGAGGACGCGACGGGACAAGGGGTCGTGACCCTGCAACGGAGTAGCATCGAGCCGTTTCTACAACTCAGCCCGCATCGACATCTGCGGGAGAAAGCGTTTCGGGCCTGGACGGCGCGGGGGGACAACGGGAATGAATTTGATAACAAAGGCCTGATTGGGGAGATCGTGGCGCTGCGCAGGGGGCGGGCTCAGTTGCTGGGCTATCGGAACTTTGCGCTGTACTCGCTCGACGATAAGATGGCGAAGACTCCCGAGGCCGCTCGGGAGTTACTCGACAAGCTTTGGGTGCCGGCGGTGGCCGCGGCGGGGCGGGAGGCGACGGCGCTGCAAGAGGCCATGGACGCAGAGCAGCCGGGACAGACCCTGGCGGCTTGGGATTGGCGGTACTTCGCCGAGAAAGTGAGACAGAACCGGTACGAGATCGACGGCGAGGCGACGAAGGCGTATTTTTCGCTGGAACAGATGCTGGCGGCGGTGTTCTCGACGGCGGGACGATTGTTTGGGTTGGAGTTGCGGGAACGGACCGACTTGCCGAGGTATCATGCCGATGTGCGGACGTGGGAGGTTTGGGGGGCGAGAGGGGAGATGGTGGGGGTCTTCTATGGGGACTACTACGCGCGGCCGGAGAAGCGCAGCGGGGCGTGGATGAGTTCGCTGCGAGATCAGCAACGGATGATGGGACGGGTCACCCCGGTGGTGACGAACAACTTGAACTTCAATAAGCCGCCGGCGGGGAAACCGACGCTTCTGTCGCATGACGACGCGCGGACTTTGTTCCACGAGTTTGGCCATGCGCTGCATGGGTTGCTTTCGGATGTTACTTATCCGTCCTTGTCGGGGACGAACGTGCCGCGGGACTTTGTGGAGATGCCGTCGCAATTGTATGAGCATTGGTTTGAGGATAAGACGGTGTTGGAGCGGTTTGCGCGCCATTACGAGACCGGGGAGGCGATTCCGGAGGCGATGTTAGGGAAGTTGAAGGCGGCGGCGAACTTCAATCAGGGCTTTGAGATGGTGGAGTATTTGGCGTCGGCTTACGTGGACTTAGAGTGGCATCTGCTGGAAGCGGCGGGGGAGGGGAAGGTGACCGAGCGGGAGGCCGGTTGGCTGGCCGAGTTGGGGATGCCGGAGGCGATTTTGATGCGGCACCGGTCGACGCATTTTTCGCATATCTTTGGGAGCCCGATGGGGTATGCGGCGGGGTACTACAGCTATCGGTGGTCGGCGGTGCTGGATACGGACGCGTTTGCGGCGTTCGAGGAGGTGGGGGACGCGTTTGATGCGACGGTGGCGGAGCGGCTGCGGCGGTTTATTTATTCGGCGGGGGCGACGCAGGAGCCGATGGCGCTGTATGAGGCGTTTCGGGGGAGGGCACCGGAGACGGGGGCTTTGATGCGGTCGTTGGGGTTTGCGGCGGAGGGCTGATCGAATGAATTTCCCTGTCGGTCGGACAAAATGAGGCTTCGGTAATGTCGCGATTCTTTGAGGACGCCTTTCCGGGGATTGATTCGCACCCGGAGGTCTGTGGCGGGGAGCCGTGTATTGTGCGGACCCGCATTCCGGTATGGCTTCTGGAGCAGGCTCGGCGGCTGGGGACTTCGGAAAAGGAGCTGCTAGAGGGTTATCCGTCGCTCCGCGCGGAGGACTTCGAGAATGCGTGGGCCTATGTACGAAGCCACGGAGCGGAGATCGGGGAACAGATTCGGGCCAATTTCCGGGACACAGGAACGCCGAATCCTTAACTTTCTTGCGGGCCCTCAAATACGCCTTGATCCAAGAGGCGCTGCTCAATGTCCTGTGCACCATGGAGGACTCGGAGTATTTCTATCTTGCCGGGGGTGGGAAGGTAGAAGACTAAGCACTTTCCGAAAGGTTCGCTGATTCTGAAAACCCGGGCGGATTTCAACCCGGGGCCTTTCAGTCGGCAACGCCAGCCCATCTCCGGCTGGGTTGCGATGAGTGCGAAGGTCGCCAGGGCGGTGGTTAGGAATTGAAGACCAACGTCCAGGTTGCCCCGCTCGATTAAAACGCTGGCTCCTGGTCGGCCAGCGGACGAAGCGAATAGGCGAGGCTCACCGCTTACCTGTCGTGCTGGAGTGGCGATCGATGAGTTGACGGCGCTTCTGTTCCCAGTACTCGGGCGTGATGTCAATCGGGCTTCCGGAGGTAAGTCCTTCCAGAAGCAGGGCTTCTAGCCTGTCCTCTGAACTTCGCTTCTGATCTTGGCGTACGAGATCGCGGAGATACTCGCTCGGGGTGCTGTAGCCACCAGCGGAAACCTGGTCTTCGACGTAGTCCTTCAGGGACTGAGGTAGTGAGATGTTCAGTGACGCCATTGCCCTATCGAGAGTCTACCGCTACCTTCATAAACTGTCAAAATATGGAGGTCTTTGCTTTTCGGGTGCGAGTTGCGGCGGTGGTTGGACTTCGGAAAAGACCATCTATTCGTTTTCGGAGTTGCGGAGGACCTCTTCGCCGAAGCCGCCGTTGTGGGTGGGTTCGTGATTGACTGACGCCGGGGAGCGGAGGACGCGGATGGGCCGGGCGCCGGCTTGGATGGAGTCGCGGATGTCGCCGTCGGAGTCTCCGTAGCTGAGTTGGGCGGCGATGCGGCGGAAGAATTCGGTTTTGGGCTGGCGGTTCGTGAAGATGACGGCGGGGGCGTCGGCGGGGAGAGCGAATTCTCGGCGGAGGAGGGCGGAGAGGGTTTCGGATCCGGTGAAGATGCGCTTGGTGACGAAGTAGATTTTGTCTCCGCGGGATTTGTGGAGCGCGATTAATTCGACGGCGATCCACTTCTTGACGCTGTATTCGTCGAGGCCGTTGTTCATTTTGGTCCAGAACTCGCGGTAATGGGCGCGCTGTTCGGGGGTGGGGAGATCTTCCTCGCGGACGGCGACGCCGGCGGAGACGATGGCGGGGCCGTAGGTGCGGGTGCCCCACTGGAAGCCGGGAGAGGTGAAGAGGGCGGTGTCGTCGACGTCGAAGACGACCGTGATGGGCTCGGGAGGCAGGCTGCGGGCTAGTTCGCCGAGCGAGATGAGACGCTCCGCGCCGAGGCAGGTGAGGGCCACCGCGAAGAGGAGAAGACGAGAGAAGGTCATCGTCCGATAGGGCGGAAACGGGGCGGGAAATCGATCAGGGCCGCGCAAGCAAATTTCATTTGGGCGAGGCGAGATGTTTGAGCATGATCTGTACGGCGGCGGGGGAGATCATGTGGCGGGGGGCTGTTTCGTCGATTATCAGTTCGAAGTGGCCGGTTTGGCCGAGGGATCGTTGGACGGCGCGTTCGTATTGGCGATAGGCTTCTTCGTAGGGCGCTCCTTGGTGCTGCTTTTGGCCGAAACAACAATCGTCTTGGCGGTTTAGGATTTGGATTTGTTTGCGGCCGGAGGAGCCTAGGACGTAGAGATCGGGGTAACCGGCTAGACGGTAGAAACTGGGGAGGTATTGCTCCCAATCGCCGACCGAGGCACCCGTGCGGAGAAATAGCGGGATGGTTCCGGCGATGGGGAAGCTGGTTTGAATGGTGGGGTCGAGGGCAGCGTAGAGAGTGGTCGTCCAGCCTCCTCCGGAGAGGCCGGCCATGTGGATGTTTCTGTAACTTCGGCGGAGTTGGTTGAGGCTGATGGCTACTGGTTCCAGGAAGTATTTGAGGCTTATGAGGTCGGCGTGGTTTCCGCAATCGCCGGGGCGCATGTGGGGCATGTAGGCGAGTAAGACCGCGTAGCCGGCTTCGAGAAACTTGTCGGTGGCGTGGGCCATGCCGTAGCTTTTGAGGTTGGTTGCGTCGTCAAAGGTGCAGGAGTGGCCGTGGTGGAGGACGATGAGTTGGCCGTTGGGGCGGCGGGGGAGGAGGTGATGGGTTGTGTTCTCCTGGGCTTCGGCCATGCGGATGGTGAACGTTTCGACGGATTTGAGGTGTTGGAGGTTGGCGATGGGGAGGGGGGCGTTTTTGGTGATTTTGGCGGGGAGTTGGGTTTTGGGGAAGCCG
>JAPKZA010000285.1 GCA_026394015.1 Acidobacteriota bacterium
CTTGGTCTTGCTCCCTAACGAGGGACCAACAGCCTACAAAAAACTGCTCGCCAATTACGCGGACAAGTTGCAACCTCGCGACGAAGTCGAAATGGGCCTCGTCCAGCGCATCGGCGATCTCCAATGGCGACTGCTCCGCACTACAAAAAACGAGCGCGTCTTTAACGAGGACTGCCTGGCGCAGGCCGCGCAACTGGCCCATCCGGGGGTGACCGAAGAGCATATCTGCAACCTCGATGCCGTCAACGCTTTCCGCATCGGTTCCGAATCCAAGCTCATCAAGGAATTCCGGCGCGAGGAAGCCGCTATCGTCCGCTTGATCAACTCGAGCATCCGAGAGCTGAATATGTTCCGCAAACTGGACCCTTTGCCCAAACTGCCGCTCACGCGGGACGCGCAGATCCTTGGGCCGTCCCAAGCGGCCACCCAATTTGACGACCCACCGACGGAAGAAATTACCTCCATCGAACCTGTTGAAAAGAAAGAGGAAACCACCCCTCAGGCCGACGACCAAAGCCAAGTTCTTACCGGCTGGGCCGCGCCGGAAACCGTCTTTCCGTCGCCTTTTCGGGCGCCGGCCGTGCCAATGACCTTTGCCGCCGGCGCCGGGGCGTCGTTTCACGTCGCAACACCCTAAGTCTGGACGGTATCATAAGGGTTAGTGGAACTTCGTCCCGGCCGCACGCTGGTCCCGTGTCTGTTGGTGGCCCTATGGGGGACCGCTCTGACCCCTCACGCCAAAGCCCAGTCTCCGGATTCCACCTACGAAGGCCGTCGTATCGCCAGGATTAGCTACGAACCCGAAGCCCAGCCCTACACCCGCTCCAACCTGGAGCGCCTTAACCCCGTCAAGCCCGGCGACCCCTTCGCCATTGACTCGATCTCCCGCTCCATCGAAGCCCTTTTCGATACCGGCCGCTACGACGACGTCTCCGTCGATGCTGTCCTCTCGCCCTCCGGCGAAGTCAACGTCACCTATCGCACCATCTCCGCCTGGTTCGTCGGGGGAGTCTCCATCGCCGGGGCCGCCGACCCGCCCTCCGATGGCCAACTCATCACCGCCACCAAGCTCGAACTCGGCCAGGCCTTCACCGAAGACTACCTCATCGAAGCCACCCAAAGCGTCCTCAACTCCCTCCGCTCCAATGGCCTCTACCGCGCCTCCGTCGAACCCCGCTTCTCCTACGACCCCCTCACCCAGCAGGTCCAAATCAAGTTCCAGCTCGACTCCGGCAAGCGCGCCCGCTTCTCCACCCCCGTCTTCACCGGCGATGCCAAACGCTCCGCCGCCAGCCTCCTTCGAACCACCCATTGGCAGCGCGTCTGGGGCCTCCTCAGCGCCAAGCACCTCACCGAACAACGCCTCTCCAACGGCCTCGAACGCGTCCGCTTCAGCTTCCAGAAAAACGACTTCCTCATGGCCCGCGTCAAGCTCGAAGAGCTCCGCTACCTCCCCGCCACCAATCTCGTCCAACCCACCATCTCCGTCTACGCCGGCCCCCGCATCCAGATCAAGGCCGTCGGCGCCAAGCTCTCCCCCGGGAAGCTCCGCCAACTCGTCCCCATCTACCAGGAGCGCACCGTCGACCGCGACCTCCTCCTCGAAGGCAACCGCAACATCGAGAAGTACCTCCAGGCCCAAGGCTACTTCGACGCCGCCGTCGAGTTCGATAACCCCGATAACCCCAAAGACGCCGAACAGGTCATCGAGTACTCCATCGATCGCGGCATCCGCTATAAGCTCGTCCACCTCGAAGTCTCCGGCAACCGGTACTTCAACCAGCCCACCATCCTCGAACGCATGGCCGTCCGCCCCGCCACCCGCGTCCGCTACCGCAACGGACGCTTCTCCGACGACCTCCTTCGCAAAGACGTCGACTCCATCGAAGCCCTCTACCGCTCCAACGGCTTCCGCGACGTCCGCGTCTCCTCCCGCGTCGACAAGGACTACCTGGGCCGCACCGGCGAAGTCGCCGTCTTCATCGAGGTCGTCGAAGGCACCCAATGGTTCGTCGCCTCCATCGAACTCTCCGGCGTCAACCCCAAAGACCTCGAATACGCCCAAAGCTCCCTCCAAACCATCGAAGGCCAGCCCTACGCCGACGCTCACATCGCCGCCGACCGCGACTTCCTCCTCAACTACTACTTCAACAGCGGCTTCCCCGATGCCACCTTCGAGTTCACCGTCAAACCCGCCGATCTACCCAACCAGGTCCACGTCCGCTACGCCATCATCGAAGGCCGCCGCAACTTCGTCCGCCGTATCCTCGTCAGCGGCTACCGCACCACGCGCCCCCGCCTCATCTACGACCGTATCCCCATCCAGTCCGGCGACCCCCTCTCCCAAAGCGCCATCGTCGAAGCCCAGCGCCGCCTCTATGAACTCGGCATCTTCGCCAAGGTCGATATCGCCCTCCAAAACCCCGAAGGCCGCGAACGCGACAAGTACGTCCTCTACCGCCTCGAAGAAGCCAGCCGCTACTCCTACACCGTCGGCTTCGGCGCCCAACTCGCCCGCATCGGCGGCGGCAACACCACCCTCGCCGCACCCGCCGGCGCCCCCGGCGTCAGCCCCCGCGTCTCCTTCGGCGTCAGCCGCGTCAACTTCCTCGGCGTCGGCCACACCCTCGGCTTCCGCAGCCAGGTCTCGAACTTCCAGCAGCGCGTCGCCGTCTCCTACTTCGCCCCCCAGTTCACCGGCAACGACCGCCTCAACCTCAATCTCACCAGCCTCTTCGATAAGTCCCGCGACGTCCGCACCTTCGCCACCCAGCGCTTCGAAAACTCCATCCAGCTCGGCCAGCGCGTCTCCCGCTCCACCAGCATCCAGTACCGCTACGCCTTCCGCCAGGTCAAAATCGATGAGAAGACCCTCAACATCGACCCCGCCCTCATCCCCGTCTTCTCCGTCCCCGTTCGCATCGGCATGTTCTCCAGCTCTTTCATCCGTGACCGCCGCGACGACCCCGTCGACTCCCGCAAAGGCGTCTTCTCGACCATCGACTCCGGACTCGCCCACGGCGCCTTCGGCTCCCGCTCGGACTTCGCCCGCCTCCTCATCCGCAACTCCGTCTATCGCCGCATCAAGCGCGACCTCGTCATCGCCCAGTCCCTCACCATCGGCAGCATATACTCCTTCGGCCGCGCCACCGGCGACGCCGGCGTCCCCCTCCCGGAACGCTTCTTCGCCGGCGGTGGCACCTCCAATCGCGCCTTCCCCGATAACCAGGCCGGCCCGCGCGACCTCGCCACCGGCTTCCCCGTCGGCGGCAAAGCCCTCATCAACCAAAGCCTCGAACTCCGCTTCCCCCTCATCGGCGATACCCTCGGCGGCGTCATCTTCCACGACGCCGGCAACGTCTACTCCAGCCTCGACAAGATCTCCTTCCGCTACAAGCAGCGGAACATCACCGACTTCGACTACATGGTCCACGCCCTCGGCTTCGGCGTCCGCTATAAAACCCCCGTCGGCCCCGTCCGCTTGGACATCGCCTACGGCCTCAATACCCCCAGCTTCTTCGGCTACGAGGGCACCCGCGACCAACTCATCCAGGGCGGCGGCCGCCGCGTCATCCAGCGCATCAACCAGTTCCAATTCCACTTCTCCCTGGGGCAGACCTTCTGATGTCCAAACGGCTGCTCCTCCTGCTCCTCCTCGCCCTCAGTGCTCAGGCTGAACTCGTCGACCGCATCGTCGCCACCGTCGGCCGCAAGGTCATCACCGCCTCCACCGTCCGCCAGCAACTCCGCATCGCCGCTCTCCTCGAAGGCACCCCCGCCGACGAATCTCCCGCCGCCCTCGAAGCCATGCGCAACCGCCTCATCGACCGCCTGCTCATCCTCGAAGAGATGCGCGTCAGCCGTTACCCCATCCCCGAAGCCGCCGAGGTCAAGGCCGCCTTCGACGCCGAAGTGGCCCAAGCCGGCGGACCTGCCGCCTTCGATGCCCTCCTCGCCCGCTATCGGCTCACCCCCGACCAAATCAATCTGAGCCTCCGCTACCAGGCCGCCATCGTTCGCTTCACCGTCTACCGCTTCCGTCCCGCCGTCCAAATCTCCACCGCCCAGGTCCAGGCTTACTACGACCAACGCCTGCCCGCCGCCGCGCCCAAACCTCCCCTCGAAGAGGTCCGCGACCAAATCGAACAGGTCCTCCGCCTCGAACAGATCAACACGCTGCTCACCCGCTGGCTCAGCGAAATCCGCCAGCAAACCCACATCGAAACCTACGAGGCACCCACCCCATGAGCCCCTGGCGTCGTCGGCTCCTCCGCGCTCTCTCCGCCCTCGTGCTCCTGGCCACCGGTCTCTTCGTCACCGGCTACTTCCTCTTCAATTCGCAATGGCTCCGCGAGCAGATCCGCCTCCGCGCCCTCCGCGAGATCACCACCGCCACCGGCGGCCGACCCGAAATCGGGCGCTTCGATTTCGACCCCCGCACGTGGCAGGTCACCCTCGATAACCTCGTCCTCCACGGCACCGAACCGCCCACCGCCCCGCCGCTCTTTCGCGCTCCCCGCGTCACCCTCGGCCTCAAGATTCTCTCGTTCCTGAACCGCAAGGTCGACCTCAAATCCATCACCGTCGAAAGCCCCGAACTCCACCTCCTACGCCGCCCCGACGGCTCCTTGAACCTCCCTTCGCCCGCCCGCGTAGCCCGTCGCCAAGCACCGCCCCTGGCCGAAGTTCTCAAGCTCGCCGTCGACGAGTTCACCGTCCGCAACGGCACCTTCACCTACGAACAAAAGCACGACTCCTTCGCCTTCGCCGGCCGCAACCTCGAAGCCAACTTCACCTACTCCACCGGTGACCTCCGCTACGACGGTGCCCTCCGCTCCCGCAACTTCACCCTCGACTTGCCCCAACAGCTTCACTTCGCCGGCGATTTCTCCACCGAACTCAGCCTCTACGAAAACAGCGTCACCATCGCCAAGCTCCGCGTCGACTCCGGCCGCAACTCCGTCGAAGGCTTCGGGGCGATTCTCAACCTCGCCAACCCCCAGGTCAACCTCAAGCTCTCCGCGCGCTCTGACCTCGCCGAAACCAAGCTCGGCTCGGGACCCATCGCAACCAACGGCACCTTCACCTACAGCGCCGCCGAGAACTATCGCTACGAAGGCCAAGCCTCCGGTAACGACCTCCAGACCAAGCTCCTCAACGGGGTCACCGTCCGTTCTGAAGTCCTCGTCACCCCGGCCGGCGTCCGGCTCTCCCGCGTCGAACTGACCTCCCCCGAAGGCCGCTTCTCGGGCGATGTAAACCTCCCCCGCTTCCAAGCCATCGAAGCCAAGGGCACCATCGCCGACCTCTCCCTGGCCGCCGTCGTCAGCCGTCTCGATCTCGCTCCCCTGCCCTACTCCGGTGCCATCTCCGGTCCCGTGGAACTCGCTGGTCCGCTCGCCGGTCCGTTTAGCGCTCAGGCCGATGTCGCCATCGTCCCCGGCTCGACCGGCATCCCCGTCGAAGGCTCCGTGCACCTCCAGTACGATCAAGCCAAAAACCTCCTCGCCGTCGCCGAATCCTACGTCGCGACGCCCAATACCCGCGTCACCGCCTCCGGCACGCTCAACCAAACCATTCGCGTAAAGGCCACCACCAATCGCCTCGCCGACCTGCCCTTCAAAGACCTCCCCATCTCCCTCGCCGAGGGCGGCGACGTCCAATTTGAAGGCACCATCACCGGCGATGTCCGCAGCCCCCAACTCGCCGGCAATCTGCGATCCCGTCAGATCCAATACGATAAGTACCTCGTCGAATCGCTCGCTTCCACCGTCGTCGTCTCGCCCACCCGCCTCGATTTTTCCAGCCTCACCGCCCTCGTCGAAAAAGCGCAGGTCGAAGGCTCCGGCTCGCTGCTCCTCGCCGATTGGAAGCCCCTCCCCACCGCCCCGCTCACCGCCCGCCTCACCGCCCGCAACGTCAATTTCAAGCTCATCCCCGCGGAGCTACCCCCCGCGGAGCTTCCAATGGTCGGCTTCGTCAACGGCAGCGCGGTCATCAGCGGCACCCTGAACGCCCCCGACATCGCCGCCACGCTCGACGCCCCCAAGCCGATCATCCGCGAAGAAGTCTTCGACTATCTCCGGGCCACCGTTCGCTTCCGCGCGCCCGACCTCACCGTCTCTTCGTTCGAAGTCGCTCGCGGCGCCGCCCGCCTCAGCGGCTCCGGACGAGCGACCGAAAACGGCCCCTTCTCCGCCACCGTCAATCTCGCCGGCGTCAGCATCGCGGAGTGGAAGGATATCCGCGCCCTCCGGCCCGATCTTGCCGGACAGCTGCGCGGCACGGCCGAACTCGCCGGCGCACAGAACCAGCTCACCTCCCTGACCCTCGATGTCACCCTCAGAGACCTCACTCTCGCCAAGAAACCCCTCGGCGATCTCACCATTCAAGGGAAAACCAAAGACCGCAACTTCGCCTTCACCGCCGTCGGGAAGCTCCGCGAAACTCCCTTCCAAACCACCGGCAGCTACCGCCTCGTACCCGGCTACCCCGGCTCCGCCACCTTCAGTCTCGGCGCCCTGCCCCTTAGCGTCTGGAACGATTTTCAGACCGTCCCCCTGCCCTTCACCGGCACCCTCTCCGCCAGCGGACGACTCAGCGGCCCTGCCCTCGACCCCGACAAGTGGCAGGGCGAATTAACCATCCCGCAGCTCGCTCTCCGCCCGGCTCGTGCCCAACGGATCACCCGCACCGCCAACGCCCAGGATTTCGAACTCCGCAACGACGGCCCGCTCGAGTTCTCGGCCGACCTCGGCGTCATCACCGTCAAACGGGCCCGCTTCCTCGCTAAGGACACCAACCTCTCCGCCGCCGGAACGTTTTCCCTCGCCGCCAAGCGGCCCTGGGACCTCCGCGTCAACGGTTCGCTGAATCTTGTCGGCTTGAAGACCTTCAGCCCCGAGATTCTTGCCGGAGGCGTCGCCACCCTCGAAGCCAACATCCGCGGTGCCCTCGACGATCCGCAACTCTTCGGCCGCCTCGATTTGAAGGACGCCTCGCTCTTCGTCGAAGACGTGCCCACCGGCCTCGACAAGGTGAACGGCCGCGTGAACTTTGACCGCCGCCGCGCCACCATTGAAAACAAACTCACCGCCCGGTCCGGCGGGGGCGACCTCGCCCTGTCCGGCTTCATCGAGTTCGGCGAGGCCGAAACGTTCTACCGCCTCCAGGCCAACGCCACCGGCGTTCGCATCCGCTATCCCGAAGGCCTCTCCACCGTCGCCGATGGCTCCATCAGCCTCACCGGCTCTCCCGTGCAGAGTCTGCTCGCCGGCAACGTCATCATCCAGCGCTCCGGCTTCCAAGCCCGCACCGACCTCGGCTCGCTCCTCTCCGATGCCTCCCGCGGCCAGCAAAACGTCGGCTCCTCAAACGAGTTCCTGAACAACATGCAGCTCGACATCCGCGTCCGCACCGCCCCCAACACGAAGTTCACCACGTCTCTGACAAGCGACGTCCAAGCCGACGCCAGCCTCAACGTCCGCGGCTCCGCCGTCCGCCCCGTCGTCCAGGGGCGCATCGCCGTCAACCAGGGCGAGGTCAACTTCTTCGGCAGCAAGTACACCATCAAGCGCGGCGAGATCAGCTTCTACAACACCAGCAAAATCGAACCCGTCCTCGACATGGACTTCGAAACCCGCATTCGCGCCGTCACCGTCGGCATCAACTTCAGCGGCCCCGTCAACAAGCTCAACGTCTCCTACCGCAGTGACCCGCCGCTCGCCCCCAGCGAAATCATCGCCCTCCTCACCGTCGGCCGCAGCCCGGATTCAGCCTCTTACACAAGCCCCGGCTCGCAGAGCGGGAACCTCTTCCAGACCGGTGCCAACACGCTCCTCGGCAACGCCATCTCCGCCCCCATCTCGAGCCAGCTCCAACGCTTCTTCGGCGTCAGCCGCATCAAAATCGATCCCCTCATCTCCGGCCTCGAAGGAACCCCCCAAGCGCGCATCACCGTCGAGCAGCAGGTCTCGAAGGACATCACCATGACCTTCGTCACCACCCTCAACCGCTCCCAACAACAGGTCGTCCGTCTGGAATGGAACTTGAGCAAAGAGTGGTCCGTCATCGCCCTCCGCGACGAAAACGGCTCCTTCGGTCTCGACTTCCAACTCCGCAAACAGGTCCGCTGAGCTAGATCTCCGCCCGTCCCCGATACTGCATCTGGCTCAGCCGAAACTTCTCCCGGACTGAGAAGATCTGCAAGTCCGCATAGATCTCAATATCCCCGGACTTGGCCGAAAACTCCGGGGTCCTCGCGAACAAAATCCGCACGTTCATCGTCAACGCTTGCAGCTTCGCTTCCACCTTCACCGGCCGGATCGGCTTGGCGTTGCCGAACTGCAAGGTGGCCGAGCGCAGCACGATATCCTCGATCACGCTCGTGCCCTGATGGGCGATCTCCGCCGGCACCCCGAACAACTCGACGACCGCATAGGTCTCCGGCGCGCCAATCAGTTCGTTCAACTTACCCGCATCGAGCTTCTCTTCCCGGATCCGATACAGCGCCGTCGCCTGCCGCAGCGGCAACGACCCGGGCCAGCGGATCAGGATATCGGCCTTGTTCGGCAACGACTCTTTTTTGCCTCGACCGATGCCACCCAGCGGCCCCAAGCTCTGATTAGCGTTCGCCGGCGCATGGAGCGCACCCGGGATGTCCCGCAGGTTGATGTTACCCGGATCCCGCTTCACCCACTCGAGCTTCACTGTCTTTCCCCGGCTCCACGCCGAATCCGTCAAGACCTTCCGGACCGTGTCGTCGCTCCAATCGGGAAACGCCTTCTCCGGAAACTCCGCCGCCAGCGCGAGGCTGGCCATCGCGAACCATACGTACCGCATCTATAACCAGGATACGTTAGGGGTCGAGCGGTTCGAATGGGTCCGCATGTAAAGATTCGCGCCGCGGCCGGAATTCCAGTTCAAACGGCGACGTCCGCTTCAAAATCTCATGCGGCGCATAGCCGAGTTCAGCCACGCAGCGCTGCACAAAACTCGGGGCTTCGATGTAAGCGCTCTGCCCTTGGTCGGTCGTGATCAGCGCCGTCTTCTGAAACGGGAAACCATAGCGATACATAAGACGAGCCGCGTTGCGCAGATTGGTCGTCGTATGCCGCGCATGAGGGTCAATCAGAATCGCATCGGCCGGAATCCCATACTCCGCCATCAGCGCCTTCTTCATCTCGATTGCTTCGCAGAACGGCGTCTGCGACGGATGCACATAGCCGCCGGAGACGATCAGAAACGGCGCCAGGCCGGCCTTGAACCGACGCGCCGCCAAGGTCACCCGCGCCTTGCCCCAGGGCGAAAGCGCCTGTCCGGGGCGGTCGGTTCCCGAGCCGGGCACGACGATCGCCGTGTACTTGTACTGGCTCCAATTCACCTTGCTGACGCGCTCGTAGGCCGCTCGATTCTCGCCCTTCTCCATCGGCTCAAATCGCCCGGCTTCGTCTCTCCAGTTGGCGCGAAGCAGTTCCAGGGCGAAGCGGAGCGAAGGGTGGAAGAACTGCGGATGGCCATCCGGTTCGTCGGTCATCACGGCGCGGATGACGTCCAGCATTCGCCCGTAGTTGGGCGATTTCACGTCGAACGAAACCGAGTCGATCGCCGGGTAGCGCGGCGGCTTGCCGAGGCCGTAAACGTCCAGAATGCGGTTGATGCCGGCCGCCGCTCCCTCCCACGCTTTCACGAGTTGCGGGTCACGGATGTACAACCCGCTCGCCTGCAACGGCGCATCCAGCGTAGTCACGTTCTTCAGCACGCCGCTGACTGCCGCGATCTCCTCCGGCGTCCAGCGCAGCGCTTCAATCGGGCTGCCGGGCTGCTGCAGCGCCGCCCGCTTGCGCGCCCCGATCTCGTCGAGCGCCGGGCTCTTCACCGGGTTGCGTTCGAGCAGCGACAGAACATAGAAAGCCTTGTCCTGCACCGGGGAGCCGAGCGCCACCGGCTTCGCCGACGGCTGGGCCAACAGGAGCACGGGAAGGAAAGCAGCGAGAAGCTTCATCGTTTCACAGGGGGGCCGGGAGGCGCCGAGCCCGTGGCCGGATTGTAGGCCGGATTCTTCGGATCGATAGGATTGCTGTCCCGGTTGAATCGGAAGGGCTGATCGCTTTCCACCCAGGCAGTGTACGCCAAGTCGCGGAGCAGCGTCGCGCCGGAAGCCAACCGCTCATGGACCAGTTCCCGGGCTCGCGCGTTGCCTTTGTCTGCCCAGGCACCCTGCTGGTCCAGCTGATAGACCTCTTCGACGTAGGAGGCCGCTTTATCGAGGTGTTCGAGGATCGCGACGAACGGGTCGGCCAAACGCTTCGGCACCCCGACCAGCTTCGAAACGTCCTCCGTCTTCACTTCGATGAGGTCGACGTACTGCGACTCCATCCGACCGTGAATCCGCGGTTCGCGCGTGTAGTCCTTCGGGTTCAAGCCGGACCAGCCGTCGTGGTGAATCGTGTCGTGCAGCGGCTGCGCCCCGTCGCCGGTGTAGTGCCCCAGGCGGCCCATGTACTGGGCGATCTCGAGCTCGACAAACTTGGTCTCCTGCCCGCCGGACTTCATCGCCCGGTAGCGGCGCATCGCTGCCCGCATGCGTTCGAAGTTCTCCTGCGCGGCGTAGGGCAGCGTTCCGGTCCAGCGGACGTTGGTCTGCTTGCCCGCTTCGGGCGTCTGCTTTTTCTGCGCTTCGTAGAGAGCAAGGACGAACTCATAGCGGGAGCGCGGGATCGAAGGAAGCATCGCGAACTGCTCCTTGAACCAACCGTGATTGGGGTCTTCGAGGATCTTCAGCGTGGGTTCGGAAGGGCTGCGCCAGCTATCGGGGATGATGGCCAGATAGACGATCCAATCTTCGTGGGCCCGCAAGAACGAAGGCCCGTCGGCGGGCAAGCCCAGCACGGCGGCGCGGTTGATGGCTTGGTGGCCGCGCAGGCCCCAGCCAAAGGCGGAAGACGCGATGAGGAGCAGAGCGAGGAGGCGCCGCATTAGAATGCGTACCTCATGCCGAACTGGAAGTTGCGACCCGCGCGGGTGGCCGTGATCCGACCGAAGTCCGCCGCGCCATCGCGGTTGACGACCGCCCCGGTGCAGCCCGCAATGGAGCAGCCGGCGTTCAGGTGATTCGTCAGGTTCTCCGACTCCGCGATCAGTTCGATCGTGTGCCTCTCCGCGATCCGGATGCGGCGCGTAAGCCGGAAATCGATCTGGAAGAAGCCCGGCCCAGTGACCGAATTCCGCGACCGGAACGGCAGCCGATCGTTCAGCACGAGGTCGTTGTTCAGGTCGGTGCCGGCCAACGGGTTGATCATGTAACCGGAGTTGAAGAACACGACCGAGGACATCTCAAAGCCCTTTACCCATTTGGCCTCCGGAGCCCACAGCCCCTGCAAGACCCAGTTGTGCCGGACGTCGGCGTTGGCGTTGCCGCGGTCCCGGGTGCGGAGGGACGGGTCCATCAGAGCGCCGCCTTCCAGGTCGCCTTCGGCAATCGCATGCGACCAGCTCCACGTCGACGACAGCTGCAGGCCACGGCTGAAACGCTTCGTCAACGTCAGGTCCAGGCCATTGTAGTTATTGTTCGCGCCAGATTCCAGCAGGTTGATCGAGCGGAAGCGAGCATCGGGCCGGCCAGCCGTGCCGCGATACACCGGGCGGCCGTCCGCCAGGAAGCTCACCGGAGCGCTCAGATTGATGTCCCGCGAGTACGGGGCGAAGCGGTGGCCCCAGTAGCTGTACTGCACGTTGAAGGCAAGGTCTTTCAGCACCTGCCGCTGGATTTGCAGGCTGGCGTTGTGGCCGTACATCACCTGGTAGTCGGAAGCGAAGGCGGTGATGTTGGGCGGGGTCTGAAACGTCGGATCGGCCGAGGCGAGCAGGTTGGGGAAGACGGGCGAGCGGGCATCGGTGCCGGGGATCGTGTAGCTGAGCACGCGGCGGCCATTGACGAGCGCACCGTTGGCGCTGGTGCCCAGGCTGGGGTTATCGAAGAAGATGCCGTAGCCGCCGCGGACCACCGTCTTGCCATCCTGGAACGGGGCCCAGGAGAAGCCGAAGCGGGGGGCCCAGTTGTTCATGTCGTTCTTGACCCGGCGGGAGAGTTCGTAAGGGGCCTTATCGTCGAGCACCGGGTTCAGCACCGCCTCGTAGCGGACGCCGAAGTTCAGGGTGAGCCGCGGGGAAAGCCGGAACTCGTCCTGCAGGAAGAAGTTGACGAAGTGGTAGCGGAGCGGCACCGCGTTCTCGCCCAGTTCCTGCGCGAGTTGGGTGTAGGTATAGGGTCGGCTGGTCGCCGGGTCAACCGTGCGGGCGACCGTGCGAAGGTATTGATCGAGCGGCGTGACGGCGGGCCGACCGGCCGCGGCACCGAGGCCGCCGAACGTGAAGAGGCGGTTGAGGGCGGCGGTGATCTGGAACCCAGTGGACTGATAATCGACGCCGGCCTTGAGCGTATGGCGGCCAAACGACCACGTGAGATTGTCGATGATTTGCGTCGACGTTTCGACGCTCGCCGAACCGGCCAATGGGTTGACGCCGAAGCTGGCAACGCCGGTGATGTTGATCTGCGAGCCGTTCGGCTGGCCGGGGACGTAGGTGTCGCGGGTCTCCGCGCGGCGGTTGAGGCCGAAGCGGAGTTCGTTCAGCAGCGTGGGCGAGATGACGGTGGCGAGCTGGCCGGCCCCGCCATTCATGCGGTCTTCAAACGACAGGCTGCGGCTGATGGCCGTGAGTCCGCCGCCGCCACCGGGTTGATCGTTCGTGAACCGGTTATAGCGCAGGAAGCCGCTGTTCTTCGAGTTGAGGTTGAAGTTGAGCTTAGCCGAGGGAGTATGGAACGTCTCGCCGAAGGGCGAGTCCGCGAGGTCGGAAGCGGGCAAGGCGAGGGCCTGTGCGACGGCAGGCAGAATCGTAACGGGCTGCGGGATCTTCAGCGGGTTGAACTCGTCGTTGATGAAGAAGAAGAGCTTGTCCTTCTTCAGCGTTCCCGAGAGGTTCCCGGCGACCATCCACCACGTCTGGTCGGCCTTGCGGACGGCCAGCGGCGAACGGGCGGAGGCTTCATTAGGCCGGTAGAGGCCCATGCCGGAGCCGTGCAGTTGGTTGGCACCGGAACGGCTGATGACGTTGATGATGCCTCCGGCGGCGCGGCCAAACTCGGCGCTATAGGCTCCCGAGAGCACCTGCATCTCCTGCACCGATTCCGGCGTCGAGATGACGAGGCGGATCTGCCGGTTCGTCCGGCGCTGGGAGTTATCGAGGCCGTCGACGGTCCACGTGGAGCGGTTGTGGCCGCCGAAGGTGAACTGCGTGGTGCCGAAGCCGGTGGACGGGATGCCCTTTACGCCGGGTCCGAGAAGATGGAAGTTGTAGACGTTGCGCGAGGTGATGGGCAGGGTACGGACAGCCCTTTCGTTGAGCACTTCGCCCTGTGCCACGTCACCGACCGTGACCAGCGCGGCATCGGCGTTCACGGTCACGCTTTCGGCAGAGGTGCCGACGCGCAGCGTGACATCGATACGAGCTTGTTGGCCGACGGTGAGGCGGATGCCGGTCTGCTGGTAGTCCGCGAAGCCGGGGGCCGCGGCGCGCAGTTCGTACTCGCCGACCCGCAGCAGAGGGAACCGGAAGTACCCTTCCTGGTTGGAGGTACCGACCACTTCCGCGTTGGTCGCCTTGTTGCGGGCGGTAACTTTCGCGGCTGGAATGAACGCGCCGGATTCGTCGCGGACGTAGCCGTTCAGCGCAGCGTCGGTGGCGTTGGACTGAGCCCAGAGGGCGAGCGGAAGGAGTGCGAGGCCAAGAAGCTTCATACCCTTCAGGGTAGTGACCGAAGGGTTACAGGCGAATCAACGTTGGCTGACAGTTCGGCTAAAAACCCGGCAGGCCCACTCGAATCCGCCGCGAAAAATCCTCGGCTTGGTCGGCGTCTTTCGCGCGGCGGTTGATCAGCGCCTGCTGCTGGAGATCGGCGAGGCTGAGGCCGAGAGCGTTGAAGTTGCCCAGCTCGTAGAGCATCTCTTCACCCTTGCCGTTAGCCAGTTGCCGCCAGTCCCAACGAGAGACGCCGCCAATGCCGCGGGCAACCAGGAAGTCCGTAAAGGAGTTGGTGCAGTTGGCGGTTAGGGCGTTGTACCACTGCGGCTCGCGCCGGGCGGTGTTCATCCACACGAGGTACTCGCGGAAGAGCGCCTGGGAATCGGCCGGGGTCATGCGGGTGCGATAGAGCCGCACCTCTTCGTCGGTACGGACGTTGGTCCGCAGGCGAATCACGTCCCGTTCCTCCGATAGGATAAAGATGCGCTCGTACTGGCGGAAGAAGCCCCAAAGGGCGGAGTAGCTTTCGCCGATCTCTTTGCGCGCCTCGATGGACGCGGTGAGGTAGCGGTTCTCTCCGAAGTCAAAGCTGACGAGCGCGTGGGCGATCCACGGCGACCCCCAATGGGAGACGAACAGATCGATGCCGCGGAGGTCGCTGATCTTCACTTCGCGGTCTTCCCAACGAGCGTTGAACTCGGCCTCGGTCTTGCCCCAGGCGAAGTTGCGGACGTTGTGGAGGCGCACGCGATCGCCGTCGATTTCGGCCCACGCTACTTGAGCGACATCGGGCTGCCATAGGCGGTCGTTCGATGGAATCCGTGTGACCCACCAGCCCAGCACCAACAACACGACCACCACTCCCAGTTTCTTCATCATTCGTGACTCCGTTTCCACCATCGACGAACCCATTCGGCCCGCCAGCCTCCGGCCTTGCTTTTCTCGAAGAGCGCCTGGATGGGATCGAGCACGGCCTGCGCTTCCTTCCGCTGCCCGGTGCTGGCCAGCGCCACACCCACCGCCGACTCGGCGAACTGACTCATCCAATGGGTCGGCTTCAAGACGCCAACCAGCAGTTCCCGGCCCATGCGGGCGTTGTCGAGCGCCTCGCGGCCGCGGGCGGTTTCCACCTGGGCGGCGGCATAGATGATCCGCACATAGCCACGCTCGATTTTGGGCGGAGGCTGCTGCCGATCCAGGCCCGTCATCGCTTCCCGCGCCAACTGCGCGGCCTCGGCATAGCGGCGTTGCTCGAGCCGTACCGAGGACAGTTTCAGTAGAGCCCGCTGGTACGCCAGCGAATCAGGGCCGGACACGTTGCGCTGCTTTTCCACCAGCAGCAGAAGCGTTTCGCCTGCCGCTGCCAGATCGCCGGCCGCCTGCTGCATCACGGCGAAGTTCGAAACGGAAACGAGCAACTCGCGGCTGTCCTCGCCGAGGTATTCGGCATACATCGCATGGGCCTCGCGATAGCTCTTCTCGGCTTCCGGGAATTTCTTTAGACTGGCGATCGTATTGGCCAAGTTGTTCAGGGTGCGCGCCAGTTTGGCATGGCCTTCCGGATAGAGCTTTCGCTGCAACGCGAGGGCCTCGCGAATGGCCGCCTCGCTATCGGCGAAGCGCCCCTGCCGGAAGTAGAGGCTGCCCAGCGCTTCCAGCGACTCGGCCGTCGTGCTGGGCTGGCCACCGGCGCGGGCGAGGGCGAGGGAATCGCGGTAGCTGGTTTCCGCTGCCGCGTAGTCATTGCTATCGCCGAGCGTCATGCCGTAGCTGCGGAGGATCTTCGAGCGGACCAGGGGCGGTAAGCCGCTGACAGGCAGCAGCGCCGCCGCCTCCCGGCACGCGGGCAGCGCGAGCGCGATCTTCCCGGCTTGGTGCAGCGCCAGGCACTGGTGTTCGAGAGCTACCGCAAGGTCGCCGGCAGTGCCCGCGCGAGCGAGCGTCACCGCCTGCTGCGCGCTCTCCATTGCCGGGCCGTATTGGGCTCGCTGGCTCTGCCCTTCGGCCAGGAAGCCATAGGCACCGGCCGCTCGAACGCTGTCCCCCCGACGAAGATAGGCCGGGGCGATTTCGGCATAAAGAGCATTCGCCTTCTCGTGCAGACCGAGCCCGAAGTAGGCTTCGGCCATGGTGTCGAGAAGGTCGAGACGGGTGGCTTCGTCGAGGGCTGATTCCCGGATGCGCCGGGCGCCGTTGTCGAGAAGTTCCCGCGTGGTCAGGCGGTTGCCTTGGTTCTGCTCCGGGTCCGCCGAACGGAACAGGCCGCGAAGAAAGCCCGCCACGGTTTCGGCGCGCTGTCGCTGTTGATCGACCTGCTGCTTCTGCCAGTAGGTTACCCCGGCAAAGGCGATGAGCAAAACGGCGACGAGCGCCGAAGCCCCGACGGCGATCCGGTTCCGGCGGATGAACTTGGCGGCCTGATACTGCCACTTGCCTTGGCGCGCCGAGACGGGCAGCCCGGCCAACCAGCGTTCCAAATCGAGGGCGAACTCCGCCGCGGAGCTATACCGCTGATCGGGCTCCTCGCGGGCGGCCTTGGAGGCGATGGCGCGCAGATCCTCATCCGCCTGCTCGCCGGCGAGTTCGCTCCAAACGCGGCCGAGCGAATAGGTATCGGCGGCGGTGGTGACGGCTTCGCCACGCAACTGCTCGGGGCTGGCGTACGCGGGCGTCGCAACGCGGAAGAGCGTGGCGGTCTGATTGCCGGGTAGGTCCCATTCGCTCGGATCGAGCGGCTTGGCGATGCCGAAGTCGAGAAGCTTAATGACGCCTTCGGCGGTGACGAGAATATTGGCCGGCTTCAGATCGCGGTGGACCAGCAAGCGCTGATGGGCAAAGTGGACGACACGGGCGACATCGGCCATCAACCGCACCCGCTCTCGCAGCGGTCGCCCGGAAGCGTAGGAGACGAGATCGACGCCTTCGACATACTCGAGAACGAGAAACGGAATCCCCTCCGGCGAGATGCCGCCATCGAGGAGCCGGCAGATATTGGGGTGCTCGAGCTTTGCGATGATCTGGCGTTCGCTCTCAAAGCGGCCCAGGATTTCGCGCTCCAACTCTCGCGGCAGCAGAGCCGGTAAAGCGATGAGCTTGATGGCGGCCCGTTGGTGGTAACCGCCATCCACGCGTTCGGCGCGGTGGACGATGCTCATGCCGCCTTGCCCGATCACTTCGTCCAGTCGCCAAACGCCGAGCCGACTTCCGGGAGCCATGCGCCGGGGCTGCACGATGGGCTCGGCGAGATAGTCAGCCGACTGCGCGGCGGACAAAAGCAGCGATTCAACTTCCTGGCGAATCCGATCCTCCACCCCGGCCAGATGCGCCGACCGTTCCGCGGGGGGCAACGCAACGACGGCTTCGAAAAGTTCCGCCGCACGGCGTTGCTCGTCCGTCGTCAGCGGTGGATTCACGATCCGCTCAGCTCCCGGAATAGCCAGGTGCGGGCGTAGGTCCAGTCGCGTTTGACCGTGATCAACGACACCTCCAGCGCTTCGGCGATTTCAGGGAACTCCATGCCGCCGAAGAAGCGCATCTCGACGACCTGCGCCTTTCGCCCGCTGATCTCGGCTAAACGGACCATCGCCCGATCGAGATCGAGCAGCTCCTCCGGGCGCAGGGAGAGGTCGCCGCTGACGACCGTGATCGCATCGTCGAGCGGCAGGTCACCGACTCCGGAGTTGCGTTTGGCGGCCATCCGGGCGCGGGTCGAGTCAACCAAAATCAGCCGCATCGCATGACCGGCTAGCGCCAGAAAATGAGTCCGCGACTTCCATCGGCCGCCGGAGAGCCGGACCCAAGCTTCATTGACGAGGGCCGTGGGTTGCAGCATCTGTTCGCAACCCCGGGAGCGATATAGGTGGATCGCGGCGATCTTCTTTAGCTCAGAGTATAGGTTCGGCAGATCAAGCGAGGCGTCTTCCGTCGCAACCATAGGCAATCTCTCAACACGAAAGGATATCAGACACTAAGTACGCGGAGCGGTAACAGATAAGCCCTCACCAACGGAGGCACCGGCGATCATTTCGGCGCTGATGGCGCGCAGCAGGGTTTGCCAGGCGGTGCGAGTAGCCGGGGAGCAGCCGCCTTCGAGGGCCCGGGTAATCGCCCAGATCAGCGATTGTTCCACCAGTTCATAGTGACGGGGTAGCACGCCGTAATCCGCATGCTGCTGGCCCAGATTGCGCAGCTTGGGCAGCAAGGGCTCGAGATTGTCCAGGCTGTCGACGGCTACCTGAAGAGTAGCGACCAGCTTCGCCGCCTGATCCTTCATGGGCGCTTTGAACAGAGGCCTGAGGGAGGGGTCGAGTTCGAAGAGCTTGCCGTAGAACAACATCACCATCGGCTGAGCGACGTCCTGGATGGCCTCGAAACTATTCCGGATTAACTGCTTTTCTTCGCGCGTCACTCGATCGTTGCTCCTGCCTTCTTCGCCATTTTCAGAAAGCGTTGATAGTCTTTTTCAAAGTTCGACTGAAAACCCGGTTTCCCGCGCACCAACTGCCACGCGGCCTGGACCTCGGCGGCGCGAGAGATGACCTGAGGACGAGGCAGCCCGGGGCCGGCGAGCCCGATTTCAAACTTCGCCAGCGCGGTTTTCGCCTTGGTGAAATTGGCGGTAAAGGTGCCCGGCTTCTCGCTGGCGACGAGCTCGTCGAGTTCGGCTTCTACGGCAGAGGGAGAAGCTCCCGTCTGGCGATCATAGATACCGATGCGAGCGAGCGTGTCCTGCAGCAGACGGACGCTGCCGCCTTGCTGCATCTTGACCAGTTCGCGCATGTGCGGAAGCGATTGGTGCCAAATGGCGGCACCAGCGGCGGCCTTGCCGTTGTCCCGCAGCGCATCACCGTACTGCCGCAAGCTATAAGCGTAGTTGAGCCGGATGAAGTTGTTGCGCTGGTCGGCGGCCAGCGCCTTTTCCAGAACCTCGATGGCTTCGCGGAACCGGAGCACTTGGGCGGGACCGTCCGTGACCACCGCCACCCGCATCCGCGCGATGCCGAGGTCGCCAAGAGCCCGTTTGTCGTCCGGATCCACCGCCACCAACTTTTCAGCGATCGCTACCATTTGACGATATGCGGCGGCGGACTTGTCTCGATTCCCGAGGCTAGGAAGGGTGGGGCTGCCTTCCACATCGCCAACATGGCTCCATGCCAGCATCAATTCATGCTTGGTGCGCTTGTTGTTCGGATCCTTCTCCACCGCTTCGGTAAGGGCAATCACGCCCTTGGTGTATTGGTCACGAGCGTCTTGCAGCTTGCCTTGCCGAGCCAGCGCCATGCCGACGCCAGCCGAGGCCGCGGCCAGAGACATTTTCCATTCGACGTTGTCCGGCTCGACCATGGAGAGGGAGCGGTACATCTGCTCGGCTTGCTGGGCGCTCGATAACGATGCATCGATCTTGTCGAGCAAGCGCTCGTTCCGGCTGGCGGCAAGTTCGGCCCCGGCGAGCAGGGCGAGCACTTTGCGGTCGCCGCCTTCTTCGAGCAGTTTGCGGATTCGTCGAATGGCTTCGTCGAAGTGCTTCTGAGCGTCGGGAAGTTTGCTCGTGTAGTGCGCCACGTCGCCGCGATGGCGAATGGCTTCGGCGGCGATGGCGGCGCCATCCCGATCCCCGGCGGCGTCTCCCAACTCAGCGGCGCGAGTGTAGCTTTTCTCCGCACCCTGGGTGTCGCCCAGATTGGAGCCGAAGACCCAGCCTTGCACGTCGCCGATGCGCAGCCAACCGGCGGCGAGATCACGAGCCAGCGTCGGGTCAGATTCGGCGTCGGCCGAAAGGCGATCGAGGTATTCAAGGCCGGTCGAGACGATCAGCTTGCGGGCGTTGGTCGAGCCGGGCAGGTCGCGGACGGCGTCGTGAACATCGAACACGAAGCGGTTGGCGAGTTGGCGAACCTCTTGCAGGCGGCTTTCGGCCAAGCGGCGCTGGCGTTCCGCGTAGAGGAGGCCGGCCGAGAGCATGGCGACGACGAGCGAAGTGGCGACCACCAGGCGTTGGTGACGGTCGACAAATTTTCGGGTGCGATACCAAATCGAATCGGACGCGGCGACGACCGGGCGATTGTCGAGAAAGCGGCGGATATCCTCGGCGAACTGTTCGACGGTACCGTAGCGGCGGGTCGGCTCCTTGGCCATGGCCCGCATTAGGATATTGTCGAGGTCGCCGCGCAGTTCGGGCTTCACGGCGCTGGGCCGGACGGTGGCCGTTTCGCAGATGGCGCGTTCGAGCTCCAGGGGGGTGTACTTGCCGATGCGGTGGGGGCGGGCGCCGGTCAGCAATTCGTAAAGTACAGCACCGAGCGAGTAGGTATCGCTAGCGACCGTGATGGGCTCGCCGCGCACCTGCTCCGGGCTGGCGTAGTCCGGGGTCATCATGCCCATGCCCTGGGTCATGGTGTCGGCGGGTTCCAGGGGGTCCGACATCAGCAGCTTGCAGATGCCGAAATCGAGGAGGCGAGGGGTTCCGTTCTCTTCGACCAGGATGTTGCCGGGCTTGAGATCGCGATGGACGACGAAGCGGCTATGGGCGTAAGTGACGGCGGCGCAGACGGGCAGGAAGAGGCGGAGGCGGTCAGCCGTGGACAGGTTTTTTTGCTGACAGAACTGCGTGATGGGGACGCCGGGGATATACTCCATGGCGAAGTACGGTTCGCCGGTTTGGGCGGTGCCCCCATCGAGGAGCCGGGCGATATTGGGATGTTCGAGGCTGGCGAGGACCTGGCGTTCGCGCTTGAAACGGGCGAGCAGGAAGTCGGTGTCCATGCCCGGGGTGACGAGTTTGATGGCGACGTCTTTGTCGTAGACCTCGTCGGTGCGCTTGGCCAGATAGACGGTGCCCATGCCGCCCCGGCCGAGTTCGCGGAGGAGTTCATACGGGCCGACGAAACGGGTGTGAGGCTTGGCGTCGAGCTCAATGACGGCGCTCTTGACGCTGCCGGCCAGGTTGGACTTGGTTTGGGCGTCGCTGGCGAGCAATCCGACCACCTGCAGGCGCAGTTCGTCGTCGCCGCCGCACTGCTGGGCCAGGAACGCTTCCCGACTATTAGCGGGTTCGTCGAGGGCGCGATAGAACAGGTCCTCGGCTTGGCGCCAGCGCTCCGGAGTCATGACCTAGGCGCTCTCCGTCATGTATTTTTGCAGCCAGGCTTCGGCGAAGCGTTGTTCGCGGCCGACGGTGGCGACGGAGATATTGAGCGCCTGGGCCGTCTCTTCGATGCTCATGCCGCCGAAGTAGCGGAGTTCGATGACCTTGGCTTTGCGTTCGTCGAAAGCGGCGAGGCCGCCGAGGGCGTCGTCGAGGGCGATGATCCCGGCGCTGCGTTCCGGGGCGAAGTTGAGCGCTTCATCGAGGGAAGCGGCCCGTTGGCCGCCGCCGCGCTTTTCGGCGACATGGTGGCGGGCGTGGTCGACCAGGATTTGGCGCATCCGATGGGCGGCGACGCCGAAGAAGTGGGCTCGGCTCTCCCAATCCGGGAGTTCGCCGCCGGCGAGTTTGAGGTAGGCCTCGTGGACGAGTACGGTCGGTCCGAGGGTTTGGGCGTTGCGTTCGTCGCGGAGATAGTGGGCGGCGAGACGGCGTAGCTCATCGTAAATGAGCGGGGTGAGGAGGTCGAGAGCGGCTTTGTCGCCGGACTTCCACTGCGCGAGAAGTTGCGTAACCTGTTCTGAACCCGGCATTAGCTCTCAATTATAGTAGAGACTTCAACTCGTTTGGTCGATACAATAGCTAAGGTGAAACTGCCGGCGCGAATTAGCAAATACGAACTCGAACACTTCCTGGGTGGCGGCATGTCCGAGGTGTATCGGGCGCGCGATACGGTTTTGGGTCGAACGGTAGCTGTCAAGCTCTTGACGACGCAGGCGGCGCAGAACGAAGAGACGCGGGCGCGCTTCTTGCTGGAAGCGAAGGTGTCGAGCTCGGTGGTGCATGAGAACATCATCACGACTTACGACTACGGCGAAGAGGACGGGATTCCGTTCCTGGTGCTGGAGTATCTGACGGGGCAGAACTTGAAAGAGGCTCTGTCGGCTGATCCGGAGATGAAGCTAAAGAAGCGAGTCTCGATTGCGTTGCAGATCGCCCGGGCGCTGGAGTACGTTCATTCGCGGAAGTTCGTGCATCGCGACGTGAAGCCGGACAACATCCACATTGATGCGCAGGGTCGCGTGAAATTGATGGACTTCGGGATTGTGAAGACCGAAGAGGTGACGTTGACGCAGGTCGGGTTTGCGTTGGGTACGCCGCACTACGTGGCTCCGGAGCTGATTCAGGGTTTGCCGGTGACCCCGCTCGTCGACGTCTACTCGTTTGGAGTATTGCTTTATGAAGTGCTGACGGGGCGCAAGGCGATCCAGGCGGATACCGTCGAGCGGATCTTCTTTATGATCCTGCACGAGCCGATTCCGATGGAGCCGATGACGGAAGCCGGCATTCCGGAAGCGCTGCAGGTGATCGTGCGGGGGAGCACGGAGCGAGATCCGGCGAAGCGAACGCAGAGTATGGCCGAGGTGGCGGCGGCGTTAGAAGATTGGATGTATGAGAATCCGACGCAAAAGGCCGCGCTGCCGACGAAGCGACGCGTTCACTTGGACAGTCGGATGCTGGCCGGAGCGGTGGCGCTGTCGGCGGTGTGCGCGTTGGGTTTAGGCTATCTTTTGATCAATCGCGGGAAAGCCATTGCGCGGTCGAGCGAGGCGCAGCGGATCGAGGATCCTGCCGGGGATATGGTGTTGGTCCCCGAGGGTGAGTTTCGGTTCGGGGCGGAAGGAAAGGTCGTTCGGCTGCCGGCGTTTTACATTGATGCCGGGGAGGTGACCAACGAGGAGTACGAGGAGTTCTGTCGCGCGACGAAGCGGCCTTTGCCGAAGGATTTCCCCCAAGGACAACCGGGGCTCCCGGTGGTGAACGTGACGATTGCGGACGCGCAGGCGTTTGCGGCTTGGGCGAAAAAGCGGCTGCCGACCGAGCAGGAATGGGAACGGGCGGCGCGGGGCAGCGACGGGCGGCGGTTTCCGTGGGGCGAGGAGCCCAAGCGGGACTGGGCGAACGTCGAGGATAACCCGGACGATAGCTGGCATCATTTAGTCTCCGCCGACGCGTTTCGAAACGGCCGGAGCCCGGTGGGGGCGTTACAGATGATCGGCAACGCCAAGGAGTTCACGGCCGATCGCACCACGCCCACAGTGCTCGCCATCCGGAGCTATGCGGTGGACGAATCAGCTTGGTATGCGGTGAAGGGCGGTTCGTTCAAGAGCAAGCTGGCCGAGGCGGTAGCGTTTGCCGTGGAGCCGGTCCCGGCCAGTTACTCCGGACCGGACTTAGGCTTTCGCTGCGCCCGAGATCGCTAAACTTTCTTCGGATCCGGGTGCTGCCAGGGTTTTCGATAGGCCCGCGTCAATAGCTTCGTCGCCTCACTATCCCCGGTCACGATGTGTTGCACGGGATCGTACCGCAGCGTCCGCCCCGTCTTCATCGCCAGATTGGCCAGGATGCAGCTTGCCGACGAGATGAACCCCTGCTCGATATCCGCCACCGGCTTGCTCCGCTTCTCAATCGCCGCCAGCCAATCCTTCATATGCCCGCGAATTGCCGGGGCCACGTGCCGCTCCAAATCTTTCTCGGTCTTATCGATCGGATACTCTTCGAGCTCCATCTTCACGTCCCGATGGATCGCCTTCTGCCCCTTGTCGAGCGGCTCAAAATCGTAGCTCATCACGCTCGCCTTCAGCGTTCCCTTCTCGCCATAGAAGGTCGCCCCCCACGGATACTTCGGGTCCGGCGGATGACCCCAACTCCGATGCGTCCAGATCACCTTCACCTCGCCAAAATCGAAGGTCGCTTCCTGCGTATCCGGGATGTTCGCCACACTCCCCGGGTCAATCAGGATTCCCCCCGCCGACGAGATCTTCACCGGCCAACCCAGATCCATCATCCACCGCACCATATCCAGCATATGAACGCACATGTCGCCCATGATGCCGTTGCCGTATTCTTCGAACGCCCGCCACCGCCGCGGATGCTGCAACCCGTTCCAGGGCCGCATCGGTGCCGGGCCGGTCCACATCTCGTAATCCAACTCGCTCGGTACCGCCGGAGTCGCCGGCCGGTCCTTCGCCCGCATGTGGTAGTAGCAGTACACCTCCACATACGCGATCTTCCCCAACTTACCCGTTTTGATGATCTCGTCCCGCGCCTCAATCAAGTGCGGTGTGCTCCGCCGTTGCGTCCCGATCTGCACCACCCGTTTGTACTTCCGCGCCGCGTTCAGCATCGCCAACCCTTCGGTCACGTCCACCGACACCGGCTTTTGGCAATAGATATCGACCCCAGACTTACAAGCCTCAAGGAAAGGCAGCGCATGCCAATGGTCCGGCGTCCCGATCAGCACCATGTCCAGATCCTTTTCGCGTAACATCTCCTGGTAATTGGCGTACGTGCGCGGACGCTTCTTCGAGACCTGCCGCTGCGCCACCATGTCGGCACAGTTACTCAGCATGGTCTTATCGACGTCGCACAACGACACAACCTCCACCGGGGCCACCTGAATCAGCCGGAACAGGTCGCTCTTGCCGTACCACCCGGTACCGATGAGCCCCACTCGCTTCGGCTTCTCCTGCCCATACGCAGCCAGCGCACCCGCGCTCAAACTAAGGAACTGTCGACGATCCATGCCAAGAAGTATAAACTCAGGATCATGCGGTGTCTCGCCTTTCTGTTCACAGTCTCTCTTTTCGCCAAACCCGTCGAGTTCACGCGCGACGTGCGACCCATCCTCTCCGACGCCTGCTTCCAATGCCACGGGCCCGATGATTCGTCGCGGATGGCCAAGCTTCGGCTCGATACCAAGGAAGGCGCATTCGCCAAAGCCATCGTCCCCGGCAAATCCGCCGACAGCCCGCTGATCAAGCGCATCACCCACGCCAACAAAGCCCTCCACATGCCGCCGTTGACGGCGAAGGTTCAGCTCACCGAACCGCAGGTCGCCACGCTGAAGCAGTGGATCGACGAAGGTGCCAAATGGGAAGAGCACTGGGCTTACGCCAAGCCCGTCAAACCCGCCGCGACTTCGATCGACGCCGTCGTCCTTGCCCGCCTCGCCAAGGAAGGCTTGAAGCCGAGCCCCCTCGCCGACAAGGCCACCTTACTCCGCCGCGTCACCCTCGACCTGACCGGCCTGCCGCCCACCCCCGCCGAACTCGATGCCTTCCTCGCCGACAAGTCGCCGCAGGCCTATGAGAAGGTCGTCGACCGCCTCTTCGCCAACCCGCACTACGGCGAAAAGCAGGCCATGCATTGGCTCGACCTCGCCCGCTATGCCGATACCCACGGCTATCACATCGACTCCCACCGCGACATGTACCCCTGGCGCGACTGGCTCATCGGCGCGTTCAACAAGAACATGCGCTACGACCAGTTCACCATCTGGCAACTCGCCGGTGACCTGCTGCCCAACGCGACCCGTGAGCAAAAAGTTGCCTCCGGCTTCAACCGCAACCACGTCATCAACTACGAAGGCGGTGCCATTCCCGAGGAGTACCAGACCGAGTACGTCATCGACCGCGTCGAAGCGACGACCACCACTTGGCTCGGCCTCACCGTCGGCTGCGCCCGCTGCCACGATCACAAGTACGACCCGATCAAGCAGAAGGATTTCTACCAGTTCTTCGCCTTCTTCAATAACGTCGCCGAAAAGGGCCTCGACGGCCAGAAGGGCAACGCCGCTCCGTTCTTAGCCCTGCCCACGGAAACCCAAGCCGGGCTGCTCAAGGAGATTAACGAAGCCGTCGCCACCCGCGAAAAGCAACTCGAAGCGGCGAAAATCCCGGACCAACTCAAAACCTGGGAAGCGTCGAAGACCTTCGCCGAACCGTCCCGCCAAGGCCTGCTGGCCCACTATGAGTTCGAAGGCAACATGCTCGAATCGACCGGCACCTATCGCCACGGCCGCTACCTGGGCCTGCCGCCGACGCCGCGCGACGGCCCCGTCGGCCAGGCCGCCACGTTCGATTCCACCTCCCTCGCCGAGGCCCCGGCGTCGCATGACTTCGACTCGACCAAGCCCTTCTCCATCGCCTACTGGTTCCGCGGCGGCAACAACATCGAGCCGCTCACGATCCTCCAGCAGAAGAATGAAACCGGCTGGCTCTTCACCCACGACACCATCTTCAGCATCGGCGATCTGCGCCGCGGATCCCATCTCATCATCAAGTTTTTCGGGCCCAACGGCGCCGCCCTCGAACTCCAAACCGCCCAGCCCTTCCCTTACGGCGACTTCGTCCACTTCGCCCTGAACTACGACGGCCGCGGCAAGTTCACCCTGCTCCAGGACGGCAAGCCCGCCGCACTCGTCACGACCAAGAACTCGCTCGGCACCGCCAACTTCAAGACCAACGCGCCGCTAACGGTGACCAAACTCGTCGGCACCCTCGACGACCTCCGCATCTACAATCGCGAGCTCACCCCCGCCGAAGCCCATCAACTCGCCGTCGTCGAACCAGTCCGTTATCTTCTGGCCAACTCCGGCATTCGCCGGTCGAAAGAGCAACTGGCCACCGTTCGGGAGTACTACCTCACCTATGACGCCCCGGCCGAAACGAAGTCGCTCTACGCCCGTCTCAATCAACTCAAGGCCGAGCGCAAGGCCCTCGAAGAGGCCATCCCGACCACGATGGTGATGGCCGAACGCGACGACCCGCGCGAGAGCTTCATCCTGCTCCGCGGCCAGTACGATCGCAAGGGCGAAAAGGTATCCGCCGCCACGCCCGCCTTCCTGCCGCCCATGCCGGCCAGCATGCCGCGCAACCGCCTCGGTCTGGCCCAATGGCTCGTCAGCCCGGACAATCCGCTCACGGCTCGCGTCGCCGTCAACCGCATGTGGGCGAACCTGTTCGGCACCGGCCTCGTGAAAACGGTGGAAGACTTCGGCAGCCAGGGCGAGCAGCCGTCGCATCCCGAACTGCTCGATCTCCTCGCCACGCAGTTCGTCGAATCCGGCTGGGATATGAAGGGATTGCAGAAGCAGATTGTCCTTTCCGCCACGTACCGGCAGGTTGCCAAAAGCTCCCCCGCGCTGCACGAACGCGACCCCGAGAATCGGCTCCTCGCCCGCATGTCGCGCTTCCGTCTGCAAGGCGAATCGGTTCGCGATAACGCGCTCGCCGTCAGCGGCCTGCTGAACCCTTCGATCGGCGGCAAATCGGTTTCGCCGTATCAACCGCCCGGCCTCTGGGAGGACGTCGCCTACGGTGCCCAGTTCTCGGCCCAGCGCTATGAACAGTCCCACGGGCCGGACCTCTATCGCCGCGGCATGTACAGCTTCTGGAAACGGACGCTGCCCCCGGCCGAGCTCGCGACCTTCGACGCCCCCGACCGCGAAAAATGCGTTGCCCGCCGCGCCACCACCAACACCCCGCTGCAGGCGCTGGCCCTGTGGAATGATCCGACCTTCATCGAAGCCGCCCGTCAGTTGGCAGACCGCACGCTCGCCGAAGCCGGCCCCGATCAGACCAAGCGGCTGCGCCTGATGTTCCGCATCGCCACCGCCCGCTACCCCAACCCGACCGAACTCCAACTGCTCCGCCAAACGGCCTTCGAGCAGATCGCCGAGTACAAAGCCAAGCCCGCCGACGCGCAGAAGTTGATCGCCATCGGCGAGTCCAAATCGAAGTACCGCGATCCGATTGAACTCGCCGCCTGGACCAGCGTCGCCTCGGCCATCCTCAACCTCGACGAAGTCATCACCAAGGAATAAGCCATGAACTCCCGCCGCGATTTCCTCTCCCAACTCGCTCTGTCCAGCCTGCTCTCCGGCGCTACGCCTACCAAGGCGAAGTCCATCATCTACCTGCACATGTCCGGTGGCCCTTCGCAGATCGACCTCTTCGATCCCAAGCCGATGCTGAAGAAGTTCCAGGGCCAGGACCTGCCGGCCTCCATCCGCATGGGCCAGCGCATCACCGGCATGACCTCCGGCCAGTCCACGCTTCCCGTCGCGAGCTCGATTTTTTCGTTCGGCAAGTACGGCCAATCCGGGGCTCAACTTTCCGAACTCCTCCCCTACCACCAGAAGATCGCCGACGATATCTGCATCGTCCGTTCCGTCAATACCGACGCGATCAACCACGACCCCGCCATCACCTTCATCCAAACCGGCTCGCAGCAACCGGGCCGCCCCTGCATCGGCTCCTGGGTGAACTACGGCCTCGGTAGCGAAAACAAAAACCTGCCCGCGTTCGTCGTCATGATCAGCCAGAAAAGCGGCATCAACGTCGACCAGCCGCTGTTTTCCCGCCTCTGGTCCAGCGGCTTCCTGCCGTCGAACTATCAAGGCGTAAAGTTCCGCTCCGGCACCGATCCGGTGCTCTTTCTGAACGACCCGGCCGGCATCACGCCCACCACCCGGAAGAATATCCTCGACCTCTCCGCCAAGCTCAACCAGCAGCGTTCGGCCGAACTCGGCGACCCCGAAATCGATACGCGCATCGCGCAGTACGAGATGGCTTACCGCATGCAAACGTCGGTTCCTGAACTCACGGATCTATCGAAGGAAACCGAGGCGACCTACAACCTCTACGGCCCGGAATCGCGCAAGCCCGGCACCTTCGCCCAGCAGTGCCTGCTGGCCCGACGTCTCGTCGAACGCGGCGTCCGTTTCGTGCAGCTTTACAACCGCGGCTGGGACCAACACGGCGACCTGCCGCGCGATCTCGCGCTGCAAGCCAAAGCCGTCGACCAGCCCTCGGCCGCTCTCGTTCTCGACCTGAAGCAGCGCGGCCTGCTGAAAGATACGCTCGTCGTTTGGGGCGGGGAGTTCGGTCGTACCGTGTATTGCCAGGGCCGCCTGACGGAGACCAACTACGGCCGCGACCATCATCCGCGGTGCTTCTCCATGTGGTTCGCCGGCGGCGGGATTAAGGGCGGCCAGACGATCGGCGAAACCGACGACTACTCGTACAACATCGTCCGCGACCCCGTTCATATCCACGACATGCAGGCCACTCTGCTGCACTGCCTAGGCGTCGACCACCTCAAGCTGACCTACAAGTTCCAGGGTCGTTACTTCCGGCTGACCGACGTCCACGGCAACCTGGTGAAGCAGATGGTCGCCTAGTCTTTCACGAACCCCAAATACCGCCCCATGTAGTAAGGCAGCAGGTACGACGTCCCGTCCGCCAGCGAGCTCCCGTCGCCGCCGGTATCCAGCCGGAACGGGTCGTGGTTCCAGTGGAAAACCATCCGCTCATCCACCGGAAGAACCTTGCCGCTTTGCTTCATCCCCCGGCCCTGCCCAATCCGGTTGATGTCCCGCCGCTGGCTGTTGTTCACCGCCCAGTTGCGCAAATCCAACGGGAACCGCCGTAGCGTATCGACGGATTCTTCCAGCCACGGCCCCGTCGGCGTCAAATCGTACATCCGATGCGGATCGTCGAACTTCTTGCCCTTCAAGGTCGCCGCCGCCACAAAATTGAAAAACGGGTTCAGCTCCGGCCGGTCCAAATCCCAATAGCGCTTCAACGAGAACGCATAGCGTTCCACTAGCTCCGGGTCGGTCTCGTACTGCAACAGGCTGTAGTAGCCCATGTAGGCCATCTCATCGTCGCTCTGGTTGCCGTCGCCGACGCCTTGCGACAATTTCGCGAACATCGCGTTCTGCGCATAGCCATGCTCTTTGATCAGCCACTGCGCCAATTCGTGATACTTCTTATCCCCGGTGACATGGTGAGCCACCTTCAAATACGCCAAAATGCTCAGCGAATTCAGCCCGCGCTCCTGCCACCAGTCTTTCTCCTTGTTCAACTGCGCCGGCGAGAAGACCGTCCAGCGGGTAGGCTTTCCGTCCCAGTCGATCATGTTGAAGTCGTTTTTCACGAGATGGTCGATGATCCGGCGCACCACCTTGCGCACCTCGTTTTTCTCGGCGGGCGTCTGCGCCACCAGGTCGTAGTACAGCGCGTAGAAGAAGAAATGCCCGTCCAGTTCGTCGGAACTGACGTCGGCCTTCCAGTACCACTTGCCGTCGGCGCTCTTCGGCCAGCGCGGCACCAGCGTCTTCCATTTGCGATCCCGCTTCTGCATCGCGGCGTCGGTTTCTTTCGTATACGCTTTCGCGTTCGGGTCCGGCCCGGAGGTCGGCAGAATCGACCGAGCCACCAGACCCGGCAATCCATTCGGGGTTCCGCCCTGGGTCACCTCGCTCAGAAACGCGACCGCACGAAACGCCTTCCGCGCGCGCTCCAGCGATGCCGCATCCTTCTTCAACGCGTACGCAAAGCACTGTGCCGCTCCGTACATGCTCGTCCAAAGCCCGTCGTTGTCGCTGTCCTTCACCCCGATCGCCGACCGTTCGATCACGTAGCCGAACTCGGTCCTCCGATGCAGCTTTTCAATCGCGTCCTCGTAGAGTCTGGCCTTATCGGCCAGCGTAATGTCGCGGATCTGAATCAGCCCGACCCCGGCCGCGGTACCCACCGCCACGTCGCCCCGTTTGTTCACGGCCACGGCCACCACTTCGTCGTTCGGTAGCCAACGCTGCCCCTGCCGATACTCCCATTCGTTGCCTTCCTGATGCAGCAGACCCTTCGCCGTCCCGTACCAAACCGACCCATCGGCCGCCTTGGCGCTGCACGTCGCCGGTCGCACGGGAATTGAACCCGGCGCCGTAACGGGCTCCGTAGGCATCATTTCCTTCGCCTCGCCCTGGTTACTCCACTTGCCTTGCGCGTAGGCGAAAAGCTGCCCTTCGCTGATGGCGCGAATCTCTCCGCTGTCGGAAAGTTGGATCGCGGTGATCCGCTTATTCGGCTGGTTCGGGTCGCCGTCGAAACGTTTGCGTACCTGCATCGGAAAGGCTCCGAGCAGGCCAGCAAACATCAAGAGAAGAAAGAGGGGCATATGTGGCAGTATAAAGTCGAAATGCCTAAGTCTGCTGAAATTTGGCTCGCCCGTCACGGCGAGACCGCCTGGAGCCTCTCCGGTCAACACACCGGACGCACCGATTTACCCCTGCTGGACAGCGGCATCGAGCAAGCCCAATCGCTCGGCCGCCTTCTCGCCGGGCGCAAGTTTAGCCTCGTCCTCACGAGCCCGCTCCAGCGCGCCCAGGAGACCTGCCGCATCGCCGGCTACGGGGATGGCGCCACAGTCCACCCCGATCTCGCCGAGTGGCACTACGGGGCGCTAGAAGGCCGCCTGACGGCCGACCTGGTCGCCGAGCGCCCCGGCTGGAACCTGTGGAAGGACGGCCCCCCCGAAGGCGAGTCGGTCGACCAGGTCACCGCCCGCGCGCAGAACGTCATCGACGCCTGCCTCGAAGCCGATGGTCCCGTGCTGCTCTTCTCCCACGGCCACCTGCTCCGCTTCCTCGCCTGCGCCTGGATCGGGATCGACCCCCGCCTGCTCGCGCCGCGTCTGGCGCTCAGCACGGCCTCGCTCAGCATGTTGAGTCAGGAGAAGCAGTCCCGCGCCATCGGCAGTTGGAACCGGGTTTAGAAGAACCGCCCCACCCCGACGAATACCCGACCATGGCCCCGATCCCCGTACGCTCCCCCCAGGTACACGGGGCCAATGAACGTCCGCACCAGCACCGCCCCCGCCGCGCTCGCCGCCACGCCGGGGTAGAGCGGTGAGCCATACATCTTGCCCATCTGCACCCAACCCGCGCCGTATAGCCGCGTTCCCAGAATCGAAAGCCCCGGCCGTAACTCCTGCAAGTAACCCGCCGTGCCGAGCCAATATTGATTCCCCAAGAGCTCGTTGGTCGCATAGGCCGGCAGCCGCAACGGGCCCCCCAGCGAGAACGTTCCGAAGCCCAGCGTCTGCGCCCCAATCGCGGTGCCGCCGGAGACGCCGCTGAACAACGACCCGTTCTGGCTCACCCGCTGGAACCAGCTCAGTTGCAACTCCGCCTGCGGCCCGCGGCCAATCACGTACTCATAGCTCGCCTCCACCCGACCGCCCGACCGCGGCACAATCGGGTCGTCATAACCCAGGTATCGAAACCGCGCCCCGGGCACGTCCAGCCGATCGCTGAAGTTCGGCAGAATCGGGCTGCCGATCCGCCGCCGCGCCGCCAGCCACTTCGTGGCGTAGCCGAGCCGCAACTCGGCCGCCTGGCCAAACTGATAGCCGACATCCGCCCCCAGCCCCGCATCGCGCAAGCGGTAGTTCGCCACCTGCGCCGTGCCTAAATACAACGGAAACGCGGCATCGCCGACAAACCCTCGCGTGGCCCCAAACCAACGGCTCCGCTCGCCAAATGGCAGCCAGTATTCGCTCGCCAGCCGAAACCGCGACCCACCCACGAGATCAGTCCGCCACTCCGCCCGCGACGTGCCGAGGCCCATGAACGTCACCCGCGCCCCGGCCGACACCCGCATGTTCCCCAAATCGCTGCCGTCGATCTCCAGCAGCGGCAGCAAGAACGGCGGGGCGTTCACGCGCTCCTCCGCCTGCACCAGCAACTCGCTTCCTCGCACCGAGTACCGCGCCGACGCCAGCCGCCCCGCGCCCACCGCCCGGGTCAAAACCTTCTCCAACACCAACGGATTCCACGCCGCCTCAACGACCGGCCCCACCGTCTCCGCCAGCAGCTTCGACTGGCCCCGATCCACCGCCTCCACCTTCACCGACGACACCTGCGTCGGCTCCGCCCGTCGCCGCCCCTGCCGCGCTTTCTGATACGCCTCCCACTCCGCTGGCGCCAACGCGAACGTCTCCAAAATGTTCACCTTCTTCGCCGTCGCGGCCTTCCCCGCATCGGCCAACTCCCCGCTCCGCGGGTAATCGTTCGTACCAAACCCCGCCAGATCCACCGTCACCACAATGTCCGCCCGCTCCATCATCCGCATCTCGTTCGCCGAGACGACAATCCCGATCGAACGGTCAATCACGCCCGGAAACGAACCCAGTGACTTCGGATCCACCGGGGGCTTGGCCAGATGCACCGCGATCACGATGTCCGCCCCCATCTGCCGGGCCACATCCACCGGCAGGTTCTGCAGCAGCGCCCCGTCCACGTAGAGTTTCCCGCCCCGGTTCGCCGGCTTAAAAACTCCCGGCAGCGACATCGTCGCCCGCAGCGCATCAGCCAGCACCCCCTTCCGAAACACCTCCTCCTCTCCGGTCTCGAGATTCGTCGCCACGCTCCGAAACGGCGTCGGCAGATCGTCAAACGAATCCATCTCCGGATACGCCAGCGTCCATCGGCTCAGCAACAAACCAATCTCGTGCCCCTGGTTGAATCCGCTCGGCAACGAAACTCCGTGCTTCAAGCCCAACTCCAGCAGGTTCGGATACGCCGTCCGATCCTCCCGGCGCCGAAATGACAGATCGCGAAACGGAATCGTCCCCGCCAGCAGCGTCTCCCACGGCGCCTCTTTCACAATCGCCCGCAAGTCCGCCGGCGACCGCCCCGTCGCATAGAGCCCGCCCACCAACGCCCCCATGCTGGTCCCGGCTACAAAATCGATCGGAATCCGATGCTCTTCAAACCATTCGAGCACCCCGATATGGGCCAACCCCAGCGAACTTCCGCCTTCCAGCGCCAGGCCGATTTTCTTCCTCGGGGCTGCCGCCGCGCAAAGCCCGCAAAGCAAAACCAAACCTAGTAACCGCATGGTCCAAGTCTAGTGGAATACAATTTGGAGGGCAGTCCCATGCGAATCCTTGTTCTCCTTCTAGCCTCTACTCTCACCGCCTCCGCCCAACGCGCCCCGCTCAAAGCGGAGGACGTCGCCGCGGGGCGTCAGCTCTTCATGACCTCCTGTTCCGGCTGCCACGGCCTGACCGGCGAAGGCGGCCGCGGCCCCAATCTCATGACCGGTCGAGCCGTTTCGCGCTCCACCGACGAAGTGCTGTTCAACGCCATCAAGTTCGGCCTCGCCGGCACCGACATGCCGCCCACCAACCTTCCCGATGACAAGCTGTGGCAGGTGATGGCCTACGTCCGCGCCCTCGTCGCCCCGGCCTTTGAAATCCCCGTCGAAGGCGATGAGCAGGCCGGCGCCGCCGTCTACTTCGGCAAGGGCGGCTGTACGCAGTGCCACGCGATCGCCGGCAAGGGCGGCCTGTCAGGGCCGGACCTGACCAGCGTCGGCCACCAGCGGCCTCTCAACCTCATTCGCGAGGCCGTCCTCGACCCCGCCCGCCGCATCGCTCCCGGCTACCAACGGGCCACGCTTCACTTGAAGTCCGGCAAAACGTTGAACGGCGTTCTCCGCGATTACACCACCTACGACTACACCCTGCAGGACTCGAAAGGCGACCTCCACTTCGTCAAAGCCGCCGACGTCTCAGACTCCCGGCTCCTCCCCGGCAGCCCGATGCCCAGCAACTACAAAGACTCGCTCACCGCCACCGAACGCCGCGACCTCATCAAATTCCTCAGCCGCCAATCCGCCCGCGGAGCCAACTAATGAAAACGACTCTCCTTCTCGTCCTCGCCGCCGTCGCGGCTTCCGCCGCCTTCGCCCAAGTTGAATACGAAGACATCCTCGCCGGCCCCAACGCCAACTGGCTCACCTACGCCGGCTCCTACTCCGGCCAGCGCCACAGCGCCCTCACGCAGATCACCCCGGTCACGGCCAAGAATCTCGTCCCCAAGTGGACCTATCATGTCCCCGACGCGAAGAAACTCGAAGCCGTTCCCATCGTCTACGACGGCATCCTCTACGTCACCAACTCGAACCAACTCCACGCGCTCGACGCCCGCACCGGCCGTAAAATCTGGGTCTATCGCGATGAACAGGCCGTCGGCTCCCGCGTCAATCGCGGACCCGCCATCCTCGGCGACAAGGTCTACTTCGTCACCTCGGACTGCCACCTGGTCGCCCTCCATCGCAAGACCGGCGCCATCCTCTGGCATAAGAAATACGCCGAGACCAAAGACGGCTACTTCGCGACGATGGCCCCCTTCGCCGTGAAAGACAAAATCATCGTTGGCATGGGCGGCGGCGACTCCGGCGCCCGCGGCTTCCTCGCCGCCCTCTCCGCCGAAACCGGCGACGAACTCTGGCGTTTTTGGACGATCCCAGCCAAAGGCGAACCCGGCGCCGAGACCTGGTCCAAGGACGAAGTCCGTCAATGGGGCGGCGGCGGCACCTGGCTTTCCGGCACCTTCGACCCCAAGCTGAACCTGCTCTACTGGACCACCGGCAACCCCTGGCCCGACTTCAACGGAGGCGACCGCCTCGGCGCGAATCTCTACTCCGACTCGCTCATCGCCGTCAACGTCGACACCGGCAAACTCAAGTGGCACTTCCAGTTCACGCCCCACGATACGCATGATTGGGACGCCCAATCCTGGCCCGTTCTCATCGATATGCCCTGGCAGGGCAAGCCCCGTCAGATCGTCGTGCACCCGAACCGCAACGGCTTTTTCTACGTCCTCGACCGCGTCACCGGCGAGTTCCTCCGCGCCACGCCCTTCGTCGATAAGCTCGATTGGGCCAAAGGCATTGACCCCCAAGGCAAGCCCATCCTCGTCCCCGGCAAGGACCCGACGCCCGGCGGCACCCGCGCCTGCCCCTCCGTGCGCGGCGCGGCCAACTGGATGTCGCCTTCCTACAACGCCTCGACCGGACTCTTCTACCTCCCCACGCTCGAACAGTGCGATATCTACAGCTCGTCCGTGAAGGAGCCCAAGCCCATGATCGGCTTTGCCGGCACCGGCGGCGAGCAGATCCCGGCTGAACCCGGCCAACTGCTGCTGCGGGCTATCGATCCGCAGACCGGCAAACGCGTCTGGGAGTATCCGATGCCCGGCCCCGCCACCGCCTGGGCCGGAACCGTCTCCACCGCCGGCGGCGTCCTCTTCTTCGGGGACGATACCGGCCACCTCGTCGCCGCTGATGCCAAGTCCGGCAAGCACCTGTGGCACTTCGGCACGAGCCAGAACATCACCGCCTCGCCCATCACCTATACCGTCGATGGCAAGCAGTACGTCACCATCTGCTCGGCCACCCACGTCTTCACCTTCGGCCTCTTCACTCCGGCAGAATAGGAGGCATGCGCTATTCGATTGCCCTGTTCGCCCTCTGCGCGTTCGGCCAGACCGACGCCATCATCAAGGAACGCCGTGCCGTCGCCGGCGTCGTCGAGGCGACCCGCCCCGCGACGCTCTACGGTGACGCCGAAGCCATCTACGATATTGGCTCCATCTCCAAGGTCTTCACCGCGACGCTGCTGGCCGACATGGTCAACCGCGGCGAGGTCGCTCTCGCCGACCCGATCGCGAAGTTCCTCCCCAAGACCGTGAAGGTACCCGAACGCCACGGCAAGCAGATCACGCTGCAGGATCTGGCGACGCACAAGTCCGCCCTGCCCCGGCTTCCGACCAATCTCCAGCCCAAGGATCCGACCAACCCTTACGCCGACTACACCGTCGACAACCTCTACGCGTTCCTGAACTCCTACATCCTCACCCGCGACATCGGCGCGCAGGAAGAGTACTCCAACCTCGGCGTCGGCCTGCTCGGCCATGTGCTCGCGCTGCGGGCTGGGAAGTCGTATGAGGCTCTGCTCAGCGAACGCGTTCTGGCCCCGCTCGGCATGACCTCCACCGTCATCACGCTGACGCCTGCTCTACGGGCTCGGCTGGTCCCCGGCCACGCCGCCAGCGGAGCCCCGGCCCCCAACTGGGACCTGCCCACGTTGGCCGGTGCCGGAGCCATTCGGTCATCCGTCAACGACATGCTGAAGTTCGCCGCCGCCGCTTGCGGCATCAAACAGACGCCTCTGGCTCCCGCCTTTGCGTTGAGTCAGGGCCCCGTCCGACTCGCCTGGCAGCAGAGCACCCGTTTCCCGGAGCCGCTGCTTTGGCATAACGGCGGCACCGGCGGTTACACCTCGATGATGGCCTGCTCCCCGGCCAACAAGCGCGCGGCGGTGGTCTTGTCGAACTTCGCCATCTCGGTGGACGACATCGGCCTCCACCTCGCCGACTCGCGGTACCCCCTCAACACGCCGCAGCGCGAGGTCTCCGTCGAACCGTCCATCCTATCGAAGTACGTCGGCGTCTACGAACTCGCCCCCGGCGCGAAGCTCTCGGTCACGCTAGCCGGCAAGCAGCTCTCCACCCAGCTCACCGGCCAGCCCCGCATTGAAATCTACCCGTCCAGCCCGACGGTCTTTTTCCTGAAGGTGGTCCCCGCGGAGCTTACGTTTGCGGCGGACGGAAAGCAGGTGACGTTGAAGCAGAACGGCCGCGAGACGGTCGCCAGGCGCATCGCCGACACGGTCCCGGCCCCGGCCCCCGCGCCGAAGGAGATTGCACTTCCCGCTCAGGCGCTGCAAGCCTTCGTCGGCCGCTATCAACTCGCGCCGAACTTCATCCTGACGATCACCCAGGAAGGGGCCCAGCTCGCCGCCCAGGCCACCGGCCAGCCGAGCGTCCCGATCTACCCTTCCGGCCCCAAAGACTTCTTCTACAAGGTCGTCGATGCGCAGATCACGTTTACGGCCGATGGTTTGGTGCTGCATCAGAACGGGGCCGACCTGCCGGCCAAGCGGATTAAAGAGTAACGTCGAGGGAGATCGCTCCGATGCGGCGGTTCAGCTCCTCCTGCTCGGCCTTCAACTTTGCCGTCACAGCGTCGCCCTGCTTTTCGAGTTGGGCGAGGCGGGTTTCCTGTTCGTCTAATTGGCGGGTGTAGCGCTGCACCAACGCTTTCTCTTCCGCCGAGCCCTTCAACGCCTTCAGGTTCTCGCGAACCCGCTCCTGCGCCTTCTCAATCTTTTCGCCTTCGTCAGCGATTTGTTTGATCTCCTGTTGGAAACCCGCCACGATCGCCTTCTGGTTCATCACCCCTTGAAGCGCCTGCTCGACGGCCGGCGGCAGGCTCCCGTCCGTTACAAAGCGAGCGAACGTTGGCGCCTGCAACTCGACCACGGAGTAGTTCGTGCTCATTGTTCTTGCCTCCTCAATCGGAAACGCCACGGTCTCCCGAGCCGGGACGGCCACGCGAAAGCGCATCTCGGTCGCCGTCGTTTCGGCCGGGCTGGTCGCGGATTTCAGCTGGTAGCCGGCGCGGACGGGATGCTCGATCAGCATCGTGCGCGCCGCCGCGTCGTTGTTGCGAATGGTGTAGGTCCGCTTCTCCGTCACGCTACTCTGGTGCACCATAATCCCCTTCGACACCACCACGCGGGACACCTTCTGCTGCTGGCTGCCGAAGGCGGTGGTCACGCTGACGGCCAGGTCGGTCGCGTAAGTCAGTAGCCGCTTCTCGGCCGGCCGGATCGCCTCTAGAATGCCTTCGCCCGCGAACGCCTCCGCCTCCACGACGCTGAACGTGCCGCCGTCGAGCGTCAGCTTGGTCGAGTTCGTCAGCCATAGTGCCCGCTGCGGCCGTCCGCTGTTACTGCTCCAAATGGTGACTTTCTCGATGTCCACCGGCGATTGCAGAATCGGCACCAGGGCCGACCGGTTCTTGGCGATCGTCACCGGCTGTTCAATTCGATACTCGAACAGGTCGCCCAGCTCCTGCGCCTGGGCCACGGTCTGGGATTGCGTCCGCGCCTCGGAAAATGTAACCTTCGGCGCGGTTTGCAACTGGGAGAACTGCCGCAGTCTCTCGAACTGGCCTGGTCGGGCCACGCTCATAGAGTTGTTTACCTCCATAGGTGCCGAGCCCGCAACCGTCATCGAATCCGTCACCGAGCCCACAGCCAGTTCGACGTTCCGCCGCGTCGACGCACCGCTCGCCACCTGAACGCCGTCCAGCCGCTTCACAACGAAACCCGGTCGGCTCACCTCCAGCCGGACCGCGCCCTCGAGCAGGTTGCTAAACGAGTACGCTCCCGCGTTGTTCGTCGCCGTCTTGGCGATCACGGCACCGCTCTCGTCGAACGCCTCGACCAGCGCATCGGGGATCGCCGCTCCCCCGGCGTCCGTTACGATCCCCGCCAACTGCGCCCGGCCCAGCAATATCCCGCTCGAAAACGTCTGCGGCGCCCGGTTCGTCGTTTCGGAGAGCGCCACCACCGGCCGCCGCGCGTACTGCGGCTGCGCCAAGTTCTGCACAAACGACTGCGGAGCCCCCGCCACCAGCGACAACGAAACGTTCTCCCAGTCCTGCCCCACCGTGTTGTCCACAATCGCCCAGCCCTGCAGCAGCGGTTTCGACCCCAATACCATCCGGTAAGTCGCCTTCCACACCGGCACCTCGCTGATGTAGCTCACAAACAAGTTCCGCCGCCCCGCGCCGTCGGCGGAGATCACCATCTTCCGCACATCCGCATCCCGGCTCGTCGCCAGCACGTCCAGATACTGGCCCACCTTCCCGGCCAAGCCTGGCTCGATCAGCCGCACCGAAAACGCCGGCGAAATCTCCGCCGTCCGCAGCTCGCCGCTGGCGGTCAACAAAGTGACGTACTCCACTTCTAGTGTGGCCCCCACCCCCGCCCGCGTCTTCCGCTCCACGCTCACAAGCCGGCCTTCCAGAGGCGCGCCGCCGTTGCGGACCTCGATCCGCGCCCCGCGCATCGCCGTCAAAAACTCGTTCAGGCTCCCCTTTTCGCCCACCGGCAGCCGGATCTCGCCCAGCCGACGGTCGGCCGCCTGCGCCGCATCGTAGCCGATCCCACTAATCTTCCCGCCGTTGAGATCCAGCACGGTAAGAGATTTCAGGACGTCGTTGAGTTGTCCGCTCGTGAAGGAAACCGAGACGTCCTGCTTGCCTTCCACTGTCCCCTGGTGTTCAAAGTAACCTACTCCGTTCTTATAGAGCACCACCCGTTTCACAGGCATCTGGGCGAACGCCAAGGTTACGAAGGTAACAAAAACGAGTAGCTTCATCCAGTAAGTCTATTACAAGCGGGAAGTGACCGATCACTCGGTCTTCGGATCCCGCCGCGGGCGGGGGAACGACCCAGCGTGACGACGCCGGCGCTGGACGCGGAAGAACGGAGGGCGTAGACGAAACGCGGCGACTTCTCCGACGACGCGTTCGATGGTCGTGGACGAGTGTCCGGAAGGGAGAGCAACCGTGCCGCAGCGGTACTCGAGGCTGGGTCCGCACTTGCCGGTGCCGGTTCCGGTGGACCGGGCGAAACGAAGCTGGACTCCTTGGCTCCGGAGAGGACGGAGTCGTTCCAGGCGGCCGTGAGAGGCAATGTGGTGAGGAAGGCCAGAATGGAGCGCATGAGGGGAGAGCGGAATCGGCGGGGATAGAGTTTCACTCCCTCTCTGGAAGAACGATCAGCCGAAGCCCGAGTCGGCAGCTTACTCCTGCCGGCCTGAATTAAGATGAAAGGGTGAATCCCCAGTCGCTGGCGAACGGATATCAATGGCTGACGTTGGTAGATGACGATATCGCCTCGCTGCTGCTCCTTTGTCCCGAAATTGTTTTGGGAAAGTATCTCGCCGTCACGAGTATCGGTGGGGGTTCTCTACACCTCGCCAAGCAGGAGGAGGTTCCGGGATGGTGGACATCGAAGGCCGGGAGAGTCTTCACGGGCACTGATTGGAGTCCACCGGCATATCAGGACGAGTGGAAGATCGCCTACAGTCCGCGAGTTACATCGCTCGCACACGATTCATGACGGTTGCTGTTCCGGATACGACGAGTGGTACGTTTTTGAAGAGCCTGCGCCGGTGGAAGACATGGAGACGTTCGTGAGCTGGGTCGGCTTTCGCCTGGACGATCCGTGCTTGCAGTGGACAATTGAACGCTTCTGGCGGCAGATCGCAAAGTCCCGCCCTGAGTCCTACATTGGATTTGGCACCGGGCTCACGGTGGTCACTCGGAATGCGCTTTTGCTTGAGCGCCTACGCTCCATCTAGCTCGCTCATCTCAGGGCGGCGGCTACATCGAGGAGCGTTTTGTAGATCAGATCGACTCCGGTTTCCAGCGAGGCGATCGGGACCCGTTCATCATTGCCATGCATCCGCTTCAGGTCTTCGTGATCGATCGGGTATGGATAGATACCGTAGACGGGGATCCCGCGGGAACGCCAGGCGGAGGAATCGGTGCCGGCTTGGAACAGGTAGGGGGTCACCTTGGCAGTTGGGTAGACAGCGAGGGCGTGCTTCACGAGAGCCTTGTAGAGTTCGTTGTCGAGAGGAGACGGCTTTAGTGACGCGCGCATTTTCTGATAGGCGGCCATCTGCTGCTTTTGTTCCGGGGTGAGCACGACGTTAGAGGTGGTCGGCGACGCGGGCTCGATGGAGATGCGCGGATCTTCAACGACCCCTTTGATCTCGTCGATGAGCTCTTCGGTGGTGGTGCCCGGGATGGTCCGGAAGTTCAGCGTGACTTCGGCCGAGCCAGGGATGACGTTGCCACGGAAGCCGGCGTTCATCAGCACAGGCGCAATGGTGTCCCGCATGATGGCGTGGAGCAGCGTATCTTCGGAGATGATTTTATCGGCCAGGGCGACCTTCTTCGGGTCATCCGAAAGGAGATCCCGGAAGGTCGTCTTCATCGGCTCAGGGCTGACCTCGGCGAGTGTCGAGAAGAACATCCGCGTCTCGGGGGTGAGCTTCACCTTGGTGTCGTACGCCGAAAGCTTGGTCAGCGCGCGGCCCAGTGTATAGATGGCGTTGTCGGGCCGGGGCATGGACGAATGGGTGGAAGTGCCCTTCGCGGTCAGCGTGAGCGAGACGCCGCCTTTGTCGGCCGTGGAGATGGAAACGTAGGACGTTTTGCCGTCTTTGCCCTTGATGATCCAGCCGCCTTCGTTGAGCGAAAACTCGCAGTCGATCTTGTCCCAGGCCTTGTTGGCGAGCCACGTCGTGTTGTACAGGCCGCCTTCCTCGTCGGCTTCCGACAGGAAGATGATGTCGCGGTCGAGCTTGATCTTGTTCTTCGCGATGTTGAGGATGGCCTGCGCGAAAACGGCAAGGCCGCCTTTGAAATCGATCGCGCCGCGACCGTAAACAGAACCGTCCTTGATCACCCCATCGAACGGTTCGACGGTCCATTTTTCCCGTTCCACGCCGACGACGTCGGAGTGCGCGGCGAGCAGCACCGGCTTCTTTTTGCCGTTGCCACGGAGACGCGCGATAAAGTGCGACTTGCCCGCTTGGGGCGTTTGGATGATGTCGATCTCAAAGCCGAGCGGGGCGAATTTGGTCTTCAGAAACTGAGCGAGTTTGTCCTCGTTACCGGGAGCGTTGGTCGTGTTGATGCGGATGACATCGACGAGCAGTTTGGCGACATCAGGAACGTCAGCCGCCTGGGCGAGGGCACCCACGAGCAAAAAACCGCCGACTAGGAACCGCGCTTGGCAACCCATTCGATATCCCCCTGGCCCGTCTCGGCGGTCATTTTGATCTCGTCCTTACCGGTGACTTTGCCCGTGTATTTGATCGTCATTTCGTTGTCCTGAAACTTGACCTGGAGTACGAAAGAGATCTTATCGCCGTCAAGTTTTCCCTGTTCGATGGTGGACTTGCCGACCATGGAGCTAACCGTTTCACCGGTAAGTTTGGTGCCTTCGACCTTGAAGGTGAAGGTGCGCGACATGGATCCATTGGGGCCTTCGGCCGTAGCTTTCCAGTTGCCGGCGATGTCGGCGGCGAAGGCACTGAGGCCGGTCAAGAACAGAGAGAGAAGCAGACGTTGCATGGAAGCTCCTTAGGCGAGTAACGCCTTCACGACGCTACCATGAACGTCGGTGAGGCGGAAGTCACGGCCCGCGTGGCGATAGGTTAGCTTCGTGTGATCAAAGCCGAGGCAGTGCAGAATGGTCGCGTGGAAGTCGTGGACGGACATCAGGTTCTCCGTGATGTCGATGCCGTATTCATCGGACGCGCCGTAGACCATACCGGGCTTGATGCCGCCTCCGGCCATCCACGAAGAGAACGTTTTGTTGTAATGCTCGCGGCCATGTGGCGGGCCGCCCCAGGGGCTGCGGCCGAACTCGGTGGTCCAGACGACCAAGGTATCGTCCAGCATGCCCCGGGATTTCAGGTCCTTGATCAGGCCCGCGATGGGCCGGTCCACGTTCTTCGCCAGCGGAATCATGTTGTTGATTTCGCCGTGCACGTCCCAGTTGCCGGAGGAGCCGGTATCGATCAACTCGATGAAGCGGACCCCGCGTTCGGCCAGCCGACGCGCCACGAGGCACTGCCAGCCGAAGCCCTTCGTCTGGCCGCGTTCGAGGCCGTACAGGTTCATCGTCGCGTCCGTTTCTTTTGAGAAATCGAAGACCCCGGGCATCTCGCTCTGCATGCCGAACGCGGTTTCGAAGCTCTGGAGCCGAGCCGCCAGGGCCGGGTCGCCGGGGCGCGCGGTCTGGTGCTGCTTGTTCAGACGCGACAGCAGATTGAGCTCCAGCGATTGAACCTTCTCCGTCGGGGCCCGTCGGGCCAGATCGGCGACGGGTTGGGGGCCGCCCACGATGCGAGTGCCGGAGTGAGCGCCGGGCAGGAAGTCGGACGACCAGACCTGCGCCCCGGCGTAGGGCAGGACGGGCGCGAGCGCAATAAAGCTCGGCAGGTTCTTGTTTTCGGTGCCGAGGCCGTAGCTGACCCAGGAGCCGATCGACGGGCGCTTCACCGTGACGGAGCCAGTATGCATGCCCATCGTCGCCTGGAAGTGGTCGTTGTGATCGCCCTGCAGTGAGCGGATGACGCAGAGATCATCGACGATGCCGGCCATCTCCGGGAAGAGGTCGGAGACGGTGGTGCCGCACTTGCCGTAGGCCTTGGAGCCCCACGTGGAAGGCAGCAGCAGGCCGCCTTTCCGGCCGCCGGTTTTCTTGTCGGCGGCGGCCTTAACGAGCGCCGGCTTCGGGTCGAAGGTATCAACGTGGGAGACGCCGCCGGTCATGTAGAGGAAGATGACGCGCTTGGCCTTGCCGGGGAAGTGGGACTGTTTCGGCGAAAGTTGGTCAGCGAGCAGACTTTGCACGACGGCGGGCATCATCGTGGAGGCCCCGAAGAGCGAGCGCAGGAGTTGGCGGCGGGGTAGAGGCATGGTGGTTCCCTTAGTCGATGAAGAAGAATTCGTTGCTCGAAAAGAGCACGCGCATGTAGCTCGTCCAGGCGGCGCGGGCTTCCGTTTGTGCCGTAGTTTGGGCGATGAAGGTGGTGGCCATCTGTTGCTCGACCGGGGTGGGGACGCGGGCGAAGAGCAGGCGGTGAGCGAGACGGACGCGGCCGGCGACGGTGGGTTCGGCCATGCCAACCCGGACGGCCAGGGCATCGGCCTGCTTCTGCACGAACTCGTTGTTCATCAGGTACAGCGCCTGGGTCGCGGTGTTATTAGAGACGCGGACGGCGGTGGCGGCGTTCGAATCGGCGCCGTCAAACAGGTCGAGATAGGCGTGCGGCTTGAAGCGCTGCTGGAAGAGATAGACCGAGCGTTTGTTGTGGTCGAAGGCGACGGGGTCGGCGACGAAGGGCTTGTGCTGGGTCTGGACGTAGCTGGCGCGCGGGGCGAACGGATGCGGCCCGCCGGGGACGGGGTCGAGGTTGCCGCTGAGGGCGAGCATGGAGTCGCGAGCTTCTTCGGCGGTGAGACGACGGCGATCGAAACGCCAGTAGGTCTCGTTTTTCGGGTCCTTGACGGCGTTGGCTTCGACGTGGCCGGAGGCGGTCTGGTAGGCCCGTGTCAACAGAATCGTCTTGTGCAGTTTTTTCAGGCTCCAGCCTTCGCGGATGAAGTCGGCGGTGAGTTGGTCGAGGAGTTCGGGGTGCGTCGGCTTCTCGCCACGGGTGCCGAAATCGTTCGGGGTGTTGACGATGCCGCGGCCGAAGTGCCACGTCCAAACGCGGTTGACGAAGACGCGGGCGGTAAGCGGGTTTTGATCGTCGGCGATCCAACCGGCGAGCAGGTCGCGGCCGGAGCCCTTGTGGTCGGCGGGGACGGGTTGGCCGCCGAGCACGGTGAGAAAGCCGCGCGGGGCTTCGGGGCCGAGGGTGTTGGGGTCGCCCTTCACCATGATGCGGGCGTTGACGGGCTTGGCATCCGAGACGCCATAGACCATCGGGATATCGGGCCAGGAGGAGCGAATCTGGAGTAACTCCGCTTGAGCTTCCAGGTAGGCCAGACGCTCTGCGGGCGGGGATTTAGGATCCTTCCCGTCGCCCTTCTTGACGATGCGGTAGGCGTCGACCATGCGCTTCTGCTGGCGGTCCAAGCGGGTTTGGTCCTTTTTGTCGAGCGCCGCGAAACCATCGAGATACTGGTGGTGTTCCGTGCCAGCCCAGGCGTATTTGCTGCTCTTGAAGATGCCAAAGAGCGCGTAGTAATCGGCCGTGGGGATGGGGTCGAACTTGTGATCGTGGCAGCGGGCGCAGCCGACAGTGAGGCCGAGGGCCGCCTTGCCGAGGTTATCGATCGTGTCGTCGATCGTGAGGTAGAACTCGCCTTCGGTTTGGCCGAAGCGGCGGGAGTTCGCCAGGTAGCTGGTGGCGACGATTTTGTCGCGACGATCCTCTTCGTTTTTGGCGGAGAGCAGGTCACCGGAGAGCTGTTCGCGGAGGAACTCGTTGAACGGTTTGTCCTGCTGGATGGAGCGGATCACGTAGTTCCGGTAGCGGCTCATCTCCGGGACGGGATAGTCGGAGGCGTCGCCGGCGGTGTCGGCGTAGCGGGCGACGTCGAGCCAGTGGCGGCCCCACTGTTCGCCGTAAGCGGGGCTGGCGAGAAGCTGGTCGACGACTTTCTCAAAGGCCTGGGGCGACTGGTCGGCGAGGAAAGCGGTGGACTGTTCGGGGGTGGGCGGCAGGCCGGTGAGGTCGTACGTCACGCGGCGGAGCAGGGCGGCTTTCGAGGCCGGCACGAGGGGCTTGATTTGCTTTTCGTCGAGCTTGGCTTTCACCCAACGGTCGATGGCGGTGCGGTTCCACGCCGGGTCAGTGATGGCGGGCGCGGCGACGGCTTTGACGGGCTGGTAGGCCCAATGCTTCTTCTCTTTTTCCCAGTCGTAGGCGGGTTTCAGCGCCGCGACGGTGCCGCCGGTGCGGGGATCGGGAGCGCCCATTTTCACCCAGGCGACAAAGTCGGCCACCTGCTCTTTGGGCAGCGGCTTGCCGGGGGGCATTTTCAGGTCTTTGTGGGTGCCTTGAATGACCTTGATGAGCAGGCTTTCTTCCGGCTTACCGGGGACGACGGCGGGGATTCCGCTGCGGCCGCCTTTGCGAGTTGGTTCGGAAGAATCGAGATAGAGGCCGCCTTCGGCCTGCTTTAACTTTCCACTATGGCAGCCGTAACAGCGGGCGGCGAGCACGGGACGGATCTTCGATTCGAAGAAATCGAAGTCATCGGCGGCGGCCAATGCGGCAGCGGCACCTAGCGAAAGCAGAAGAAGGCGCATGGGGAACTTGTTAAAATCATATCCTGTGCGCAATTTTGGTGCATCCCCCTATAGCGAATGGGCTTGGATAGCGTTAGCGTTCCGTCAGAGCGTTCTCGTGTACGACGAAAACAAGGATCCAGTTCATGAACTAGTCCACTCAAAGAAACGCAGAACCGGAGCAAGAACTCAATGAAAGAGATATATAAAGTAATTCACTACTGTCCAAAACAGCACTTACTCTCTCCTAGAATCTGATTTCGGCGAGCCCGACGGGGTCGAGCGGTAGAGTAAGCGCCACTTTGATCGGC
>JAPKZA010000294.1 GCA_026394015.1 Acidobacteriota bacterium
CAGTTGCTGATGATGGAAATGCAGTCTCCCTGTAACTCTTGAGAAAGTACCGCTAGTACGGCATCTGTTGCAACTTCCGGAAATTGCTCTGACAGTGTATCGAACAATGGCGATAGCAGCTCCAGGTTGTCATCCATTGCGGCCTTCAGCAACTCGACTCCGCACTTCCGCCAGACTTCGTGGGATAGACCAGTGTAGAGGCTTGGTTTGAGCAGCCTCAAAGCTGTGAGAGCACACGCCACGCTGTGTTGATGCTGATTCGGGGACGTAGGCGGAATGTCCGCTTCCGCGATATAACGGTGAGCCAAATCGAGCATTACGCCTCGTTCCTCTACCGTAAGTAAAGCCCAACCTGGTGATAGTTGAATATCAATTGACAGTATCGATCGGATCCCGTTCTGCGAATTCAACAAGGAAGATAGGCACACGAAGCTCTCAGGTTTTAGATCTGATGAATGAAGTGCCTTCTTGATTTCATTATCTATCTGATCTTGATTGTGGGTGTGTTTCTTCGTTCGGTCTTCATCCGCCTTCTTCAATTTCTGGACCAAGTCGTTGGCACGCGAGGAAGCCGCCTCGATTTCCGCCTGAAGTTTATGGGAATTATCTATCAGGTCGGGACGTAAAGCATGTAATCGATCAACTTTATCTGAGTAGGCATTCAAGCCCGCACGCGATAAAACCGCTTTGATGCAGATCGCCCACTGCTCAGCCAGCGGACCCGATGGATCCGCGGTTGCCCGATCGAACAAGGCGGGAAGATCATCCTGAGTGTAGAGAGGATAGTCATTAAATGGTATATCCTCTAACTGGTACGATTGAATATCGCCGCGGATCAGAATAGCAGTCAGCACGATAAGACGCCCATCTACGTCCTCCAAGAAGGCATCCCTTGTCGGGGCGTGCAAAGTCATCCTCTCGACTTCGTTCGGCCGTTGAAGGAAGGGTGACTGATATACAGAAATTGCTTTCACGTAGCCGATTGCGAGTAGTTTCGCGACTGCCGGATTTTTCGTAAATCTCCAGCAGTTCGTGTACATAATACGTGACAACCTACCCAAAAAATCATAAGTGTCATTCTCATTGATATGTTGCAATGCCCAGGTGAGCATAACTTCGGCGTTACTCTCATCTAGCTCAGATTCAAAAGATACGGGCAGGTCGTAGTTCAGGAAGGAACTGTATGCTCCGAAGTAGTTGGGCTTCTGTGGTTCCGTCAAGTGCATAACGATCTCATCAGGCGACAGATGTGCCGGCCAGCAAGCGCGTAAGACGGTTCCCCGAAGATCGTCCTGTTGATCGGTGGCTGGATCGATCGGTAGCAATTCTTTCAGTCGCATCTTTGCCGCATCGTCTTTCAATCTACACACAGCATAGGCAGCATCGACTCTCTCACGCAAACTCAAGCCAACTTCAAACACCCTGTCCGCCAACAAGCCAGCAAGCTCTGCATAGTCACATGCCTTGACGACAGCGATGGCGAGCTCAATGGCGCCGGGCCCTGCTTCTGGGTCTAGCAGTCGCGTTCTGAGTACGTCTGGTGTCCGACCGCCCTTGAGTCGGTGAAGATTCGATAAATTGCGTCGTTGCAGATAGCTGAGGCCATTGGCGCGTTCGATGAGTGCATCGCAGAGCCGATCAGGTCCGATAGCCTGAATGGTATCAGCCGATCCGAGCAGTAGCTCCGGCTGTATGTCTGACAACTTAGCTAGTATGGTTTTATTGTATGTCGCAAGCCAAGGAGCGATCCCCGCGCGTTGCGGTAATACGGTATCTCTTCGACCATTCGTGAGCAAGGAGATCCAGTGCTCGGAGGGAATGAAAAGTGCGAACCCGAATGCAGCAAGGTAGTCTCTATAGATTGAGTGCGAGTATACAACACGGCCATCACCGAGCGGAGAGAATACGCCCCTTTCGAGGGCTGTGCGAATCAGGTCGCTGGAGAAGCTGCCCCAGGTCAAGTCGGATATACCTAGTGACTGCGGGGGACAGTTGCTCTGCTCTCCATTCCACACGAAGTGGTTTCCTGACAGCGCGAGGCACAAAGATATCCAGGATGAACAGTGTAGAACTTTTTCTAGCGTAAATTTTGGAGCGCCTATGAGTTTGCGAGTCGGCGATGGCGTCTCGTCACAGAGCTTCTCAATACCACGTCGCCAAAGATCGCGCTGAGGGACATCAATCAGACGATTCTCACGGAATACCGAAAGGACCAATTCACAGCCGAGCGGTTTGGCGCAGATAGGTAAGAGGGCCTGACGCGCGACAGTATTCATGAATTCATCTGCATCGACGGCCGCTTGAACAGCAAGCGTACGCAGATCGGACTCGGAGAGGGGGGCTAGACTGTATGTTACAAGCTGAGGACGCTCCGACTGTATTGTCCGTATGGCGACAATGTCGCGAGAAGAGATCCAAACCCTTGTGCATCCAGGCAACTTGCGGATACTCCTTAGGACAGATCCCGCTAGGTCAGGAGCCTCATCAAGACCATCAAGCAGTACAGTTTGCGGTTCGGAGACACTAGATTCACTCAGCTCCATCTCAAGGTCTTTGATAAATGCTCGTGGATCGCCCACGTATTCCCCGAGCTTGAATAGGTGCACCGACCGGTTGAGAAGAAGACCTTTCATTTGTTCCATGAAGGTCGTCTTCCCCATTCCGCCTTCTGCGAGAAGGATACCTCCGGGAAGCTCGGACGCATTGCTGGCGCTAATGAGCTCATTATCCGATGGGCTTCTTGGTGGGTTGACCAAAAGCCCATTCGAATCCACCAAGATATTGCTCCCTGTGGGGAATATGTAGCGTTCGACGGAGATTAAATTCGCATTGTTTGCCATTATACATCAGGGCTTCTATGGTCTTTGTCTTCTTGATAATGACCTTCGATCCGGTAAAATGTTTTCTACAGCATTACGGTTCTTCAGATCGTCGTGGTAGCATTCTACTGTGTTCGTCGGTCAGCGGCAAAGCTCTTTTACGAAAGAAGCTCCTTCCTAGACCATACCGTCTGGAAAAAACACGGAAACAGTCCCCGTGTTTTTGCAAAAGTCGCAAAGGGATTTGCCATATGGCCATGCCGTTTGCGAGTGGCGTGGGTATGACGTATGCTTGGTTAGCGGAGCAAGGAGTTTTGAGTCTCAAATGCTTGTGGGCCGAGCAAACTCATCTTCGTTGAAACAGCCGGTGCGGACCCGCATACGGTGGCGGTGTGGGGAGGGTGCGAGGAAACGGGCATCCTTACCCGATTTAGATGGCTTTCACGATTTAGTAACGAGTTCTCGCAGTGCGTTCGAGAGCTTGACGTAATCCATGAGTTCAATTGGGTAACGATGCTCAGTCACTTCAGAAATAGCGTTTTCCGTAAAGCCGCTTTTGGCGACAAAAACCCCCTTGTTGGCGTGAAACACATCTAGAGACCCATTAAACCCTCGGATGACTGACGATTCAATACGTCCGGCGGTTGCCTTACACTGAATCGCCAGCCGCAAATTACCAACAAGAGGCAAGTCGTTAGTATACGCTATGATGTCGACCCCACCGTCGGGCTGTGTAGTGTACCTTCCAACCCGTACCACAGTGAAACCGGCTTTGTCGTAACACTCCATAATGAAATCTTCAAGTTCATCTCCGCTGAGATGATTCAGTGAGCTAGGAAGCGTCGGATACACTTTATCGAAAAGGCGACGATAAACTACGGAAATGGCCTTTACGGTGGGTGGAATTAGCTGAAAGCGAAGACGAGAGAGGTTTACAATGAGATCATGGTACTCGATATTAAGTTCGCGGAGGTCATGATAAAGATCGTAAACGTTGAGGTGCAGATGCGTTGGGATATTCAAGTATTTGTAAAGAGGTGCTACGAGTACGGCGTCGTAAGTAAAGTGTCGTTCAGTGGTGGCGTAAGTAAGCAACGATACGGCCAAGTCGCAAAGGTCAATTCGAGTCGTCACCGCACTGAAGACGGGCAGTTTTAAGGCTTTCCGCAGAAGGCTTGATTCGTGGGCACGGGAAATTGTTGCCCGTTGGCCAAATAGTTTGCGGGCATTTTCTACTTCACGCTGTGACAGCGGACACACTGAAGAGTGCGTGAAGTCATTGTTATTGAGGAACCCGTAGAATAGTGCTGATGTCGTATCGAATCCGACATTGCTTTGGGAATTAAGAATATCAAGAAAAATGCGGATTTGGTTTCTTGCACTGCCCGTCAGGCGAGGATCGTCGAGCAAAGGTCGAAAAAGATCGATCTGAACCTGTCGATGATCAGCCATTGTGGTCACTTTACCATCTAACTTGTTTTTATACTGATTCAGCCTAAATCCTGTAGACCGCACCGATGCCGCCTAACGCTCAAGATAGGCTCGACCCGGGAATGAATGATACCAAGTACTTGTGAACTGAGCAAGAATTTACGAAGTGATCGGCGGTTTCGGTCTAATCACCCTGAAATCCCTGGGCCACGCGACCATATCCACAACTAGCGTTCCGCAGTCTTCTGACCGGAGGTAAACGGCCACAGAGGCCGCTCGCACGATCGGGCTTAGGAACGACTGATACGATATCAGGCGGGAGTCAATCCAGATCCCCACCCCATCGCGACGGGACTCATGCGCTTTCGGTCTCTAGCGCATACCTATTTGCGAGTGCTTTGACTGGGTTATGAAGACATGGTGTTCGTCGCTAAGCGTGACATGGCTCGTCGCGTTTATTCCAGCACGCCAGTTCGAGAAAGGTAGGAATTGGCGACCGTCCTCGACCGGTTGAGCGGTTGAGGGGCGACCTCGACATGCACCTTGTGTCCCCGCACCTTGTGTCCCCAAGCATATCCGATGCCGTGTAGGCCGGGACGGGATGGACGCGAGGGAACGTCCTGCGTTTCGCAGGCGAACGGGTGTTTGAGGTCCAACCACCCCAGGGTACCATGGACGACCGGCACACAGTAGAATACTGGTTTAGCGGACAATCGTGCCAAAGCCTGTCTTTGGTGTCAGGGCTGTTTGATACCTGACTACGACGATGCTTCTGGACTCGGATGGAAACCCATGTTTGAACAGACTTTCAAGAATATCGACGATGTGCTCTGGAAAGAGGCCGGTTGCACGACCGAACTGGACTACGTCGAGCAAACTTCCTGGCTGCTGTTCCTGAAGTATCTCGACGGCTTGGAGCAGGACAAATCCGACGAAGCCACCATGGAGGGGAAAAAATACGAGTACATCCTCCAAAAGCAGTACCGCTGGGATGTGTGGGCTGCGCCCAAAGACAAAGATGGCAAGATCGACCACAACAAGACGCAGACCGGTGATGACCTCCGGGACTTCGTCAACAACAAGCTGATCCCGTACCTGCACGGCTTCAAACAGAAGGCGACTGGACCCAATACGATCGAATACAAGATCGGTGAAATTTTTAGCGAAATCAAGAACAAGATTCAATCGGGCTACAACCTGCGGGAGATCATCGACCATATCGACGAACTGCAGTTCCGATCCCAGAACGAGAAGCATGAGCTTTCGCACCTGTACGAAGCCAAAATCAAAAACATGGGCAACGCGGGTCGCAATGGCGGCGAGTACTACACTTGCCGACCACTCATTCGAGCGATGATCCAAGTGGTCCAACCGAAAATCGGTGAGCGCATTCGCGACGACGCTTGCGGATCGGCGGGGTTCTTGTGCGAGTCGTTCGACTACATGAAAAAGAAAAAAGGCTTGACCACCAAGGAACTCAAGACGCTTCAAGAAAAGACCTTCTACGGACAAGAGAAGAAGTCGCTGGCTTACGTGATCGCGA
>JAPKZA010000064.1:0-5712 GCA_026394015.1 Acidobacteriota bacterium
GCTCGGCCTGTCGAACCTCGAATACGCCCCCCTGTGCGAAATCATGGGCCGCGTCCCCTGGGCGCCCGAGGGCTTCAACTGCTCCCCGCCCGACACCGGCAATATGGAAGTCCTCGCCCGCTACGGCACCCCCGCCCAGCAGGCCGCCTGGCTCACCCCCCTGCTCCACGCCGAAATCCGCTCGGTCTTCTGCATGACCGAACCCGCCGTCGCCTCCTCCGACGCCACCAACATCGCTTCGACCATCGAACGCGACGGCGACCACTACGTCCTCAACGGCCGCAAATGGTGGACCACCGGCGCCGGCGAACCCCACTGCAAAATCATTATCTTCATGGGGAAATCCAACCCCGCCGCCCCCCGCCACCAACAACAGTCCATGGTCCTCGTCCCCTTCGACGCCCCCGGCGTCAAGCTCGAACGCCTCCTCTCCGTCTACGGCTACGACCACCGTCCCCACGGCCACGGCGAACTGACGTTCACGAACGTCCGCGCCCCCGCCGAAAACCTCCTCCTCGGCGAAGGCCGCGGCTTCGAAATCGCCCAAGGCCGCCTCGGCCCCGGCCGCATCCACCACTGCATGCGCCTCATCGGCGTCGCCGAACGAGCCCTCGAACTCCTCTGCCGCCGCGTCACCTCGCGCGTCGCCTTCGGCAAAAAACTCTCGGAAATGGGCTCCATTCGCGTCGATATCGCCCAATCCCGCATCGAAATCGAACAAGCCCGCCTCCTTACCCTCAAAGCGGCCTACATGATGGACACCGTCGGCAACAAAGCCGCCCGCACGGAAATCGCCGCCATCAAAGTCGTCGCCCCCAACCTCGCCCTCCGCGTTCTGGACCGCGCCATCCAAGCCCACGGAGCCGCCGGCGTCGGCTCCGACTTTCCCCTCGCCGCCTGGTGGGCCAACGCCCGCACCCTCCGTCTCGCCGACGGCCCCGACGAAGTCCACCTCGAAAGCATCGCCAAATGGGAGCTCTCCCGCGCCTCTACCGCACCGTAAACGTCATCGGCGTCTCGGACGGAATCACCACATGCGGCCCCGTCATCAACGCCAGTCCCGTACCCGCCGCCCCGCCCACTCCCGCCCCAATCGCCGCGCCCTTGCCGCCCCCCGCAATCGCCCCGATCGCCGCCCCGATGCCCGCTGCAATCCCCACCTTCAACGCCGAATCCTTCCCCTTCCCGCCGCTCTCACTCGTGCNNNCCCGCCGCTCTCACTCGTGCTGTTTTCGGTCGTCATCCGTACCGACTTTCCGTTGCTCCGCGTCAACCGATCCAGCGTCACCGCCAACTCCGCGTTGCCCTTCAACTTGCCGGCTTTCTTCATCTCCACCACCCGCAGTTGCGCATTCGCCCCGCGCGCCGCAATCGTCCGTCCGCCCACCACCACGTCATCCACTAAGGACGCTTGGTAAGTCCGCCCCACGCCACTCTCTTTTGAGTCAATCCGGTCGATCGTCCGCACCGAAATTACGGTCCCCGCCGGAATCTTCTGTGCCATCGCGCCGGTTGCCATCACCAGCCCGCAAACAATCGCGGTCATCGCAAAGTTCTTCATAACAGGAAGATCGAAACCCTCCCGCTATCGTTACAAGCCGTTCACACGAAGATGTCTTCCCGCAACGCCGTCCCCGGCTTCACCGCATAGCCCTCGAAGTCCGTCACCCCCGCCTCCCGCAGCACCGTTTCATCGATCAAAAACTCCCCCGTCCGCCCCCGGCTCTCTCTCGTCAGAATCTCCCAAGCCGCGTCGCTCACAATCTCCGGCTTCCGCGCCTGGTCCACCGGCGCGTTTGGAATCACCTGCAGCGCCGCCGTCGCAATAATCGTCCGCGGCCACAACGCGTTCACCGCAATCCCCCACGGCCGAAACTCCTCCGCCATCCCCAGCACGCACAAACTCATCCCAAACTTCGCAATCGCATAGGCCACGTTCGGAGCAAACCACTTCGGTTCCAAGGTCAACGGCGGCGACAGCACCAGCACATGCGGATTCGCCGCCTTCCGCAAGTGCGGCAAGCAAGCCTGCGTGCACAAAAACGTCCCCCGCGTATTCACCCCCATCATCAGGTCGAACCGCTTCATCGTCGTCTCCGCCGTCGGCGTCAAGCTAATCGCACTCGCGTTATTGACGAGAATATCAATCCCCCCAAACCGCTCCACGCCCGCCGCCACCGCCGCCCTTACCTGCTCCTCATCGCGGATGTCCACCGCCACCGCCAGCGCCTGTCCCCCGGCCGCCTCGATCTCCTCCACCGCCGTATAGATCGTCCCCGGCAACTTCGGATGCGGCGTCGTCGTCTTCGCCGCCACTACGACATTCGCGCCATCCCGCGCCGCCCGCAGCGCAATCGCCAAACCAATCCCCCGGCTCGCACCAGTGATGAACAACGTCTTTCCCGCAAGGCTTCGCATCGCCCTATCCTACGTCAACGCGGTGCCTGGCTCAACGCATACACCGCAAACGAAGCCAGCCAATGCTCCCCGCCGTAATTCCCCCCCGTCACATTCGGCAACGCCGCGTCGATCAGCCCCTTCGCCGCCGTCATCATGCTCCTCCGCCGCGCCGAACCCTGCGGCAGCGCCTGCGCGATCCCGTACAAACACCAACCCCGGCTCAGATATAACCCATCCAAGTGCACAATCTGAAAATCGCTCCGGTCCGAGACCACCGGAGGTTGAGTCAAATTCAGTAACCCCGCCGCCGGCATAAACCGGTTGAACCACCTCGCGAACTCGCCCGCCGGCAACACCCGCCGCATCCGCTGCACAATCAACGCCTCAAACGAAGTGTCCTTCACCGCCCGCGCCCAATCCAGCGCAAACACCAATCCAAACGCCGTATTCGGATGCACACCCGTCCGATTCGGGTACGTTTGTTTCGGCAAATACCCCGCCCAAAGCCCCACCACCAGCTTCGTCAACGGCCGCAGATTCTCCGCCCAAACCCGCCCCTGCGGATCGTCCCACCCCCGCAACTCCTCGTCCAGTTTCAGCAGCCAAGCCCAGCCATAGGTCCGTTCGAACGTCTTCGCCAGCTTATAGCCTTCGAAGTAGCGGACCTCCCCGGCGATCGCCTCCGGAGTAAAACTCTCCGCCAACACCTTCCGAATTTCCGCCTCTTTCGACAAACCCTTCGTCGTCTTCAATAACCGAACCAGCATCCAGTGCCCGTGGACACTGGAATGCCAGTCCAAGCAACCATAAAAGGCGGGATGCAACTGCCGAGGCGTCAGCCGCGCATCCCCATCACTCTCCGTCGTATGCCCCGTCTTATTCGGGTACTCCTGCCGGATGCAATGCAGCGGAAGTTCCGCGAGCCGACTGGCGATCTCCGGAGTCAACATTTGCGCGAGTAGAAGAACAGCGAACATGCTCCAGTCTACGACGACCCCGCAAGCTCCACGAAATAGGCCCGCATCTCATCGCGAACCTTCCGAAACGAGGCGACCCGCTCCTGTTCGGATCCAGTCACCGCCGCCGGATCCTCAAAGCGATGATGGATCCGCGTCCCGTGACCCGGAAAGATCGGGCAACTCTCCTGGGCGTTATCGCAAACCGTAAGAACCAAATCGAAACTCTGCTCGGCAAACTCATCCACCATCTTCGAACGATGCCCGGAAATATCAATGCCGATCTCCGCCATCACCGCGATTGCCTCCGGCCGCACGATTGTCGCCCGGCTGCCCGCGCTCTCCACGGTAAACTTGGCCCCGGGGTCCCAACGGAGCAGACCCTCCACCAGCTGGCTCCGCGCCGAATTCGCCGTGCACAAAATAAGAACGCGTCTCTTCATGACTCAAATCGGCTACCCTACGAACAACAACTCGGTCCACAGCACGCCCCACCCGGCTTCACCGCGCGAATGAACGCCCCCATGAACTTCCCCTCCACGAGCGGTGCCATCGCATCCACGTCGATCCCCTCCGCGCTCAAAAACGCCCGCGCGTCCTCAATGTCGTAAACCCGCGTGGGCTCAATCGCAATACTCTCAAAACCCGCTTTCGCCAACTTCGCGACATAGTCCGAATCCTGCAACGCACCCGCGATACACCCGACCCATAAGAGCATATGGTCCCGAATCTCTTGCGGAATTTCGCCCCTCACCACCACATCGGACACCGCGAACCGACCGCCCGGCTTCAACACCCGGAAGGCCTCTCGCAACACGCGATCCTTATCCGCCGAAAGGTTGATCACGCAGTTCGAAATGATCACATCAACCGACGCGTCGGGCAGCGGAATACTCTCGATCTCCCCCTTGAGAAACGTCACATTCTCCACCCCCGCCTTCACCTGGTTCTGGCGAGCCAAAGCCAGCATGTCATCGGTCATGTCCAGTCCGTAGGCCTTCCCTGTCGGCCCCACTCGCCGCGCCGACAGCAGCACGTCAATGCCCCCTCCGCTGCCCAGATCCAAAACCGTCTCCCCCGCACGCAGTGCCGCCAGCGCTGTAGGGTTCCCACAGCCCAGCGAAGCCAGTATCGCTTCCTCGGGGAGCCCGCTTTTTTGCGCCTCATCGTATAGCCCCGACGTGATCGGGTCCACATCCAGGCCCGAACTGCTCGACGCCCCGCAGCAACCATTCGATTGCCCCGACGAGACCCGTCGCGCGGCCTCGCCGTACTTCTCTTGCACCAACTCTCGTACACTCATGGCAACTCCTATTGGCGGCAGACGATTCGCTGCGGCTCGATCGCTTTGTTTCGGGTACAGCATTCGGCGTACAAAAAACCAGGCAACTCCTGCAGGGCGTCCGCATTCGCCGTATACCAAAGAAAGGTCTTCTCCCGCCTCACCCGGACCAACCCCTCGCCTTTCAGCTTTTCCAGGTGATGCGACAGCGTCGAAGGACTAATGGCCAGTTCACTCCCGATCTCTCCCACCACCATCCCCTCGGGATGAGCCGACAGCAGTAACCGCATGATCCGCAGTCGCGGTTCGGTCCCCATCGCTCCCAGCATGTCCGCAAACCGGACCACGTCTTCTTGTTTGGGCTTGGCCATCTCCATCCTTTTATATTTCTACTATCATCGAAATAGTTAGCAAAGTCAACCTGTTTTCGCACCAGCAACGTTCGCCTATCTACCTACTCCGTCTCGCGAATATGCCGGAGCCGCAATCGAAACTCCTCGTTCAAGTCGCCCTCTACCGCCGAGGTGATCAGCCCTGCCGCGTCCATGCCTCGGACATGCACACGATCTTTGTCGCGGTAGGAACTCAATTTCATCCGGAGCAAATCAGCCACCGGAATCACCAAGAAATCCTGACCATGCAGACTTGACCGTACCGGGCGAATCCCGGGATGGGCTTCCAGTTGTGTCGATTTCACCTTTTCGCCGGAAAATAGTAGATGCACCGCGTTACGGGCGCTGTTCGACTCCCCATAAAGCAGCATATCCAATCCCGCCGAGTGCTGGAACCGAAAACCCTGTTGTTCCGCAATCGCCACGACAAGCGGCAAATCGTCGCGTCGAATCAGAACGTCGATGTCGCGTGTCAATGACGAATGCGTGGAATCGGCATTTTCTACATGAAGGAAAACGGCTAGCCCGCCCACCAGTTCGTGCGCCACACCAGCCTGTTCCAGTGGCTGCGACAGCTTCTGCAGCGTGCCGATCAGCTCGAATACGCGTTCTTCGAACAAGACGTTCACAAACTCCCGCTTAGCCGCCGCATTTCCAAGGAATTCCGCGAAGGTTTCCATTT
>JAPKZA010000064.1:5734-13666 GCA_026394015.1 Acidobacteriota bacterium
GTCGAAGACGAACACCCTGTATACTAATCCGACCAGCCCCCCATGCCCACTCCCCCCTCTTACCCCCCACCCGCCAAGCCTGGTACGCCGTCACCATCCTCACCCTCGCCTACATCTGCTCCTTCATTCATCATCAAATCCGCACCGGACGCGGGGTCAACCGCGCATCGACATCGGTCTCTATCGTGGGTCCCGTCTTCGCAAGTAGAAAAACAGCGAACATACTTCCGTCTACGACAAGCCCAGTCCACCGTCGGCTGAAAATCGACGCGCTCGTCGCTCCATCACTTTTTACCGTACCGAACCAACACCATCGCCCCATCCTTCACTTGGCCAACTCCCGCAACGTACCACTTGGAATCATGAAGGGTCTTTTCCAGCGGACTGCTCTCCAGCACGCGGACACATTTTGTGAAAGTCCCCGCCGGGGTCGTGATCTTCTCGTCGATTGACATCACCTCAACTCGGTCCAAAGCCGCGCCAGGTGCCTGTTCCTGATAGTACTTCTGCCCAGCCTTCGGAGAAGCCGGCATCATTAACCCAAACTTAGCGCCCTTCTCCCCGGCCAGCCAAGTTCCCTTATGATCGACAACCTTTCCTTTCTTGATCACATCCACTTCTTCGCCGAAATAATAAACATCGTTAGTGACCGCGTCAATGGCATAGTAATCGCGCGTTACTTCGATTAATCTGCCCGCCTTCATCTCGCGATGTTCCACCACTCGCGTCTCCACTCCGTCTATCCTCTTCGTCTCGTTCAGCACGCTAATGGTGTCCGCAAGCTTCCCGTTCTTGTACTCCAGGGTGTACCCCGGCGTCAGATTGAAATAAGGATTCGATCCTTTCACACCCAGCGTCTTCTTGTCCACCGCAAAGGCGGACTGATAGTCATCCGCGGCCATTGCTGTTAACCCGGCCAGCCCCAGCCCAATCGCCACCATGGCTCTGCGCATTATGGCTTCACCTCCTCCCCGTCCGCCTTCACCACCACCTCTATCTTCTTACCGCGCTTGTCCGTATAGATGCCCTCATACACCGTGGTGCCGCCCTTAGTCACCGCTTCCACCGTCGTCAGTTTGCCGGTCCCGACTTTCTTCTCAATCGCCGCTTTCGCCGCCGCCGGAATGTCTCCGATGCCCACCTCCTCCTCCACCACGATCAGGGTCCCGTCCGCCGCCACGTTGAAGTCCCTATGCTTCCCGTTGCGCATCGTCTCGACTTCATACTGCCAGGCACCCTTCTCCTTTTCCTTCGAAATGTTCTTGATTTCCGCACCCTTCGTCTGTTCCTGCACCGTCTTCTGAACAGCCGGAGGAAGCTTCTTCACGTCGATCGACTTGGCCGTCGCGAGTCCCGCCACCGCCGCCACCAATAAAAAACTAAGTCTCGTCATCGCCATCTCCTCTGGGAACCATTACGGCTCCATCCTATCGTCATCGTTGATTCTGAATAAACTCTGAAAATACAGGCAAACTCAAAATAAAGGTAGACCCCACTCCCCAAACGCTTTCCACGGTGATCGTCCCCCCATGCCGCGCCGCGATCCACTCGGCGATCGCCAGGCCCAGGCCCACCCCTCCCCCGCGCCGCGAACGGTCCTTCGAAGCACGGTAAAATCGCTCGAAAATGTGCGGAAGATCCTCCGCCGCGATTCCAACCCCCGTGTCCCGCACCGTCACCCTCGCCCAACCCGCTTCCATCGTCGCCGCAACTTTTATGCTCCCGCCTTCCGCCGTGTACTGAATTGCGTTCTCCAGCAAAATCAACAGCACCCGATGAACGGCCCGTCCATCCGCCTGCACCCGGACTTCGGCGCTTGTCTCCTCCTCCAAGCCGATCCCACGCGCCTCCGCCAGCACCCGCACCTTCGCGCAGACGCTGCGCACAGACTCACGCAAATCGAGCGGTTCCCCCGCGAACTCTTCTTTGCCGGCGTCGGCACGCGCCAGCAGCAACAGATCGTCGATCAACGCCGAAATGTGTTCGCTCTCGGCCTGTATCGTGTCCAACGCTCGCTCGTACTCCTGTTCACTCCGCGGTCTGCTCCGCGCCAATTCCGCGGTAGTACGAATCACCGCCACCGGCGTTCGCAACTCATGTGAGGCGTCCGCCGTAAAACGGGTAACCCGCTCGAAAGAACTCTCCAGCCGGCCGAACATCGCGTTCAGCGTCGCCGACAACCGGTCCAACTCGTCCCCCACCCCCCGCTCCGGCAATCGCTGCGATAAATCCTTCTCGCTGATCGTTTGCGCGGTCCGGGTGATCGCATCCACGGGCTCTAACGCTCGTCGGCTCAGCCAATAGCCCCCCGCGCCCGCCAAAAACAACAACGCCGGACTCACCACCACCGCGGTCCACAAAAAACCGTTCAGCATCTCGTAGAAAGAGCCCAACGGCGCGCCGATTTGTATCGTTCCCACCCGAACGGATGCGGCCAGCACCCGCGCCGGGCCGCCCCCCGTCTCGACTGTTTGGATTCGCCCTTGTTCCGGTAACCGGGGCCCGGGCATCGACCACTCCTCGCTCCCCTTACTCTGGTAAATCCACTGCCCGTCCTGCCCCGCAATCCGAAAATAGGCCCCCGCCGCTGTCATTGATGCCTGCTCCGCCAGTTCCTCGCTCAACGAACCACTTTCCGGATCCTTCTCTTCTTTGTCTAGGAATTGCCGCATTCCCTCCAGCCGCGCCTGCAGATCGCGATCCACCGTATCGTGAATGCTTTGCCGCATCCCCCACCGTACCCCGATGCCGGCCAACAGAAGCGCCGTCGCTAAAATGGCCGAAAACCATGCCGTGAGCCGCGCCCCCACAGATCCCCGCATCACTCCACTTCCCGCAAGATGTATCCATAGCCACGAACGGTTTGAATCAACTTTCGGTCCCGACCTTTATCGATCTTGTCTCGTAGAATCTTGATGAAAACGTCCACCGTATTCGGCTCCACTTCCTCTTCGAATCCCCACACCGCCTCGATCAGCGCCGACCGGGAACAAGCCCGCCCGGCCCGCCGCATCAGACACTCTAACAGCCGGAATTCCGTAGCGGTCAAACTCACCGGTTGCGCTCCCCGCATCACCCTCCGCGACCCCGGATCGAGTGATAAATCATCGACCCACAACTCCGCAATCGGTGCCCTCGCCGAACGCCGCGAGATCGCCCGCAGCCTCGCCAGAAGAACTTTGAACGAGAACGGCTTGGTCAGATAATCATCCGCCCCGGCATCCAGGCCGCCGATCACGTCCGCTGTCGCGTCCCGCGCCGTCAGCAGTAGAATCGGCGCCTCCAATCCGCTTTCTCGCAGCCCCCGCGTAAGGTCAATCCCGGTCATCCCCGGCATCATCACATCCACAATCAGCGCGTCAAAAGGAGAAGTCCGCGCTGCATGGTACCCCTGCAACCCATCCGTCGCCAGCGCCACCGTGTGGTTGGCTGCTTCCAGGCCTTGGCAAAGCAACCTACCCATCGCGACGTCATCTTCCACTACCAGGATCCACAAAGTTCGAACTCCCGAGCCTCCAGGGTAACCCCGGATTCTGAAGGAATCATGAACCCTCCCTTCCCAACGGTCCACCAGCTCGGTCCCGAATCTGTGCGCTAGCTCCACCGCCCCAAGGCTTGTACGCCGTCACCTTCCTCACCGTCGCCGATATCCGCTCCTTCACCGCCCGTCAAATCCTCAGTTGCTAGCCGTCCCCGTCTGCCGTCGCTTCAACGCCGCTTGCGCCCTCGCCGTCATCGACCGCCTCCTCTTCGACTACTTCCCCCCACGCAAGCGTCCCTTTGCCCTCAGCGCCTACGGCCTCGCCATGATCCTCCTCCGCCTCTCCTCCATCGCGTCGTATCCCCTGCCAGATCACCCTCTTCGTTGCCCTGTTCCGCACTCTGCCCGAACCCCTCGCCCTCACCGCCGCCGGGCAACCGCGACGCCCATTTCCAACTCCAGCAGTCACCTCCCGCCGTAAGTCCTTTCAAACGTCTTCGCCAGCCCGTAGCCCGCGAAGTAACGCACCTCCCCCCGTTATGACCTCCGGCCTGAAATTCGCTGCTAGCAGCTGCCGAATCTCTTTCTCTTGCGCGAGCCCCTTGGTCGTCTACAAGAACCGCACGAGCATCCGTGTGGATAACAGTTGGTTGCTTGAGCACCGATACAGGGACGGACTAACTACAGGGACGTCGTACGCCACGCGCGGCTGGCCTGAGGCGAAATGCAAGGCTCAAAATTGCGTGTGACTCCCAGCTTCCCAAGCTGGACGTCGCCGGTTCGACCCCGGTCTCCCGCTCCAACTTTTCAACAACTTAGGAAGACCCACTGATTCCTCGTTATTCCGTTTATTCCATTAAGCCGGGTTTGCGGTTGCGTGCCCGACTTCTGACCGCTTGAAAACGGCGGCTTCTAGCTTGTTGATCGCGGCCCGCTTCTGCTCCAAGTCCGAAGTCGTATAGACCTCCAGACTGACGCCGATTCCGTGACCCCTCTGATCGGAGGCAACTTTTGGATCGACACCAGCTTTCTTGGATAGGCTGGCATTCGTCTTCCTGAGCACCTGAAAGGCTGCCCATTCCAACCCAACCTTCTCCAACTTTGGCTGCATGGTCCGTCTCCACAGATTGTCCAGGGAGAGGGGAGTAACGACCTTCTCGGATGGGAAGACAAAGCCGTCGTCGCTTGGGTCGAGCGCCAGCGTGGACCACTCTTCTAACAACTTGAGCGTTCCATCTGAGATCGCACCTTCGCGAGTCTTGCCATTCTTCGGCGTATCAAGCACCCGCTTGTAGACACGCTCCTGGATTTGAAGACTGGCACCTGCAACGGACTTCCACCGCAGAGCCACCTCCTTTTCCGTCAGGGGCCGCATCGCTCGACCCGGCTGACATTTTCTTGGAATCCTCAACTCCGCTGCCGGATTGTTGAGGGTAAGGCCATCGGACATCGCCAGTTTGAAGATGGCGTTTAGAAACCACCTCAGATGAGCAACCACACTGGCTGAAAAATCCTCCGCTTTCCGGTCGAGGAAGTCTTGCAGGTCTTCCCTCCGAATCGCGTGAAGCAGATTCCTTCCAAACTCCGGGATCAGGTGTGAGCTGATCGTCTGCTCCGATGTGCCCGCAGTTGATTCCTTCCAACTGCGACGGCAGAACGGCAGGTACACGTCCTCCACAAACTGCTTGAACGTGTAGACCGGCTTTGTCGTCTTGCTGGTGCCGTTGTTGATCTCCCGAAGCACTGAGGAGAGTACTGCTTCTGCCTCTGACTTCGACATCTGCGAACAAGGTCCCAATGTCCGACATCGCCGCTCGCCATCCTCGTAAAAGAAAGCAACCCACATGCGATGCTTCCCGTTTTTGCGGGATTGCAGGCTGCCTTTCTGAAAACGCTTTCGACGCATTATTTTGCCTCTTTCTTGCGGCAAAGGCGTTGAAACTTGGCATGATCGGATCTTAGCACTGGGGCAACCCCGTCCGGTCGGCTACCTCAAGCCACTCCTCAATCCACTCGCGTTTGATCAGGATTCGACGGCCCATCCGAAAGCAACGAACCGGTGTGACGCCCGCGACCTTCCCGTTGATGACGTTCGAGAGGTGCGCCTTCGAGATTTGGAGGTATGACGCGGCCTGCTGGAGCGTCATCACGGAAGTTGGTTGCTGCGGCTGGATCACGGTGGTCTCTCCTACGTCGCTATTCGCCTTCCTGAACAGAATGGACGAACTGTGGCGGGCAGCCAAGTAACGCGTGATCGGGAAATGCAAGGAGGGTCGAGAGGGAGGGGACGTGCTGGGAATTCAGACCTCTCCCGGATATAGATGACTAACCCTCTGGGAACTGCGAATCGAGGAACGGAGGATCGTTAAGCTCTTCGCTATCAGTGGTTTTGATGACAATGCGAAGCCGGTACTTGTTCGGCTCGATCACAAAGTGAAACGGGAAGCGCTGGCCTGCTTCGCTGGTGAAGTAACGGTCCAAAATCTCTCGAAGGCGGTACACGGCTTGGCCTACGGTGCGGGCTGGCTGGACATCCGAACCTCGCTGGGAGCCGAGTGGTTCATCCCAGCACTTCTCCCAAAGCTCTCTCCAAGTCGGAGTGGTCTCCCGACCGGCAAGGTAACTCTCGAAGAGGAGCATTAAGAGGCGGCGGGAGCGGTCGCTTCCTCGGTCAGCTATGGAGGCCAAAAGTTCATCACAAACTTGCTGAACGTCTTTAGGCGATATGGTCTGGACGGCGCTCAGTGGGTCACCCGCCATTTCCTCGTTTCCCTCCCTGAAGAGCGCCTTGATCGCGGCCACCTGCTCTTCCCACTCGGAGTCTCGAATCAGCGTGAAGTTCCTGGGGAGGGCATCCGAGATGGGTTCGGGCTTTTCCTCTTCCCATTGCTCCACGTCCTCCTTGTAAAAATCCCCGCCTGGAATCTCTTCCCAGGAAGGAAGAGGGAGCGCATCTCGCTCTTGGTATTCCTCCCAGGAGAACGGCCAAGCGAGACGAACGCGATAGGCAAACTCCTCGGGTCCGAGATCCTTTAGCCAGGGGTTTCCCTTCTCTGGGAACTGGCGCGCCTCGGTGAAGCCTTTCCCACGTTCGACGTACACGTGGCATTCGCGCTCTGAGGGGGAGCTGAAAAAGAACTTCACGCGCGTGTTGGTCATGATCGTTGGCCCAAGGTCAAATCCGGTTTGGGACTTCAGATCGGTGAGGCTTTGGTTTGCAAGGATCGCGTGAATTCCAAACGAGCGAGCATCCTGGAGAATCCCTTGTAGATTCTCTCCGGCGACGCGCTGAAGTTCATCTATGACTAAGATTACATTTCGCTGATTGCGAGGATTGGCGCGTTTCCAGTCTTGGGCCGCAACTCGAAGGTTGAAAAGAACGAGCTTGGCGATGGCGGTACTCAGTCAGCATCTCAATGACTGAGAGCAGCTCGAAGGCGTCGCCTTTTGTTCGGATGTCGGCCCTGGCGACGGTCTCTCGGAGTTCAGCGTGGAGTTCGTCAAAGGACTGGATATTTCGCTTTCGCTTCAGCGTGCGCGAAAGGACGTTCCGACTTCGTTCGGTGTAGTAGCTTCGTCCATACCCTTTGCCGTGGTTCAGATTCAGGGCATCAAGAATGAGCTGGCAAAGCTGGGCGACTGATCGGGAACCCCTGTCGAATCCGCGAAACGGATTGAAGCGGTAGGTAGGGGACTGCTTTTCGGTCGTGAAGAACTGAAATTTCTGACCGCGCTTCTCAGCCTCAATCTTAACGGTGTGAAAGAGAGCAGAATCGCCTTTCAGGTCGAGGACAACAACGGGGTAGGGGTCTGACGGCTTGTCGGCGACGGTCTTTGATCCTCGCATGAGCTGTATCAGAAGCGGCATGATGCCAAGACTCGACTTACCGGCACCACTCGGGCCGACGATGTAGCAGTGTTCGGCGAGAATCTTTTCGTGCAAAAAGAGCGGCGCTGGCTTGGTTTCGTTCCAAGCTCGCAAATCGGCCACTTCGTGATAGTCAAGAACATCAGTGAAGTTCTTGGCCTGGCGTCCGACGGCACGAGACACTCGCGTCAACTCGTTGTGAGTCTCGCAACCGATGAACAGATGCTCTCCCCAGAAGAAAGTTTCCTCTTTGACTTCGTCAACGAGCCCAGGTCGGTTCCTGACGAAGTCCACCCAGTCTTGCCACCAGGTAGCGAGTTGTTCAGGTTTTGAGGGCGGTTCAACCGGAGGTGTTTTCACGATTCGGTTGTTTCCTTGTCGGGTGATATGAAGAGCGGAAGATCTCTGGGGCTTGGAGCCACGGAAAGCTGGATGCGAAGATCGGGGAACTCTTCTGCGCGAATAAGTTCAGCGAGTTTTTCGGTGCGCCCATCGTTCGTCAAGAGGACCGCAAACTGATAGGTCCCTCGCTCAATCCAGCGGATCAGCCGTTCGTCAGCACAAGCTTGATGGGCCGCTCTCT
>JAPKZA010000421.1 GCA_026394015.1 Acidobacteriota bacterium
GAGATCACGACATCCGCCGGAAGCGCCAACGCCCGGAAGATATAGCCTTTGTAATAAGCACTCTCTCCTTCCGGTTGGTTCGTATCCAGCGCGGGAAAATCGGAAACTAACTCATAACCTGCATGGAAATAAGAGAGGAAACGCTCCTCCGACAAGAACCACGAAGGATAACTTGCCGGATAAATCCACTCCGGTACCCGCTCTACCGTCAGGCGGTCCACACCCCGGCTGAGGAATGCGGTTCGGTCCACGATGACGGTAGGAAACCGGTGGGACAGCACCCCCGCCAGGAAGCCATACGGATCGGCCAGGTAATGAATTACGCCGGAGAGCAGCAACACTTGGGGCGACTCGTTTTCGAGACACTCGGCGACCGTCCGGTAGAAGCGTAATCGCTCATCGGCGAATTCCCGTCGTCCGCATTCGACATAGGCCGGTTGTTCGACGATACTCCAACGCACCGACTTGAGCGAAGCCAGGAACGGTCGACATTGGAAGTACGAGCTGCCGAGTGACCCGCCGAAATCGAGCACGCTCAGTTCGCCGTTATCGACAGCCTGGAGCAACCCGGCCAACAGCGCAAAGTTATGTTCGACTTTCGGAAACAGAACGGAATCTCGCTCGTGGACGGCGGTCCCATTCTTGACCTGCAGCAACGCGGCCCGGGTCCGCTCGAAAACGATCGGGGCTCCGTATCCATCCGATTCCGCGAGCGCCTCCTCCCAGGAGGAATAATCGCCGAAGTAACCGATGGCATTTTTATCGATCACTCGAATGGCATCGATCAAACACGACAACTGCCTGTCGTCCCCGCCTCCAGTCGGCTGCCATGCGGCGTCGCACTCCAAAGTCAGATGCGCGAGGTCTCTCCCGGCCAGGGCGTTGACGGAGAGGCGAAGTCGAAACGGCCCAGGAGCCAACTCGTGGACACCCAAATCCAAGTCGTTCGCGAAAAGCCTTAGGTGCAGCGGGACGATGTCAGACGCGACGTGCCGACCGCTGATCTGCAACTCCAACTCGACGCCCGCAGGCACCGCTACGCTGACTGGATAAAGACGGGAAATCCATCCGTCCGGCCATCTCCCCTGCAATCCGACCGAAGACGTTGGCCCCGAAGGGCAAAGAGAATTGGGCAATGAGGCAGTCTGCTGTTCAGGCATCATCAAATAGGGAACAACCGGGCGTGAGAAACCGGCTCCTTAAAATCGAATCGAATGGGGAGGTCTTGAGAGGGTAACACACTGACCGCGGTTCGCGGTTTTGTGGGCTAGGCCGAGTTTGTATACTTGGTCGGTAGCAAATCGTTCCGCGGAGGCACCTTTGGATAAAATCTCCGTTCTTTTCCTCACTCTCTGCGTCATCGCCACGGCCCAGGACTTCCGCGCCACGGTCACCGGGCAGATCCTGGACCCTTCCGGTGCCGCGGTTGCCGGGGCCAAGATTCGGGCGACGCAGAAGAGCACGAATGAGGTGACCACGGCAGCCTCTAACGCCGAAGGGTTCTATTCCCTTCCTTATATGCAGCCGTCGACATACAGCGTGGAAGTCGAAGCCGCCGGCTTCCGGAAGATGCGACGGGAGAACGTCACGTTGATGGTCGCCGAGAAGCTGGTCCTGCCGTTTCAGCTGCAGGTCGGCGACGTCTCGCAGGAGGTTACCGTCACCGCGGAGGCCGCCGAACTGATCCAGAACGGAGACGCCTCCGGCGGCATGAATTTCGACTCCCGCATGACCAGCGAGTTCGCTCTGAATGGCCGCCAAGTCTACATGCTGATGGACCTGGCGCCCGGCGTACTCTTCACCCAGGAAGAGTTCGGTTCGACAGGCTTTTCCGGCACCCGCGGCTGGGACACGAATGGCAACTTCACCATGGGCGGCGGCAAAAGCGGCACCAATAGCTTCAGCCTGAATGGCGCGCCGATCAGCCTGACCGGCAGCTTTCAACTGGCGCCCAACGTCGATGCGATCCAAGAATTTAAGGTGATGACGAACACCTACGACGCGAGTCTGGGGCGGACGGGCGGTGGGAGCGTCAATACCCAGTTGAAGTCCGGTACCAATAAGCTGAACGGAACGCTTTTCAACTTCATGCGGAATCAGATTCTCGACGCTAACCATACGCAGAACAACATGATCGGCGCGCCACGCGGCAAACACATCACGAACCAGTTCGGCGGAACGGTCGGCGGGGCGGTGCGCCGGGATAAGGATTTTCTGTTCGGCAGCTTTGAGGGTTTCCGCGAACGGGTCCCGTTTCCGGCGGTCGCCGACACGCCCCCGCTCGACATGCGCGAGGGGCAGAACTTCTCGAAGTACAACATGAACATTTACGACCCGCTGCCGGCCCATCCGTGCCGGAATCAGGTCGACGTCACCGGGACGTGTTCCAGCCCGACGATTCGCGATCCGTTTCCCGGCAACGTCCTGCCCCAAAGTCGGATCAGCTCGGTCGGTCGCAAAATCATCAGCTATTACCCGGCACCGAATACCGCGGGGGTAACCGATAACTTCGTCAACGCCGGTTCGGTCGGTCGCTACCGCTATGAGCAGTATATGGGGCGGTGGGATCGCGTGATCAATAGTTACAACCGCTTCAACGCGGTTTACACGTTTCAAGACGGGGGCGAGTGGCGCAACAGTACCGGCATCCCGGGCGCGGCCGCCAGCGGCAACATCAACTCGACCCGACGTAACTTCAACGCGATTCTTAGTTACACGCGCATCCTGTCGCCCTCGGCGCTGTTCGACGTCCGTCTCTCCTTCGGGCGGTTCACCTCGAACTTCCCGAACGTCGAGACCACCTCCGGCCTCACCGCCGGCGACCTCGGCATGACCAACCCGGTCCAAGCGCCCACGATCGGCCATCAGTTGCCGCCGCGCATCGCTGTCGATCTGTTCACCAACCTGTTCGGGAACAACGCGAATCTGGTGAACTGGCGCACCGACAACCAATGGAACCTGGTGCCGACGTTCACCATCACCCGCGGGAAAAAAACGATCCGCTTCGGGGCCGATCTGGTCTACGCTTCGCAAGGCTTCGACGCTTCCGGCTTATCGAATGGCTACTTGCAATTTACACGCTGGGGCACCCAACGATATCCGCAGCGATCGGCTCTGAACGCCCAGGACGGCTCCGGCCTCGCCGATCTGCTGTTGGGGATTCCGGGCGCTGGACAAGTGGATTGGAACGATAATTTCTATCGCAGTTGGCCGTATTTTGGGTTCTTCGTCCAAACCGATTGGAAGATTCGGCGGAACCTGACGCTGAACCTTGGCCTGCGTTACGACGTGCAGATGCCTTGGGTGGAGCGGCACGACCGCGCCAACGCGGGCTTTGCCTACAACGAAGTCAGTCCGCTCAGCGACCAGATCCTCGCCCGCTGGCGGCAGTTGAAAACGACCTACGACGCGACCAACCCGCGCTTCCCCTATCCGCCCCCGCCGACGGCAATTTATGGCGGACGGACGTTCGTCGAACCGGGCGGCTCGCGACGCATCTACGATACGGACTGGCAGAACATTCAGCCGCGTCTCGGCCTGGCGTGGCAGTTCCATAAGTCGACGGTGCTGCGGACCGGGTTTGGGATCTTCCATCGCACGGCCACGCAGACCGGCCAATCGGATGGCTTTAATCAGACGACGGCGTACACGCGGTCGCTGGATGGTGACGTAACGCCCGCGGCCAGTCTCGCGGGGCGCTTCTCGCTCGAAAACCCGTTTCCGGACGGGATTCTGGCCCCGCAGGGCCGGGAGTACGGACTCCTGACCAGTGTCGGGAACGTCATCACCTTTGACGCCCGCCAGCGGCCGATTCCACGCACGTTCCAATACTCGTTCGGCTTCCAACACCGTACGCTGAAAAACGTCCTGCTGGATTTGAGCTACTCCGGCAGCATTACGTCGCGTGACTCGATGGCGATCAACACCGATTACTGGCAACTCGAGCGCAACGAAGAGTATCAAGCCTTGCCGGCGGCCGGGGATACGACCGTACCGAACCCGTTCTTTGGCATCGTACCGACCAACCGCACCCGCGGATCGAATAACGCCATCGCCCGCCGCGAACTCTTCCGCCAGTTCCCCTTGTTTGCCAATATCACGAACAACACCCAGCCTTGGGCCTGGTATCGCTACGATGCGCTGCAACTGCGGGCGGACAAACGCTTCACCTCTGACCGCAGCACCTTGGGCGGCCTGACGCTCGTGTTCTCTTACACCTTTTCGAAGAACCTGCAAAGCGCGAACTACCTCAATACGTGGAATTTCAGGAATGAGAAGCCCGTCAAGGAGCTTGTCTCTTATGACAAGCCGCAGAACATTTCGGTGAGCGGCGTATGGGCCGTGCCGCTGGGCAAGGGGCGTCATTTTCTGACGAAAGCAAGCCAGCCTGTGTTGAATGGCATCGTAGGCGGTTGGACGCTCAACTGGGTCGTCCGTTTCACGTCAGGTAATCCGATCGCGGGCATTAACGCTATCAACACCTGCGGCGAACTGCTGGTGGCTGACCAGACGAACGGCCGCTGGTGGAACAACGATAAGGGCTGTTGGCGGGGCAAC
>JAPKZA010000552.1:0-1486 GCA_026394015.1 Acidobacteriota bacterium
ACACAACAGCGTCCAGGACACGACCTGCGTCAACGTCGTCGACAAGCAAGGCAACGCCTTCAACGCCACCCCCTCCGGCGCCTGGCTGCCTAGCGTGATTGCCGGTGACACCGGCATTCCCCTTTCGACGCGCCTCCAGAGCTTCGTCACCACCAAAGGCCACGCCAACGAACTCATGCCCGGCAAGCGCCCCCGCGTCACCCTCAGCCCCACCACGGTCCTCAAACCAGACGGCAGCCTGCACCTCATCATGTCCACCCCCGGCGGCGACAACCAGGATCAAGCCATGCTCCAGGTCTTAATCAACATCATCGACTTCGGCATGTCCCCGCAGGAAGCCGTCGAAGCCCCTCGGTTCCAGACTGAGCACTTCTATTCCAGCTTCGCCCAGCACGAATTCGTCCCCGGCCGTCTCCGTGTCGAAGGCCGTGTCGCCAAGCCCGTGCTCGACGCTCTCCGCGCCAAAGGCCACCTGGTCACGGCGTCGCCTGACTGGTCCAACGGCAGCGCCCCCACCGTCATCCTGCTTCACGACGGAATCTTAGACGGAGGAGCCGACCCCCGTCGTCTAAGATTCATCTTCGGCCGCTAGCTCAGCCCAGAATCTCCAAAATCTCTTGCTGCTGAGCCTTCGCCTCCGGTGAACCGGACCCGCTCCGCCCCGTCGTCTGCCTCGCCAGATCCACCGCCCGCGAACCGCTTTTGTTGCGACGATTCCGATCCGCCCCATTCTCGAGCAACGTCCGTACGGCCCCGGCGCAACGCGTTCGCACGGCCCGATGCAGCGGCGTGGCCCCGTCCATGTTAGGAGCGTTCGGGTCTGCCCCAGCCTTGATTAGGGACACGATCGTAGCCGCCTGCGCCGCCGGGTCCCACCGCTCAGATCCAGGGCTCCCGAAGGCCGCGGCATGAAGCGCTTCCCCGCCCCGCCGATTCTTCGCCCGAACATTTGCCCCCGCCTTCACCAATTGGTCGACCATCCGGGTGCGATACGCAGCCGCCGCGAAATGCAGCGCAGTATCCCCTTGGTAAATGTAGTGCCCGATCTCTTTCAGGAAGGACCCGCCAAGCTCCGGCCCCAGACGAGTCGCGCCGCCGGAGAAGCTCGCCGAGGCATCCATCAGTTGAGAGAACAGCGAGTCGTCCCCTGCCAAAATCGCGTCAACGAGCCTTCGCAAATCCAGATCCGAACTCCCCTTCGTAGCCACGAATCCTAGCATCCCACGGCCACGCCATCGCCGCTACGGAAGCAGCGACAGAGGTTGGTCGTGAATCGGCTTCCCGCTCTTGGCATCGCAATACTGACTGCGCGCCGCGGCGTTAGGACGAAACGCAAACTTCTGCGAGTCCCATTGCCAGACCTCGCAACTGTTCTTCGGACTCGAACCGGGCGGTTTCTCCAGAATCGTGTGGATAATGAGGTGACCACCATAAGCACCGACCCGCCGAATCACCATCCGAGGGTCAGCCAAAGGGAAATAGTCAT
>JAPKZA010000552.1:1526-5613 GCA_026394015.1 Acidobacteriota bacterium
GAAATAGTCATAGGTCACTACTTCAAACGCGGGCCAAAGGCGCCCGCCGCGCAAATGAAAAGATTCGTTCGTGAAGATCACCATACCGCTTCCTCCCAAGTCTTGATAAGAAATCAGCAGCGGCGGAGAGTCCTCTGTAAGTTGGAGGACTCGAATCATCCGATCCACATCGCACCTGTTTGTCCGGCAGGAAAAGGAGCCAACAAGGTTCCACGTGGTCGTCTTATCAAAGATGAAAGCGAAGTTGGACCTCTCGGCTTCCCCCTCCCCGATCACAATCGCCTCCAACGCATCGTCGGTATCCAGTTGAACCCAGCGCAAAGAAATGTCCTTCACTCGTCGCGGATCTTCGGGATGGCACGCCCAAATCCTGAGCGCCGTGCAGTCGGCAGCCGGCATCACGGCGCGGTGATCCCGCAGGCTGCGCACAATCTGCTCCGGATCCAGTTGAAACGGAATCACCGGCAGCGCCGCGCCGCTGACCGCGAAAACGAAAACGAGCGCCAACAAAACCGTTCTCATAAAGTAGCAAAGCTAGTATCCGTCTAATCCAAGCGAAGTGTCCGCTAGCGATCCTCAGCGCGAATCCCGGCCATCAGCGCCCCCATTCCCACCCAAAACCCTACGATCGGGCTCATACCCATTCCCACCAGCGGAACCGGAAACGCACCGAACAATGGCATCAAAGCACAAACAAGGCAGTAAGCGCACAAAGCGCCGGCCGCCCGCCGCACCGCGGTCGACCCACCTTCCTGCGCCAAAAGCGGAGAACAGCCCACCGCCCCCAGGAGCGCCACACACGCCGCCGCCATCCCCCACGGAGCTAATCCGAGAATGCCCTCCACTTCCGGCACCGGCTGCAAAGGATCCGGACGGGTCCAGCTACCCCCCGCCGCCAGCGCAAACCCGAAACCAGCCGCGAAACGAGCCCCACGGGAACCTTGCATCCCGACCAGGACTAAAATCGCCACCTCGGCAAACGCGGTAGCCTGCGAAGCATCAGGCTGACGGCAAAGCACCAACTCAATCCCGATCGCCGCCACCCAGGGCCAGCCGACCCCCCTCCCCCCGGCCATCGCCAACGCTACACTCGCCGCCGGCAGCAACAGAAATGCGACGTTCCAACTCAGTGGCCCGAGCGTTATCCACCGGTGGACACCCGCCTGCCCCGGCATCGCGAGGCTCGCCACCAAAGCGAGCGGAGTAACCCAAAGCACCGTCGAGAACAACCGAACCGCCGAAACTCGACTGATGCCGACCATTAAAGCCGCGCCCAAAACCCAAGCGGCCACATTGCGTCCCCAAACGGCAACCCCCACCCCATGCCACGCCGCCACCCAGCAACCAACCCCTACCGCCAACATGGAACTGATCACGAACGCCTCCTTACTTCTATCCCGTCGCCCAAACCGTCTCAAAATGCGGAACCTTCTCATCCCGGTGCACCACCCTCAACTCCGAATGCCAAAACGGCGCCTTCTTCAGAAACCCTACCATTCTTCAAATCCAAAACCTCACCCGCCGCGCCCCCCCCCGCAACCACCCCGCGACCCGGGCCCCACCCCCTACTTCTGCCCCGTCGCCAATACCGTCTCAAAATGCGGCAACTCCTCCTCCCGGTGCACCACTCCCAACTCCGGATGCCGAAACCGCGCCTTCTTCAAGAACCCCAACAGCTCCACCTCCGAAAACCCCAACCAAACATCGGCGTACAACTCCCGCGCCTCCTCAAACCCATGCTTCTGTAAATCCAAAATCATCACCCGCCCCCCCGGCTTCAAAATCCGCCAAGCCTCTTTCACCGCATCCTGCGGATGCAACGCATGGTGCAAACTCTGGCTAAACAACGCCAAATCCACCGACCCGCTCGCCACCGGCAACTCCTCCAAATCCCCTACCCGATACTCAATATTCCCCACCCCGCTCTTCCGCGCCGCCTCCGTCCCGTACTCCACCATCTTCTCCGAATTATCCACCGCGATCACCCGCTCCGCCCGCTGCGCCAATAGCAGCGACAACGTCCCCTCCCCCGCCCCAAGATCGGCAATCACCATCGGCGGCAACAGCTTCAACAACATCTCCGCCACCCCTTTCCAACTCCGTCCCGGTACGTAATGACGCCCAAACCGTCCCGCCAGCTCATCAAAATAAGCGCGCATCTTGTCCTTCCGCTTCTTCAAAATCAGCCGCAACGCTTCATCATCGGAAGCCGCCTCCGGCAACTCCTTCGCGCTCTGCCGCAAAATCTCCACCACCGTCTCATCCCCCGTGAAACGATACAGACTCTTCTGCCCCACCTTCCGCACCTCCACCAGCTCCGCCGTCTTCAATTGCGATAGCGCCATCGAAATCCGGCTCTGCCCCATCCCCAAAATCTCTTGCAGCTCTGCCACGCTTAACTCCTCTCGAATCAGCAGCCGCAGCATCCGCAACCGACTCTCATCCCCCAACAGCCGCAAGGACCTAAGCAAATTTCCCATAAGATTTACATTCTATCAATGAATCATGATTCCTTGATATGTGCTATGCTTTTCTCATGACCACTACGGTAGCCACTGAATACAAAGTAGCCGATCTAGGCCTGGCCGATTGGGGCCGCAAGGAAATCAACATTGCCGAGCATGAAATGCCCGGCCTCATGTCCATCCGCCGCAAGCATGCCGCGTTCCGCCCGCTCGAAGGCGTGCGCGTCACCGGTTCGCTCCACATGACCATCCAGACCGCCGTCCTCATCGAGACGATGGTCGACCTCGGCGCCAGCGTCCGCTGGGCCAGCTGCAACATCTTCTCGACGCAGGACCACGCCGCCGCAGCCATCGCCGTCGCTGGCGTCCCCGTCTTCGCCTGGAAGGGCGAAAACCTAGTCGAATACTGGGATTGCACCCTCAAAGCCGTCATCCACGGCGACGGCCTCGGCCCGGAACTCGTCATCGACGACGGTGGCGACGTCACCCTCCTCATCCACAAGGGCTTCGAGCTCGAAAACGGCTCCGACTGGGTCAACTCCGCCTCCGGCTCCTACGAAGAGCAGGTCATTAAGGACCTCCTGAAGAAGGTTGCCGTCGAGAACCCCGGCATCTGGACCAAGATCGTCGCCAAATGGCGCGGAGTTTCGGAAGAAACGACCACCGGCGTCCACCGCCTCTATAAGATGCAGCAGGACGGCAAGCTCCTCGTCCCCGCCATCAACGTCAACGACTCGGTTACCAAGTCCAAGTTCGATAACCTTTATGGCTGCCGCGAGTCCCTCGCTGACGGCATCAAGCGCGCCACCGACGTCATGCTCGCCGGTAAAGTGGCCGTCGTGTGCGGCTACGGCGACGTAGGCAAAGGTTCTGCCGGCTCCCTCCGTGGCCTCGGTGCCCGCGTCATTATCACCGAAATCGATCCCATCAACGCCCTCCAGGCCGCCATGGAAGGCTTCGAAGTCAAAACCGTGGAAGACACCCTCGGCACCGCCGATATCTACGTCACCACCACTGGCAACAAGGACGTCATCACGCTTGAGCACATGCTCAACATGAAAGACCAGGCCATCGTCTGTAACATCGGCCACTTCGACAACGAAATCCAAGTGGACAAACTCAACAACGCCAAGGGCGTCAAGAAAACCAACATCAAACCCCAGTTTGACCGTTACGACGTCCCCGGTGACCGCGCCATCTTCATGCTGGCCGAAGGCCGCCTCATGAACCTCGGCTGCGCCACCGGCCACCCGGCCTTCGTCATGAGCGCCAGCTTCACCAACCAGGCCCTCGCCCAGCTCGAACTCTGGAAAAACCGCGCTAACGCCAAGCCAGAAGTTACCCGTCTGCCAAAACACCTCGACGAAGAAGTCGCCCGCCTCCACCTGGAAAAGATCGGCGTGAAACTCACCGTCCTCACCGACGAACAAGCCGCCTACCTCGGCGTGCCCGTGGGCGGCCCTTACAAGGCTGAGCACTATCGTTACTAACCAACCGTGGCATGGGCGTCCCGCCCATCAGCCCACAACATAAATCAAGAAAGTGGCGACTCAGCAACGGGTCGCCACTTTTCCGTGGCGGGGGCATTCTGCCTCCCAGCCCCAACCAACCTCCCTGCTCAC
>JAPKZA010000333.1 GCA_026394015.1 Acidobacteriota bacterium
GGCTCGGTCTCCTCCCGGCTCGGGGCGGGGGTGGACTTCGGAGGAGAGGTTTTGGCGACGGGGGCGGCTGCTATCTCGTCCCGGGCAGCCGTTTGGGCGGGAGCTTCAGGGACGACGATTTTGTTTTCGCGGAGAACGGCGATGGACGGCTTGGAGGCTCCTTGGGGCATCGGCGCAGGGGCGGGCTCCGATAAGACCGGCTGAGGCGGCGGGGCTTGGGCAACCTCGGTCTTCGGTTCGGTTTGGGTACGGAGGAAGAAGACTCCGGTTACGGTGAGGGCGACAGCGGCGGCTCCCGTGAACAGGAACGGCCAGGGGTTGCGGCGGGGAGGGGGGAGTGGAGCGGCGGCGGCGAGCAGTTCTGGCTGATACTCCGGTAGGGTGACCGTTAGTTCGCTAAGCTCTTCCTGTTCGGCGATCGCGTCGAACAGGTCCTGGTCTTCGAGGGCGGCGGCCATGAGGCGGCGCTTGTCCGCGGGAGAGATGTTGCCGGTCGCGTATTCTCCGAAGAGTAACTGCTTTTCTTCATTGGACACGGCGGGGATTCTCCTTTCCGATCTTTTCGATGAGCTGCTGGCGGCAGCGGCTGTCCCAGGTGTAGACGGTGTTGATGCTGGCAGCTCCCATGCGGGCGGCGATGGCGGGGAAGTTCAGGCCGGCGAGTTTGAGCGAGAAGAGTTCGCGGCAGCGTTCGCCGAGTTCGGCGAGCGCAGACTGGAGCCGGGCGGAGCGTTCCCGTTTGAGAAGGGCGATTTCGGGGGAGTCGAGGAGGTCGGGGAGGGGGACGTCTTCGACGGGCACGGAGTGGAATTCGCCCCGGCGGGAGGATTTGGCAAAGACGCCGAGGAGCTTGTAGCGAACGATCTGCATGGCGAGGGGGACGAGTTCTTCGAGGGCTTGGACGTGGGCGTACTTTTCCTCAATCAGGAGAAGCGTATCCTGAGCGACGTCGTCGGGAGAGAGGACCGCTGTACCACCGCGCATGATACGAGATGCCGCGAAAGCGACAATCCTTTCGCGCAGGAGCGTTAGCACCTCGGAGCGGTTCACGGTTGGGGGGATAGCTCCTTTTCGATTGCGGTGGCGAGATCCGGGGATTTGAAGCCTCCGGGGCCGGGAGCGGACTTGTACGTGATTTTACCTTGCTTGTTGACCAGATAGAGGCGGTCGGGCCAGGCGGTGTAGGCGGCTTCGGTAGAGTTCTCCATGTTGTCGACGACGGCGGGGAACTGGATGCCGAGGGTACGGACACAGGCGGTGGCGTGATCGTCCTTCATGGCTTGGGTTTTGGCGGATTCGAGAAGCACCTTTTCTTCGATGTTGCGGGGGACCTGCCACTGGTCGGTGGGATGGGCCTCGCGGATATAGACGAGCAGGAAGTCGACTCGACCGGCGTATTTTTTAGCCAAGGCGTTGAGATTCCCAACCTGGGAACGGAAGGGGGGTCAAGTGTAGGAGCCGAAGATGAGGGCGACGGGCCGTTTTCTCGTCAGCTTCGAGAGTTGGACGGTTTTGGAGGATTTGGCTTTGGCGAGGGTGAAGTCCGGGGCGGGGTCGCCGACTTGGAGGCGGCCTTCGCCGCGCCCGTTTTTCTGAGCCCATTCGCGGCCTTGGGGTTGGGCGAGGAGGGGGAGGGCGAAAGCGAGGGCGACGACTAGGCGCATACGTCGAGCATATCGCAGGGGGCGGTATATTAGAGGGATTGCGGTTATATCTGTCCCAGCGGATCCCGGCGTTTGAGCGGGTGGTGATTGTCGAGAGCGGTTCTCGACAGTTGCTCGAAGACCTGCTGCCCGGATTGTATGCGATCCACGGGGAAGGGATGCAGTTGGATTTGGTGACCTGTTACGTGGGAGTTCCGGCGGGATTTCGGCCGGACCGGGGACGGGTGTTTCGGATTACGGAGTATCCGGCGGGTGGCGCTGGGCGGGCGCAGGTGGTGGCGGAACTGCGGGAGAGGCGGCATACGATCGTGGGCGTGATCTGTTCGAACGAACCGATTATGACCAAGTGGAAATGGATGCTGGCGGCGCGGTTGCCGGCGAAGTTGTTCGTCTTGAACGAGAACGGCGACTATTTTTGGGTGGACCGGGGGAACTGGAACACGGTGTTCCATTTCGTCTTGTTTCGGGCGGGGTTGACGGGGGCGGGCGCAGTTGTAACGATTGGGCGTATTCTATTGTTTCCCGTGTCGGTGATTTATTTGCTGGCGTTTGCGGGAGTGGTACATTTTCGGAGGAAGGCAAGAGCATGAAAGCGATCGTGGTGCATGAGTGTGGTGGTCCGGAGCAGATGCGTTTTGAAGACGCGCCGATGCCGGCGGTGGGCGCGGGGCAGGCCCGGGTGAAGCTGAGCTATAGCGGCGTCAACTTCATCGACATCTACTTTCGGATGGGCCTCTACAAAGCCGATCTGCCGATGATCGTGGGCCAGGAGGCTTGCGGGGTGGTGGAAAGTTTAGGGGAGGGCGTGACGGAGGTGGCGGTAGGCGACCGGGTGGCTTACGCGGGGCCGCGAGGATCCTACGCCGAGTACGCGGTGGTGCCGGCTTGGCAACTCGTGAAAGTGCCGACGGGCGTGACCGATTCTTTGGCGGCGGCGGCGATGTTGCAGGGGATGACGGCGCACTATTTGACGCATTCGACGTTTCCGTTGCAGCAGGGCCAGACTTGTCTCGTGCATGCGGCCGCGGGTGGCGCGGGCCAGTGCATCGTGCAGATGGCGAAGCGGCGGGGCGCGCGAGTGATTGCGACGGTGGGATCGGAAGCGAAGGCGGAGCTCGCGCGGGAGGCGGGGGCGGACGAGGTGATTCTGTACGACCAGGTGGACTTTGCGGCGGAGACGCGGCGGTTGACCGAGGGCAAAGGCGTGGACGTGGTTTACGACTCGGTGGGTGCTTCGACGTTTACGAAGTCGATCGACTCGTTGAAGCCGCGGGGGATGATGGTGACGTTTGGCAACGCGAGCGGGCCGGTGCCGCCGGTGGAGCCGTTGCTGTTAAGTGCGAAGGGCTCGCTGTTTTTGACGCGGCCGACGCTGGCGCACCATGTCGCGACGCGGGAAGAGCTCTTGTGGCGGGCGGGCGATGTGTTGAGCTGGATTGCGAATGGGGATCTGCGGCTACGGGTGCATAAGACGTATGCGCTGAGCGAGGCGCGGGAGGCCCAGGAAGACTTGGCGAGCCGGAAGACGACGGGGAAATTACTGCTTGCTGTATAGCGAGCGGGTGGCGGGATTGCGGGCCGCCTTGGTGAAGGCCGAGGCGGAGGTGGCGGTGATCACGAGCCTGCCGAACGTACGCTACTTCTGCGGCTTCACGGGGAGCAATGGGGCGCTGCTGGTATCGGGGCAGTCGGTGACTTTGTTCACCGACCCTCGGTACACGATTCAGGCGGGGTTGGAGGCGGCGGCGAAGGTGGTGGTGGCGAAGGGGCCGCTGGAGACGGCGGTGGTTAAAAAGCTGGGGGCCTTTCGGCGGATTGCGTTTGAGAACGGGCGGATCAGTTTTCGGTCGATGGCGGCGCTGCAGAAGGCGAAGGGCGAGTGGTTGGCGTTGGACGATGCGTGTGAGAAGTTGCGGATGGTGAAGTCGGAGACGGAGCAGGCGGCGATTCGGGCGTCGGTCGATTTGAACTCGGCGGCGTTGGCGGCGGCTATGCAGCACTTTCAGGTGGGAATGACGGAGACGGACTTGGCGGCGGAGATCGACTACCGGATGCGTCGGTTAGGGGCGGAGAAGGCGGCGTTTGAGACGATTGTGGCGTTTGGCTCGCGGAGCGCTTTGCCGCACGCGCACCCGGGTGCGGCAAAGATCACCGGGCGTGGGTTATTATTAATCGATATGGGCGCATTCCTGAATGGCTACGCCAGCGATATGACTCGCATGGCGCATTTAGGTACAGTGCCGGCCCAGACCCGGAAGCTCTTTAAAGCGGTACACGAGGCCCAACTGGCGGCGATCGACCGCGTGAGAGCTGGAGTGACAACGGCGTCGGTCGATGCGGCGGCGAGAAAAGTATTGGAAGCGCATGGGTACGGCAAAGCATTTGTGCATAGCACGGGCCATGGGCTGGGATTAGAGATCCACGAAATGCCGCGAATCGGCAAAAAAGACAAAACGCGCTTAGAGGCTGGGATGGCAATTACCATTGAGCCGGGCGCATACCTCGAAGGATTTGGTGGGGTACGCATAGAAGATACGGTGCTGGTGACGGCGACCGGATGCGAAATACTGACACCGACTTCGAAAAAGTTGATGGTCCTGTAAGCAATGAACATTTCTGAGATTAAAGAGTTGATCCAAGCGCTGCTGGATAGCGGCGTGGCGGAACTGGAAGTCCAGCGGGGCGAGAACCGGGTACGAATTGTGCGCGGGGGATCGGTGCAGGAGATTGTGCTGCCGACGGCGGGAAACGCTCCGGCGGTTCCTGCTCCGACGGTTGCGGCGCCGATGGTGCCGCAGGCGACTCCGGCCAAGAGCGAAGAGGGACTGGTGACGGTTAAATCACCGATTGTGGGCACCTACTATGGGACGCCTTCGCCGGGGGCTGCGGATTTCGTGAACGTGGGCGATGTGGTGAAGCCGGGTAAGGTTTTGTGCATTGTCGAGAGCATGAAACTGATGAACGAGATTGAGTGCGAAGTGGCCGGGACGATTGTGGCCAAGCACGTCGAGAGCGGCCAGCCGGTGGAATACGGCTCGGCGCTGTTTACGGTCCGTCCGAATTAGGCCCCTTTATGTTTAAGAAGATTTTGATCGCCAACCGGGGCGAGATTGCGCTGCGGGTGATCTGCGCTTGTAAAGAGCTGGGGATCAAGACGGTGGCGGTGTATTCAGAGGCGGATCGGCACAGCTTGCACGTGCGGTTTGCGGACGAGGCGGTGTGCATTGGTCCGGCGAAGAGCGCGCGGAGCTATTTAGACATTCCGAGCGTGATTAGCGCGGCGGAGATTACGAACGTGGATGCGATCCATCCGGGTTACGGATTTCTGAGCGAGAACGCGAATTTTGCAGAAGTCTGCGAGACGTCGGGGTTGACCTTTATCGGTCCGAAGCCGGACGTGATCCGGACGATGGGATCGAAGCAGTTAGCGCGCGAGGCGATGGCCAAGGCGGGTTTGCCAATTGTGCCGGGTTCGGCGGGGATTGTGGAATCGCCGGAGCATGGATTGGAGACGGCGGCCAAGATTGGCTATCCGGTAATTTTGAAGGCGACGGCGGGGGGCGGCGGGCGCGGGATGCGCGTGGTGAACGAGGCGAGCGAACTGCCGGGGATGTTGGCGCAGGCGCAGGCGGAGGCGGGCGGGGCGTTTGCCTGCCCGGACGTCTACGTGGAGAAGTATATTCGGAAGCCTCGCCATATTGAGTTTCAGGTGTTGGCGGATCAGCACGGGAACGTGGAGATTCTGGGGGAGCGGGAGTGTTCGATTCAGCGGCGGCATCAGAAGCTGATTGAAGAGTCGCCGTCGCCGCGCGTTTCGCCGGAGTTGCGCCAGGAGATGACGGCGCGGCTGAAGGTGGCGATGAAGGAAGTGGGCTACACGAACGCGGGAACGGTGGAGTTCCTGATGGACGAAGACGGGAGCCTGTACTTTATCGAAGTGAATGCACGGGTGCAGGTGGAGCATCCGGTGACGGAGTTAGTAACTGGGATCGACATTGTGAAGGCTCAGATTCGGATTGCGGCGGGGGAGCCGTTGAGCGCGATTTTGACCGAGCCGGTGACGATCCGCGGGCATGCGATTGAGTGCCGGATTAACGCGGAGAACCCGGATACATTTGCGCCATCGGCAGGACGGATTACGGGGTTGAATCTGCCGGGCGGGATTGGGGTGCGGGTCGATACGTGGGCGTACACAGATTGCGTGGTGCCGCCGTATTATGACTCGTTGGTGGCGAAGTTGATTTGCTTTGGGAAAGACCGGAGCGAGGCGATTACGCGGTCGCTGCGAGCGCTGGACATGTTCATTGTGGAGGGGATCCATACTTCGATTCCGCTGCACCATCGAATTTTGAGTGACCCGGAATTCCAGTCCGGCGACATTGATACGGGCTATATCGCCCGATTCCTTGCTAAAAAGTGACGCGATCGTATTAGGCGGCGGAGCCGCGGGCCTGTTCTGCGCGATGCAGATGGGCCAGCGGGGCCGCCGCGTCGTCGTGCTTGAACACAATCAGCAGGTGGGCCGGAAGATTTTGATTTCGGGCGGGGGGCGGTGCAACTTCACCAATCGTGTGGTGAAGGCTGAGAACTTCCTGAGCGAGAACCCGCATTTTGCGAAGTCGGCATTGGCTCGGTATCAGCCGATGGAGTTCATTAAGCTTGTCGAGAAGCATGGGATTGCGTGGCACGAGAAGACGCTGGGGCAGTTGTTTTGTGATGGGAGCGCGGCGCAGATTGTGGCGATGTTGGAGGCGGAGTGCGCGGCGGCAGGGGTAAAGATTGTGACGGGGCATCGGGTGGCGTCCGTGGAGCACGACGGGGAGTTTGTGGTGGGGGAGTATCGGGCTCCGGTGCTCGTGGTGGCGACGGGGGGACTTTCGATTCCGAAGATGGGGGCGACAGGATTGGCGTTTGATCTTGCGCGACAGTTCGGTTTGCGGGTGGTGGCACCTCGGCCGGCGCTGGTGCCGTTTGAATGGCCGGGGTGGGGGGACATCAGCGGGGTGGCGATGGAGTGCATCGTGAAGGTGGGGCAGCGAACGTTTCGGGAGCGAATGTTGTTTACGCACCGGGGGGTGAGCGGGCCGGCGATTTTGCAGATTTCGTCGTATTGGAAGCCGGGGGAGACGCTGGAGTTGAATTTGGCCCCGGGGCGGGACGTGGCGGCGGAGTTGATCCAGCGAAAGCGAGAAAGGGTGATGGTGCGGACGGCGCTGGTGGGGATTGTGCCGAATCGGTTGGCGGAGCGGTTGGTGCCGGGCGGGGAGTTGTTGGCGGAGTGGACGGATAAGGAGTGCCGGAAGTTGGGGGAGGCGGTGCATCGGTTTATGGTGGCGCCGGTGGGGACGGAGGGGTATGACAAGGCGGAGGTGACGGCGGGGGGCGTGGATACGGCGGAGCTATCTTCGACGACGATGGAGGCGAAGAAGGTGCCGGGGCTTTACTTCATTGGGGAGGCGGTGGATGTGACGGGTTGGTTGGGGGGGTATAACTTCCAGTGGGCGTGGGCGTCTGGGCATGCGGCGGGGACGGCGGGGTGATATCCAGCCGACGTGCTTTATCCCTTCCCGCGGATATTTTGGGATCGGGAAGGCCCAGACTTGTTCCGGCAAAGAAAGACCAATTCTACGTCTAAATTTGTTTAATCGCATCTTCAACTTGGGTGCAGACTCTCCGGACTTGTCGATCCCAGGGTGACGCCCTGACCTCGACGTTAAGCCATCTCTTTGCAGTCTCGAGATATCCTTTGGAAATCGCCCCTGGATAGCTTCGATGAAATTTAAGGGACTGATCGGCGTAAGTTAAGGCGTGATATGTTTTTCGTCGGTCATAATAATACACCTCAGACAGAATCTCCATGCTTCGGCAAAGCATCGCCTCCACGCCGCCATCAACATCTTCCTTTCCAAAATTGGCTTTGAATAGGATGATTGCATGCGAGTGTCTGATCGATGGGATTGTACCTCCCGATTCCTCCAGTGCACGATCAATCCACGAGAACGCCTCGGTAAATCGGCTCTTCGCAGAAAGATACAGTGCTCCCTGCTGAAGAATGTATGGAGTTCGGTCTCGATCAAACAGCCGCAAATACATGTCCCTCCCGTCCTCCCAACGAGCGAAAGCTCGTTCAAATAGGTGAGCATCAAACGCACGCCTACGGAAAATGTCCATGCGGCTAATTCGATAAGACGATACTTCGTCGTGGAAACGGGTTAAGACTCGCTTTAGGTCGACCGGCGCGACCTCCTGCATTACTGCGTCGCTAACGATATTGGATCGAGGTGTAAAGTGGTCCTGATCGCTATCGGTTAACCAGCCCGAGTACTCGGTCATCACAGAGCCGAGATTATTAATCATCTCGTAAATTTCTTCATACGAACCGCACCGTTCCCGGAGGAATGCGGAAATCAAGTCGTAAGAGGCAGGGACGCGGCAATTGTGCACGTAGCAACATGCGACAAATAAGTCATGGAGCCAAGGGTCGGACTGTAAGAGGCTTTTAAGCATCGATCTAATTCTGGACACAATGTTTGGCTGCACTATGTTGGCGGTTACAATTTCAAACAATGAAGGCGAAAGATATCTCTCGGTCTCGGGCCGATTGAGATGGCTGGACCGAAGGTTTGACGGCACCGAGAAAAACACCGACTGGATATCGCTCTCTGCAAGGTCGGTCACCGATAAGATATTGGTAGTCGATCGATCAATTCGATGGGAGATGATCTCTACGTTATAGTCTCGATCAGCGGCCACTACAGTGATTCCGGGCGCGGAAACAAATTCACGGTAACAATCCACATCGGCGGTGAAGTCATCAATGAACACCAAACACTTTCGCCCACCCAAGCGCTCAATCATCAGCCTCGCGCGATCCGGAGTGCAGGGGGATGGCAGGAACAATTTCAGCGACTCCGACCGGTGGGAGGCGGCCGCATCCATTAGTAACGTGCTCTTTCCTGAGGCAGTCATACCGACGAGTATCGTAGTTTTGCCTGAGTTAATCGCGTTCATCAGGGCTCGATAGTGAGAAGTTCGGTGAATACTTCCGGAGAAGATATCATTCCAGGAGGGAACTGCACCTTGATAAAACTCAGAGATCGGGCGAACTGCAACGCTCCCTACGCTTGGAATCTGGTATCCGTCGAAGATTGGGTCCTTGGTTCGCGCAGTCTGGGTGTCTCTCTCAGCGTCACGGTTGGCGACCTTGCCAAAATATTCTAAGAGCTGTTGAGTGTCCCCTATGATTACATTAAAGCCGAGAGCAGTGAAGTAAGATATCGTTGCAGGATCCTCGGACCGAACAACAATCCACTTGTCCTCTTGCCTTCGTCCCGAAGCAGATGCCGGATTCAGAGCCTGGAGAACTCCTGCGTCCTCTAAGCTATACCCCCAGAACAAGGTAGGCAGCTTCTGCAAACGACCGGTCAAGAAATGCCATTTATCAGGATCGCTTGAGTATGCGGACGCAATATCACTCGCGCTGAACGTGAAACTTTGCTTGGCGTGCGTTACACATCCGTGGAGTGCGATATAGTCAATTGCCGCCTCGTCATTTGATGAAGATCCGTATAAATCAATGTCATTCAGATACCGATCAGATTCGAGGGAGTAGACTTTCATTAGCAAATTGTCTATGTTGGTGGTAAAGATGTTTCGGATATTGACACGTTTAAGTGCATGATAGTATGGACTAAATGAATCGACCGTGAACCTAGTGGTCAAATGGGCATATAACTCCTGTCGACGAGTTGACTCAAGAACAGTGCAGACTTGAGCGAGCGAAAGCGTATTCATTCCCACTAATCGGAACTGGTCAATCAGTTCTTTCTTCAGTTCGTTGCCGAGCGGCAGCGGTTTATGGTACTTGTCAGCCGCCAGAAGTGAAAAACCCGATCCGGTGAATAGAGAAAACCCATTCTGAAGTGCTTTTCTAAAACTGTGCTCAAGTTCAATTCTCATCGATTCGCTCACCTTCGCGAAATGCCGTCTTTGAAAAGGACAAACAAGCTCCTTGAATGTCGCTTTAAGACAAATCCCTGGAACAGCATCCGCTTGTAAGTTTATACTCCGTCTCGCTACGACGAGGCAAGGACTTTCTTTACTAATCGTAGGGCTGCCGCGTCCGCTGGGCACGAAACGTTCTCGCCGTCGACCTTTTGAATTGTCGGAGTCATCTATTTGGCGAAGTCCAGGCGAGTGGGAAAATACCATCTTCCCACTCGTTTGATTCCCGTTACCTGATCAAGACCTCGCTTCAGGTGCGGGCCACTGGCACCGGTAGTACGGGTGCGGACTATGGACGAGATTCTGGAGCAGAACTTAGCCCAGCAGACGGTATTGCTGGGGTGCTTTGCGGCGCTGGCGCTGCTGTTGGCGGTGGTGGGGCTCTACGGAGTACTGGCGTACATGGTGTCGCAACGGAGGCGGGAGATTGGTTTGCGGATGGCGCTGGGGGCGACGCGGGGCAACATTGTGGGCTGGGTGATGAGAGGAGGACTGCGGTTGGTGGGACTGGGTTTGTTGCTGGGCTTGGGGGCGGCGGTGGGGATGTCGCGGCTCTTGCGTTCGATGCTCGTGGGGGTGAATGCGTCCGACCCGACGGTGTATGCGGGGGTAACGGTCGTGCTGTTCGCTGTTTCCGCGGTAGCGTGCGTTATTCCAGCGAATCGGGCGGCGCGGATTGACCCGATGGATGCTTTGCAGGAAGAGTAGGTATACTAGCGGATTATGCGAATTCTGATTCTGCTTTTGTGTTGCATGACGCTCTCGGCAATCGAGATGCGGATGTATGTCCTGGCTATGCTGTATCGAGGGCCGAACGCGAAAACAGAAGTGACCGAGGAGTCGAAGAAGCTGCAGGCCGGGCATATGGCCAACATTACCAGGCTGGCGGGGGAGAAGAAGCTGATTCTAGCCGGGCCGATGGAGGGGAAGGGCGACCTGCGGGGGATCTTTTTGTTCGACACGGATGACGTAAAAAAAGCCCAGGAGTGGTGCGACCAGGATCCGGCGATTCAGGCGGGAACACTGCGGGTGGAGTTGCATAAATGGTACTCGGCGAAGGGGATCGGGATTCTGGAAGCGCCGAAGCCTTAAGCGATGGCTCCTTATCTGATTGGCATCGCGGGGCCTTCGGGGTCGGGGAAGAGTGAGCTATCGCGGCGGTTGGCCAAGCGGCTTGAAGCTCCGGTGATCTCGATGGACTCTTACTACAAAGAGCTGGGCCATTTGTCACTGGCGGAGCGGGCGGAGGTGAATTTCGACGAGCCGGCTTCGATTGACGAGGCGCTGCTGCGGCAGCATTTGATGGCATTGCGGGATGGGCGGACGGTAGCGATTCCGCACTACGATTTTGCGGCGCATACGCGGACGGAGGAGACGGAGCGGCTGGTGCCAGGCGAGGTGGTGATTCTGGAAGGGCTGTTTACGCTCTACTGGGAAGAATTGCGGCGGCTGTTCCAGACGATGGTGTACGTGGACTTGGA
>JAPKZA010000297.1 GCA_026394015.1 Acidobacteriota bacterium
CACATCCTCCGAAAACAAATGTTAACAACAGCGCCTTCACTGTGGCACAAGAAGCAATAGATGTCAATGCTAACTGACACGTTTTTCAACGGTTTTTAGAAATGTCCCCTATCCTGGTGCATTAGAAGTATCCCTATTCGTAAATTCTTAAGTTCAGGAACCAGAGGAGGCGGGTTCGATTACGAACATCCGCGAGAATATGAGCTTGCGGTGAGCCAGCGGTCGAAATGCGCGGCGGGATTGGCAACCGCTGGGTTGATTTGCAAGACGGCCTATTTGCGCTTTATCTGGACTCACTTCAAGAAAGGGATATGTACGTACGTGTAGGCACTCCAGGCCCGCTGCTCACGCCACTGGGGAGGGCTGGGAACGCCTTCATACGACGTAGCGAGCCGTTCACGTCGACTCCTGTTGATAGAACCACCGCAGACAGATCCGGCAGGGGCGCTTCCGGGTTTGGGGCATGCCCGTTCATCGGCTGGCGGAAGAAATGGTCAACTTCTGGCGAGCAGGGGCGGGTAATATGTTGAGTTCCGGATTATGTTGAGTTCTCGGGGCGGAGTATGGCGGGCCGCCGAGTTCGTGGTGAACCGCAAAACATAATCGGAACCTGATACTGCGATGCTTTTCCTCGTCGGCTTGAACGCCGGAAAGGAAAAGTATGATCGAAGAGTTCTTCAAACAGAGATCCACAGTTGCCCGATTGCAATCGGGGCCAATTGCTCAACAGTTGCCGTCTATCGCCGAAGCCCTCCACCAGGAGCGTTATCCACCAGAGACGATCAGACGATACCTGCGTGTGGCCGATGGGCTCGGCCGTTGGCTGAGCGAGCATGGGCTGAGTCTCTCGCCGAGACAGACGAGACTATCCTGGCTCGTTATCGAGGCGATACCGGCCGGAGGCACACCGGTCCGCTTCGCGCCGCTGGACGCGGGTTGGCAAAGCTGCTCGCGTTGCTTCGCGCGCAGAATGCTGTCGGCGAGCCAGTCCGAAGTGCCGGCAGCGAAGGGGACAGGCTGGTGGCAGCATTCGATTTCCATCTTCAGCACGTTGCCGGACTGATGCCGGGTACACGTTCCGGGTATCTGCGTTACGCAATGCTGTTCATGAAGGCGACGACCGGCACGGAATCATTCGACATCGCGAAGGTTACACCGCAAGCGATCACCGATTTCGTGCGCGCAGAGGCGGCAAAACTCAAACCATCCGCCTGTGCCGCGCCGGCGAGTGTGATGAGGGTTTTTCTGCGGTTTCTCGTGATGTCTCGCGGGCTTCTACCAGGGGTGGCCGGAGCAGTCCCAACCATCCGGCAGTGGAAATTGGCATCGTTACCCAAGCATCTGTCCGCGGACGAAGTGGGTCGGACGCTCGCTACTTGCGACGAGACATCGCCGACGGGGAAACGCGATCGCGTTATCTTGCTCTTACTGCTCCGACTGGCGTTGCGCGCCGGAGAAGTTGCGCGTCTTCGCCTGTCAGATATTGATTGGAGAGAGGGGGCGGTGCGCATCTATTCCGCGAAGTCCGCGCGCGAGCGACTACTGCCCCTGCCGAGTGACGTTGGCCAGGCTCTGGCGGAATACCTGCGCGACAGCCGGCCAACGAGTGCTCAGCCTTATGTGTTCCTGCGCACTCGTGCGCCGTTCAGCCCGATCACTGGTTGCGGCACTGTCAGTTGCATTGCCAAGCGTCATCTCAAGCTCGCCGGAATCTCGATTCACGGATTGAGCGCGCACGCCTTCAGGCACACCGCCGCAACCCAAATGGTCAGAAGTGGAGCCGATTTCAAGCAGGTGGCTGATGTGCTCGGACACTGCCTGCTGGAGACGACAAACATCTACGCCAAACTGGACGAAGAGACCCTCCATCGAGTGGCGCTTCCCTGGCCCGGAGGGCAGGCATGACCCGCGCGGATATGCAAAGTCACCTGGACCGTTACCTCGAATTGCGGCGGGCACTCGGCTTTGAAATGCGGATCGAAGGCCGGTTGCTTCAAGACTTCCTGACCTTTCTCCAAAGCAGCACTTTGGGCGAGCCGCTCATCGCCCAGGCGGCAATCGATTGGGCCTGCTCGCGCGGCGGTTCAAAGTGGCAATCGGGGCGATTCAGTATCGCCCGCTGCTTTCTCGTGCATCTGCGCGCTCATCACCCCGACGTCGAAGTGCCACCATTCGGAATCATCCCGAGCGGGGTCCGGCCCACGCCGTACATCTATACCGAGGCGCAGATCGCGGCCCTCATGAATGAACCCAATGCACTCCAACCGGCCGGATCGCTACGGCCTCATACCTACGCCACATTGATCGGGCTGCTGGCTAGCTGTGGTCTCCGCCCCGGCGAAGCAGTGCGCTTGCGCGACGCCGACGTGGCATTGGATTCTCACCCGCCACGGCTTGTGATCCGCGAAACAAAGTTCCGCAAGACTCGACTGGTCCCGGTCGACGCCAGCACTGCCGAGGCTCTACGCCGCTATGCGGCGACTCGGAAACATCTGGGGCTTGCCGATCTTTCTCCGAGCTTCTTCGTCTCTGAGGCGGGATCCCCATTGGCCTACAGCACGGTGGGCCGAACCTTCCATGGAATCATCAGCCTCCTGGGCATCCGGACAACGGCCGGTTCTCATGGTCCAAACCTGCGGTGTCTCCGGCATACTTTCGCCGTGAGACGCATGCTCGATTGGTACGAGCGAGGTTTGGATGTCAACAAGCTCCTGCCGCATCTGTCGGTGTATATGGGCCATACCAAGCCCAAGCACACTTACTGGTATCTGACTGCCACGCCCGATCTGTTGAGCAAGGCCGGCAGCCGTTTTGAATCGTACGTGAATCAGGGAGGTACGCTGTGACAACCACCTCCGTGCCCGCATCCCTGCCTGCTGCGCCCTTGATACAGGCCTTCTTCGTCGAATACCTGCTCAACCAAAAAAATGCCAGCCCAAGAACCGTTGCCGCCTATAGGGACGCTTTTCGCTTGCTCTTGCGATATCTACACCAGACCAAGGGCGTCCAGCCGGTAGCTCTCCGTGTCGCCGATCTCGATGCGCCTGTCATCTTGGCATTTCTGGACAATATCGAGCAGCAGCGAGCCAACTGTATCCGTTCGCGAAATGCGCGGTTGGCGGCCATACGTTCCTTCTTCCGCTTTGTCCAGATGCGGGAACCGGCAGGTCTCGCCGTCGCCTCACGAGTACTTGCCATTCCGGTCAAACGCACCGAACGTAAGCTCGTCGGTTACCTCACCCGTTCTGAAATCGATGCCATCTTGGCCACTGCCGATCAGACTCATTGGGACGGCCGCCGCGATCACGCCCTGCTTCTCACGCTGTACAACAGCGGCGCACGCGTCTCCGAAATCATCGGGGTCCGCCGCGATGACATTGCGCTCGATGCGCCAGCCTCCTTGAAACTACATGGCAAGGGACGCAAAGAACGCGCCGTTCCCCTGTGGGCGAAAACGGCGAAGGTCCTGCGAGCTTGGCTACAAGAACCCGGCGACGGATTGAGTGACCTCGCGTTCCCCAGCGCGCGTGGCCGACGTATTTCCCGCCACGGCGTTTCCTATCTGTTGAACCGGGCCGCCGGCCGGGCGGCGCCGGCGTGTCCGAGCATCCGCGCAAAGCGCGTCTCGCCTCACTTGATTCGTCACTCCACGGCAATGCACTTGCTCCAAGCTGGAGTGGACCCGGCAGTGATCGCCCTCTGGCTCGGCCATGAGAGTGTCGAGACCACTCACGGATACGTCGAAGCCGACCTGACGATGACGGAAAACGCGCTGGGGAAGCTAACACCGGCAGGCTCCGCTCCAGGCCGCTTCAAGCCTGCGGACAAACTCTTGGCGTTCCTGGAGGCCCTGTGATTATGTAGAGTTCCAAGGAGACCAAAACGAATGGGGGCTTCGCGATTTCTATTCCGAGGCCCCTGACTCAACATAATCCGGAACTCAACATATTACCCATTATGTTGTGCACAACATAACGGGTAATTTTTCGTTAGCGCCGAAGCCACGGGGCCGCTAGGATGACCGCAATGACCTTGCTGATGCGGACGATAGCCCGAAGACGCCTCCCTTAATGCGAGTTTGCGACATCATTTCTCACGCAGAATACCACTGCCAAATCTTACCCATGCTGTTCTGCCAGGATGCATATCGGAGACCGCAAGTTGTTGATAAAACATGCCAGTCGACTGGAGAATGTTCGAGCCTGGTTATCAATCGGGGAGCCAATCTTTTCAAGGCCTTAGCGACCAACCTTCCGCATGATCTTCTCGAGTGTCGCGCCATCCGGTCGGCGGACTATGTACTTGCTGACGCTCGTTTCGCCGATAGCAAAGCCAAGCTTGAGCAGTTCGCCATGAATCCGCGGTGCACCCCAAAGAGGGTTGTCGCGGCTCATCGCACGAATCAACGAACGGACATCCGCCGGGACCGCCGGTCGCCCCGGCCCCCCCGCCGAATCCTCCACGTCCAGAAGAGGCCAAAGCCCTTGCGATGCCAACCGACCACCGTCGCCGGCTTGATAATAATGGCGCTCGGTTGCCAATCCGCCCAGACCGCCGCCAACCAGGCCCATAGGAACCGATCAGCGGCCGTCAGCTTCGGCCGCTGTACCGACCGTTGCAGAACACCGAGCTGATGACGAAGGGCAAGAATCTCAAGCTGAAGCGCCGTTCGCTGGCGAAAGAACGCCATGAATGCCGCCGCGACCATCAACAGAGGCGAACAAGGGAAACGAAGGAAGAAAGGCAACGCCTAATTTATCAGCAAATTCGGGGTTTGCGAGAACCACAGAGTATTTACATAAGTTTCTGGCAGGTGCGACGTAGTTGGACGAAAAGGAGCGCTGGCGCGCCCTTCTCCGGAGAATCTTCTGGTTCTTCTACCCGCAACCGCAACCGCCGGGGTGCCCGGTCAGCACAGCCAGCCCACTTCCGGCAGGTTAACCGCCGAATTTGAGGGGGATGGTCACGAGAGCCATACCAGTTATCTTCAGCATTGTTCGGGATGTTTGGCGCGTACGATCCATTTTCCAACGGGAGACCGGCTTCAGTATTACCACCGGCAGGTGACGCTGCTGCTGGTGCCTGGCGCGCCAGCCAACCGCGAACCGCTGCGGATACGAAGCCCAACTGGCCGGCGAAGATGAAGTCGCCACGGCCAAGCGCTTGCTGGCGCGGGTGATGGACCGTTATCCGCGGGCATTTGATTTAATGCTCGCCGACGCGCTTTACGCCCGCGCGGACTTCTTCAACTTTTTGTTGGAACGTAACAAACATGCGCTAGTGTAGTGCTTCGGTAATGGTAACCCGTATGGCGATTTTGGCGTCTCTACCATTGAGGTGCTCGATATTTATGCGTGTTGCTCCGCCAGTCGCACTTTCCGCCGAACACCGAACGGCGCTGGAGGCGTGGGCAAACGGTCGTAAGACTGAAGTGCGCATAGCGGAGCGGGC
>JAPKZA010000510.1:0-4989 GCA_026394015.1 Acidobacteriota bacterium
AACCAGGGTGCCGATCAAAGTGGCGCTTACTCTACCGCTCGACCCCGTCGGGCTCGCCGAAATCAGATTCTAGGAGAGAGTAAGTGCTGTTTTGGACAGTAGTGGACCAGTATAGAGCTTACATGAATCTCCGCGATATAAGTCTCCGGCAACTCCCGACCTCTCGCCCCTTCCAAAACAAGGTCAAGGTAAGCCCGGCTCGGACCGCATTCGCTCGAACAGACCTGTTCACCAATGAACGTGAACGCCGGTTGAACTTTGAAGTTCTCCCCGTCTTTCAGCCACACTCTCACCGATATCTCTCGATAACCTTCTTCACGTTGCTTGAGGGACTTCTTGTCCGCGTCGTTCATCCGATATACGAACCCCCAAACCATCCGCCCCGCGTGCTCGCGAATGCTCGCCGCGTCGCCGTTTCTCGACATCGAGTGCTTTGTGAACTCCAATTGATAGCCCGGCAAGAATGCGACGCCGACAGACTGAGCTTCGTCGGCGTCACGCTTCAATTCCCGCTCCAGCAAGTTGGACCCATAAGCGAAATAGAAGTTGCGCAAACCCGGAACAGGCACCCCGCACAATGCGTCCATCCGCAGCAAAAAGGCCTTCCGTGTATCAACATCAACTTGCAGATCGCTGCATAGGCGGCGGAACTCTCGAACGACGCGCTCGTGAAAGAAGCGACGATTGATGGTTCGGGTTCCCGTCTGCTTGTCCTTTTCGAGAAGCTGGGCCTTGTCGATTCGGAACTTCCAGTTTTTACGCGTCTCGCCGTTATGGAGAAGCGCGTTTCGCACATCACCAAAAAAGTCAGACCGATCCTCGCTGTTGAAATCCGAAAAACGAGGATGCGTCAGAAATGACTTAAACGAGCGCGCCGGGCTCATTTCCCCCGTTGTCTCCCTTCCCTCGCGAAACGACTGTATCGTGTCGATCAAAAGGCAGTCGAGTGCAAGAATCGCGGCTCCTGGCCGAGTAGGCGGGACGTCCTTCTTGTCGTGTCTCGCCAGCTCGCTTATCGGCTTCAGAAAACGCTCGTGGATTCGGCGTCGAAAGGCTTTCAGCAACTCTTGCCACTCAGCCGTATCCGTTTCCTCGGCGCTAAGATTTGCTCGGAGTTCCTTGTATCGGCCAACGGTGAAGCCAGAAGCTATCTCGGTCGCGTTGTCCATACCTGTAGGCCTCAAGTGTATGCCAGTGAAGGGAATTCGTTTTGGTTTTTGAGTATCCGATCTTTCCGCCACAGCCAACGATTCCCGTGTGATATAGAGCTTACCCTAGTCAACCTAAGACGGGGATGCCGGCGGCGGCCCGACACTGCACGCAAGTTGTTCACAAAACGATTTTGCCATATCCAAAAACTCACCCTCCTGTTTTATTAACCGTGGCCCGCTTGCAATAAGCGTCCGCAAGGCGGTTACAGAGCGTCGGCTTCGGCTGATCGGAGTACAGAACTGCTTCTGTCAAATTCATGTGGCCCACTTTGATGCTTTGATTTGGCCCACCCTGGGGGTTGATAATGCTCCGTTGGGCCTGCCTCTGACCTTCCACGGTTGCCACCGCTGCTGACAACGGTTCCCGGACCCGCCGACCCGCAGCATCCTAGAAACTCGCCCACCGTCGCGGCTAGACGGGGCATCGAGCCCCGTCTAGCCGCTGGGGTCAGCCCGAAAATGCGTGCCATCCGGTCAAAACGCCCCACGCCACCTACCCAGACTCCAGCGTCCTATCCAGCCCCAGGTCCTCTCAAATCCGCGAAATCCGTTCCACCCCCCGGGCCACCGATCATAGTCGCCGTCAAAACTGAATATCGTCTTCACCCCGTACCGCTCCATCACCGCCAGATGCAACGCGTCCCGCGCGCTCTGTCGCTCCCTACCCGACACGATCGCCGCCGCGCGCAACACATCCTCCCGCTCAATCGGAAAGACTTCATCGATCACTCCCAACAACGCCTGAATCGCCGGCCCAATCACCTCCCGCCGCTCAATCGCCGCGTACCGGTGAAGAATCTCCTGCAATACCTCCGCGTCACAAACCAACCGCTCCTTCGTCGCCACCAGCCGCTCCAACGTTAACTGCGCGTACGTCTTGTTAGGATGCGCCGCTCCCACCAAAGACATAGGCACGTTCGACTCAACAAAGATCACTGCCTATACCCTTCCGCGATCCCCCGATTCATCTCCTCGATAGTACCCGTCGGAAACGAAAGTCGCGTCGCCTCCCGAATCGAAGCCAACTTCGCCGACGCACTCCGCAACTGCCGCCGAAGCCCATCCTCCCGCAACGCGCGACGCACGTACTCACCCACACTCAAATTCTCCGCCTTCGCCAAACGGCGAACCGATTCCATCTCCTCGTCGGACAGCAGCACCTGCAACCTCTTGCTCATTCCATGAGCATACCCTCCTCCGCGCCTCCGCAATCGTCTCGATTCATACAAAACAGACATTTTTTACGCCAAATAAAAACCCGTTCACAAGCAATTTATATTTATTTTTACTCCTTTATTTTCAAACACCTATCCCCACTTTTCGCCCTCCCGCCACCCCCCGAAATTTGGAACCCATCATGTAGAATCAAATTAGTTAAAGCGAAACGCGCCCCGACCTGGCTAACAGGCGGGGCGTTTTGCATTCCACAAGGAGTTTTCACCATGCCGGAAGAATTGACCGACGAACAGAAAAGGCAAAACGAGCCGCGATTAACCGAGAAAATGCCAAGAAAAGCACCGGTCCGAAGTCACAAGTCGGGAAGATGAACGTCCGGCTCAATGGGCTCAAGCACGGTGCCCGCGCCAAAATCATCGACATGTCCCAGCTCGAAAGCTTGGTTTTGCTCCCGACCGAGGGGCCAACAGCCTACAAAAAACTGCTCGCCAACTACGCGGACAAGTTGCAGCCCCGAGACGAAGTCGAAATGGGCCTCGTCCAGCGCATCGGCGATCTCCAATGGCGACTGCTCCGCACCACGAAAAATGAACGCGTCTTTAACGAAGACTGCCTGGCGCAGGCCGCGCAACTGGCCCATCCTGGCGCGACCGAAGAGCAAATCTGCAACCTCGATGCCGTCAACGCCTTCCGTATCGGTTCCGAATCCAAGCTCATCAAGGAATTCCGGCGCGAAGAAGCCGCCATCGTCCGCTTGATCAACTCGAGCATCCGAGAGCTGAATATGTTCCGCAAACTGGACCCTTTGCCCAAACTGCCGCTCACGCGGGACTCCCAGATCCTTGGGCCGTCCCAAGCGGCCACCCAATTTGACGAACCACCGACGGAAGAAATTACATCCATCAAACCTGTTGAAAAGAAAGAGAAAACGACCCCTCAGGCCGACGAGCAAAGCCAAGTGCTCACCGGCTGGGCGGCCCCCCAGAACGTCATTCCCTGGGTGCCCCGGCTGCCCAAGTCGGTTTTGGTCCGCGCTGCGGGTGGAATCAGCCCCGGCGGAGGCGGATTAGGTAATGTCTAGCCACGAAATCGGTCTCTCCTGGCTCACTCGCCGGCAGCGGCAAGGGTCGCCCGGCAAGGTGGTTCCCACCGTCACGCCCGAAGTGTGTCCGGACCCCTCGGCCGCCGTCTGGGTCGCCGCCGCGCTCGGTTTTACCCCGGATCCCCGCCAAGCCGATTTTCTCAACTGCGCCGATCCGCGTATCGCCCTCTGTACCTCGCGCCAGTCCGGCAAAACTCAGGTCGCCGCCGCCAAGGCGCTCCATTCGGCGCTCTCGAAGCCCGGCACCGACTACTTACTCTTCGGCCCCGTCGCGCGCCAATCCGGCAACTTACTCCATCGGATCCGGACCTTCTGCAAGTTACTCAATTTACCCGCGAAGTCCGACCGGGCCCACGAGAATTCGCTCGTGCTCCCCAACGGCTCCCGGTTCATCGCCCTCCCCGGCGTGCCGGATAACATCCGGGGCTTCGCCGCCGTCCACGTCGTCATCGTCGATGAGGCCGCCTTCGTCGACGACGGCATCTACCCGGCCGTCTCGCCCATGCTCGCCGTCGCCAATGGCAGCCTCTGGGCCCTGTCCACGCCGCATGGCCAAACCAACGTCTTCTACGAGCTATGCAACACCCCGGCCAACGGCTGGACCGTCCTCCGGTCCCCCGCCGAAGAGTGCCCTCGCATCAGCCCCGGCTTCCTCGCCGCGGAACGGGCCCTGCATGGCGAACACCTCTTCGCCCAGGAATACCAGTGCGCCTTCGTCTCGGCCGCCACCCAGTTTCTGGACCGCGCCGTCATCGCCGCCGCCAAGCTGCCGTATCAGCCCACCGGCGTCCCGTGCTTCGGCCTCAACGAACTCTTCGTCGGCATCGACGTCGGCAAGCGGCAGGACCATACCGCCCTCGTCGCCGTCGAGTTCAGCCTAACTCAGCCCACGAAACGAGACCCCTTCACGGGTAACTTCATCACCACCCCCCACTTATTCGTCCGCTCGGCCGAATCGCTCCCGCTGGGCTCGGATCACTTAGATCTGCCCGGCCGTCTACGGGCTCTCATCGCTTCCCTGCCCGGCACCTTCAAGCAGGTCCACTTCATCATGGATTCCACCGGCGAAAGCACCCTTGTCGAGGTCCTTCGCCGCGATAAGTCGCTGAACCGTTATCCACTGACTCCGGTAGCGATCACCGGAGGCCATCAGACCTCCCATCTCGCCGGCGGTTACGAAGGCATTCCCCGGCCCGACTTACTAACTCGGCTCCGTACGGCGCTCGGCACCTACCGGCTCAGCCTGCCCGTCGCGACGCCCGGCCTGCCGGAGCTCGAAACCGAGCTCATCGCCTTCCGCTCCGACGGCCAACAGCGAGAGCACGACGACCTCGTCTTCGCCCTCGCCCTCGCCGTCTGGCTCGCCTACGAACGACAGAAGGTCCACCTGTTCCCCAACTCCGGCCGCCGGCCCTAGCGGCGGCCCCGCCTCTGGGGATATGATTTGAGGGCCCCATGAAGCCCCTACTCCTGCTCGCCCTCACGACTCCCCTCTTCGCG
>JAPKZA010000510.1:5050-18599 GCA_026394015.1 Acidobacteriota bacterium
AGATCACCCTCGCCCAAGCCGTCCCCGCCGGCGCCTTCACGCCCCCCGGCGGCCGGCCCATCCCCAACCTCCCCGCCTTCTGCCGCGTCGCCGCCACCCTTACCCCCACCAGCGACTCCGACATCCGCCTCGAAGCCTGGCTCCCCCTCAAATGGAACGGCAACTTCCTCGGCCTCGGCAACGGCGGCTTCGCCGGTACCATCAGCTACGGCCCCCTCGCCGACTCCATCCGCCAGGGCTTCGCCGCCGCCTCCACCGACACCGGCCACGTCGCCACCCCGGAAGCCACCTGGGCCCTCAACCACCCCGAGAAGATCATCGACTTCGGCCATCGGGCCATCCATCTCATGACCGTCCAGGCCAAAGCCCTCGCGACATCCCATTACGGCAAGGCCCCCCTGAAGTCCTACTTCAGCTCCTGCTCCAACGGCGGCCGCCAGGCCCTCATGGAAGCCCAGCGCTACCCCACCGACTACGACGGCATCATCGCCGGAGCCCCCGCCAACAACTGGACCTCCCTGATGACCTCGGCCGCCAAGAACATGCAGGCCACCGGCCGCGACCCGGCCGCCTACATCCCCGCCGCCAAGCTCCCCGCCATCCAGGCCGCCGCCATCCTCGCCTGCGACCAGCTCGACGGCGTCAAGGACGGCGTCCTCGAGAATCCCGCCCGCTGCCGCTTCGACCCCGCCTCCCTCCGCTGCGCCGGCCCCGAAACCAACGACTGCCTCACCGCCCCCCAAGTCGACTCCCTCCGCACCCTCTACGCCAGCCTCCGCAGCGCCCAAGGCAAGCCCCTCTTCCCTGGCTATTCTCCCTCCGGCGAAGCCGAGCCCGGCGGCTGGGGACCGTGGATCACCGGCCCTGCTCTCGAGAAGAGCGCCCTCTACGGCTTCAGCACCAACTTCTTCCGGTACCTGGTCTACTCGGACCCCACCTGGGACTACAAGACCTTCGACGTCACCCGCGACCTCGCCGCCGCCCAGAAGCTCGCCCCGGCCCTCGATGCGACCAACCCCGACCTGAAGGCCTTCCACGCCCGCGGCGGCAAGCTGATCCTCTACCACGGCTGGTGTGACGCCGCCATCCCCGCCCAGAACGCCATCGACTACTACCAGGCCGTGGTCAAGAAGATGGGGGCCAAGCGAGCCGCCGCCTTCGTCCGTCTCTTCATGGTGCCCGGAGTCCAGCACTGCGGCGGAGGAGCCGGCCCGAACAACTTCGGCCAGGGCGGAGCCCCCCAAGGCGATGCGGCCTCGAACATAGCGGCCGCCCTAGTCCAATGGGTGGAGAAGGACACCGCCCCGGAGCAGATCATAGCCGCCAAGCCCGGCCGCACCCGCCCCCTCTGCGCCTATCCCAAGGTAGCCCGCTACAAGGGAACCGGCTCCACCGACGAAGCCGCCAACTTCACCTGCACCGCCCCCTAGCGCCGCGTCGAAGCGGCCTCCGAACCTCCCGCGCCCCGGGGCCCCGGACGAGCCTCTCGACCACTCCCGTGACTCCGACCAGCAGCCGGCCAAGTCGATCCGGCCACGCCAAGCCCCCGCCCCTCAGCCAGTCCCGTCGACCCACCCGCGCCTCAGGCCCCGCATCGCGCCCCAGCACTCGGTCCTCGCCGCAACCCCGCGACCCGGGCCCCGCAACCCGCCGCACCACTCCGTCCGCGCCGCAACTCCGCGTCTCGGACGAGCCTCTCAACCCATCTCGTGACTCCGACCCGCAAACGGCCACGCAAATCCGTCCATGCCGCGACCACTCCCCTCAGACGGCCCCGTCGGCCCGCCCGCGCCTTAGGCCCCGAGTCCCGCCCCACCACTCCGTCCACGCCGCAACCCCGCACCTCAGGCCCCGATTCCGTCGCCCCATTCCATACTCGCCGCTACCCAGCTACCCGGGCCCCGCAGCCCGCGGCACCACTTCGGCCACCCCGCGACCCAGCACATCGGCCAAGCCAATCGACCCGCCCCCTAACTCCGCACCGTAAACGGCGCGCCAGTCCGTCCATGCCGCGACCGAGCGACTCGGGCCCCGCATCGCGCCCCACCACTCCGTCGACCCACCCGTGAGTCAGCGCCTCCCATAAGCTCTCCGACCCGACCATCCCACCATCGACCGAGTTGCATGGACCCCGCTTCCTACCGCAGCGTCGAAGCCCAGTCCCCCCACGGGCTCTTCGTCTCCCCTATCGGAGACGTCACCTCGCGGTAGTGCCCCGCCTTGGCCCGCTCTACGTACCGCGCCCCCGGCAGGAACTCATCCCCCACCCGCTTCAGCATCGCCTCCAGCCGCCGCTCCAGCCGCGCCTGCAAATCCCGCTGCCCCGACTGCCCCACCAGGTTCCGCTTCTGGAGCGGGTCCGTCTTGTTGTCGTACAGCAACCACGGCCCCACGATCGACCGCACGTAGGTATACCGCGGCGTCCGCACCCCCCGGTACTCCGCAATCCCCAGCCGCCGGACCACCGCGAACGAGGCCGGCAGATTCAATAGCCCCGCCGGCTCCGCCTCGTCCTTCTTGGCTCCTCGGATCAACGGCGAATAGTCCACCCCCTGCACCGACTCCGGCACCGCCAACCCGCTCAGCCCCAGCAGCGTCGGCATCACGTCCGGCGCGTCGATCGGCGTCACCGACTCCCGCCGCTTCCGACCCAATACCCGGGGGTAATGGACCAGGAACGGCACCCGCAGCGACTCGTCCCACGGCTGCTGCTTATGGTGCGTCCCCTGGCTCTGCAGCATGTCCCCGTGGTCGCTGGCGAACACGAAGATCGTGTCCTCCCCTGCCCCCGTTTCAGCCACCGCCTGCCGCAACCGCGCTACGCACTCGTCCAGCGCCGCGATGTGGGCATAGTAGCCCCGCAGGTTCTTGGTCGCCTCCGCAGCCTTGTCCGCAGGCACGTTCGCCCGCAGGGTCATCTGCCTATCTTGGTACAACGCCCCATACTTCTCCGGGGCCGTCCCATAGGGGTCATGCGGCGGCCCCAGCGACAGCAGCAGGAAGTACGGGTCGCTCCGCCGCGCCTGCTCCTTGACGTACGCGCAAGCCGCCTCCGTCTGCGCCACCGCGTCGTAGCCGTCCCAATACCGCGCCGTCCGGTCGGCCCCAGCGTAGTACAGGCTCTTGTTGTAGGCGTGGGTGCACTCGCAGCCCTGCCACATCGAGAACCCGAACCGCGACGCCTCCGGCACGAAGTCCAGCCGGCGCTCGGCCTTCCCCTCCGGACTCCCGAAGATGTGCCACTTGCCGATATAGCCCGTCGCGTACCCGGCCTTCCGAAAGCTCTCCCCCAGCGTCGCCCCGCTCGGCCGTAGCTCCACGTCGTTCACCACCACCCCGTGCCGCACCGCGTACTGCCCCGTCATCAACGAGGCCCGATACGGGCTGCAAACCGGGAACCCCGAAATGGCATGGGTGAAGTCAAACGACTCCCCCGCCAGTGCGTCGATCGCCGGGGTATGGGCGTTCGTGTCCCCCCGATAGCCCAGCGCCTGCGCCCGCCACTGGTCCACCAGCACGAACACGATGTTGGGCCGGCGGACGGCCGTCGCCAGCGCCAGGAACCCACGCCGCGAAAGCATCAGGCCAGGATCTCCTTGATCACCCGCCCGTGGACCTCCGTCAGCCGCTCCCGCCGCCCCTGATGCAGGAAGCTCAGCCGATCCTGGTCCAGCCCCATCTGATGGATCAAGGTCGCGTGCAGGTCCCGGAAATGCACCGGGTCCACCGTCGCCTTCAAGCCAATATCGTCCGTCGCGCCGTAGGCCAAGCCGCCCTTGAAACCGCCGCCCGCCGCCCACATCGTGAAGCCCGTGTTGTGGTGGTCGCGCCCGTTGCCGCGCTCAGACTCCGGTGACCGGCCGAACTCGCCGCCCCACAGCACGATCGTCGAATCCAGCAGCCCGCGCCGCTTCAGGTCGGTCACCAACGCCGCCGTCGGCTGGTCGGTCAGGCCGGCCATCCGCAGGTGGTTCTTCTCGATGTCGTTGTGGGCGTCCCACTCGGTGTCCGCCCCGCCGCCGCCCGCGACGACGCAGATGAAACGGACCCCTTTCTCCACCAGCCGCCGGGCCAGCAAGCACCGCCGCCCGTAGTCGTCCGTCCCTTCCTTACCCACTCCGTAAAGGTCCCGCGTCTCCTGCGTCTCGGTCGAGAGGTCGAATATCTCCGGGGCCTCGGTCTGCATCCGGAACGCCGTGTCGTAGGCCGAGATCCGCGCCGCGAACTCGGCGTCCTCGCCGAGCAGGTTCGCCTCGTTCAGTTGCCGGATGAAGTCCACCGTCTTCCGCCGCCGCTCCATCGTAATCCCCTTGGGAACTTCCAAGTTCAGCACCGGCCGCTTGCCGGCCCGGAACATCGTCGGCTGGAAGACCGCCGGCAGGAAGCCGTTCGTGTACATCGGCTGACCAGCCTCCGGCGCCCCGTTCGGGTCCGGCATCACCACGTACGCCGGCAGCGATTGGGACTCCGACCCGAGCCCGTAAGTGAACCAACTCCCCATCGCCGGAAAGCCCGGGATCACCCGGCCTGACATCAGCTGATACTGGGCCGCCGAGTGGACCACCATGTCCCCGTGCATCGACCGCAGCACGCAAAGCTCGTCGGCGATCTTAGCTTGGTGCGGCAACAGGTCCGACACCTCCAGCCCCGACTTGCCATACCGCGCGAAGGTCCGCTTGGTCCCCAGAATCCGCGAGTTCTGGTTCACGTTCTGGTACTCGACCTTGCCGAAGGTGTCCGGCCGCTTCTGGCCGTGTAACTGGTTCAGCACCGGCTTCGGGTCGAAGGTTTCGAGGTGCGACGGGCCACCGGCCTGGAAGAGGAAGATGATCGACTTGGCCTTGGCCTCGAAGTGCGGCGGACGCGCCGCGAGCGGGTTCAGGCGTTTGGCATCCTGGGCGAGCAGCGAGGCGTAGCTCATCGCGCCGAACCCGCAGAAACACTGGGTCAGGAACTCACGGCGGTTGCGGGCGTAGCGGATATGTTCAGGCATCTCTAGTCCACGTACAGGAAGGCGTTGGAGTTAAACAAGCTCAGGGCGAACTCGGTCGCCGCGGCGGGGTCGGGGTCGTCGAGGTACTTCTTGGACAACGCCCGCTCTTTCGGGTTCGGCAGACGGCCGGTCGTCAGGCGCCAGGCTTCGTCGATTCGGTCGCCCTTCAAGCGTCCGGCGAAGGAGACGGCCAGGTCGTTCGACAGCGTCCCGTTCAGCAGTTCGAGCGCCTGCGGCGCGTGGGTCGATTGGTCCCGCCGGGCGCAGGAGAGCAGCGTGTCCGGGGAGTCGAAGACTTGGTTGAAGGGCAGGATCAGGTTCCGCTTGTAGATCAGGTAGATCGTCCGACGGTCGTGCTCGGAGCGGTCGCGGGTGGTCACCCAATACTGGGGCCGTTTGAGGTCCTTGATCAGCTCCGGGTCGATCTTCACCATCACGCTGGGACCGCCCGCTTTGGGGTTCAAACGACCGGAGACGGCCAGCATCGTGTCCCGAATCTCTTCGGCCGCCAGACGCCGCCGGTTGGCCTTCCAGAGCAGCTTATTCTCGGGGTCCTGGGCGGCACCGTGCATGCCTTGGCTCGATTGGCGATAGGCGCTCGACAGCATCAGGGTCCGGTGCAGGGGCTTCATCTTCCAGCCGCCCTTCACGTACTCGTTGGCCAGCCAGTCGAGCAGTTCCGGGTTGGTCGGCCGCGTCCCCATCTTGCCGAAGTCGTTCGGGGTCGAGACGATGGGCCGCCCGAAGTGGTAGCCCCAGATCCGGTTCGCCATCACCCGGGCGGTCAACGGATTGGCCGGATCGGCGATCCAGTTGGCGAGGCGAACCCGCGGCGTGGTCGCATCGAGCGGCAACTCCTCGGCCCCATCCTCGAGCAAAACGCCGGGCGGCCGCATGCCGACCTTCGGCCCCTTATTCCGATAGTCGCCGGCGGCGAGGAGGTGGATCGGGGTCATGTCCTTCGGCTCATTGCGGACGGCATACATCGCCGTCAGCGGGGCGGGGATCTTCTCGTCCAGCGCTTCGAGCTGGATCAGGATCTTGCCCTTCTCCTCCTCGGTTGCCTTCCGCATGGCGAACCGGAGCTTCTTCATCTCGCTGTCGAGCGGCTCCATGGTGGACTTGTATTTGGCCTGCTCCTCGGGGCTGGCGACGATCACGTCGTTGGCGTGGGTCTGGGCGAAGTAGCCCTGCAGGCGATAGTAGTCGGACTGGCGGATCGGGTCGAACTTATGGTCGTGGCAGCGGGCGCAGCCCATGGTCATGCCGAGCATGGAGGCCCCGACGATGTTGGCCATCTCGGTTAGAACCTCGGTCCGTGAACTGGCGACATCCTGATTGCCCGTGTTCTTGCGCAGCGGGCCGAGGCGATTGAAGCCGCTGGCCACCAGCATGGTGTCGTCCTTCGAGTCGATCTCGTCGCCGGCCAACTGCTCCTTCAGGAACTGGTCGTAGGGCTTGTCGGCGTTGAAGCTGGCGATGACGTAGTCCCGGAATCGGTAGGCGTCGGGGCGATGGGTGTCGTACTCGTAGCCATCGGACTCGGCGAAACGGACGACATCGAGCCAGTGACGGGACCACTGCTCGCCATAACGGGGCGAGGCCAGCAGGCGGCCCACCAAACGCTCGTAAGCTTGGGGGGCCTTATCGTTAACGAAGGCATCGATTTCGGCGGGCGTCGGCGGCAGGCCATGCAGGTCGTAGGTGACGCGGCGAACGAGGGTGGCGCGGTCGGCTTCGGCGGCGGGCTTCAGGCCGGCCTTCTGCAAGCCGGCGAGGATGAAGGCGTCGACAGGGCCGCGGATCCATGGATCCTTCAGCGCGGGGGGCACGACGTCCTTGCGGGCCTGGAAGGCCCAGTGGCGTCGTTCGATCGCGGTGTACTTGCTGAGGGGCGCGACCTCATTGCTGTTGGGCGCGGCGAACACCGCCACCACCCCTAATAACGCCAGGAACCGTCTCATAGCTTTGCGAACAGTTTATCAGGCGGAGTCGAAGCGCGCCAAGGCCGCCAGCAAGTCATCGCGGCGATAGGGTTTGGCGAGGTAGGCGTCCATCCCGGCTTCGAGGCACCGCTCGGCGTCGCCGCGAATCGCCAGGGCCGTGAGGGCGATGATCGGGGTGTGGCGACCGGAGGCTTTCTCCAGTTCCCGAATCCGCCGCGTCGCCTCCAGGCCGTCCATCACCGGCATGTTCACGTCCATCAGGATGGCGTCGAAGTTCTGATCGGCGATCGCGGCGACGGCCAAGCTGCCGTCTTCGACCGCATGGACGCGATACCCGGCCTTGTCCATCATCCGCTCCAGGAGCATCCGGTTCACCCGGTTGTCTTCGACCACCAATAGCGACAGAGGCCGGCTCGGCACCGCCGCCACCGGGACCGGAGAGGCTTCCGGAGCGGCGACCGTCGGCAGGGGCAGCGCGAAGGAGAACGTGCTGCCGACGCCGGGTTTGCTGTCGACCTTCATCGTCCCGCCCATCATCGTCACCAGCCGGGATGAGATCGCCAGCCCCAGCCCGGTGCCGCCATAGCGCCGCGTCGTGGAAGCGTCCGCCTGGGTGAAAGCATCGAAGACCCGGGCCAACTGCTCGGGAGAGATGCCGATGCCAGAGTCGGTCACGGCGAACTCCACCTGCCCTGCCACCGTGCTCCGGACCCGCAGGACGATCTCGCCCGAGTCCGAGAACTTCGTCGCATTGCCCAGCAGGTTCACGAGGATCTGCTGCAAACGGCTCGGGTCTCCGGAGACCCAAGCGGGCACGTTTTCGATGTCCGCGCGGAGGGTCAGCCCCTTCTCCTGCGCTTGGAAAGAGAGGGCGAGGAGCGACCGCTGGACGAGGTCGCGAAGCTCGAAGGGGATGGCCTCGAGTTTCAGCTTGCCACTCTCGACGCGGCTCAGGTCGAGGACGTCATCGAGGATCCGCAGCAGGCTGCGGCCGGAGTCGTGGGCCGTCCGGATGTACTCGCGCTGCTCGGGGTTTAGATCGGTGCCGAGGGCGAGTTCGGTCATCCCCAGGATGCCGTTCATCGGGGTCCGAATCTCGTGGCTCATGTTGGCCAGGAACTCGCCACGGGCCTTGGCGCTGATTTCCGCCCTCCGCCGGGCACGTTGCACCACGAGCAAGGATCCCAGGCTGAACGCCAGGACGAGGACCAGTCCTGCCGCCAGGTAGCGCCAGTTTTCGTTCCGCTGCTTGACCCGCGCCAGCCACGTGAAGACGGCCGCATCGGTCGAGTCGAGGAACTGCCAGCGGGAGGCCAGGCGGACCATCTCGCCGTCGACGGCGAGATCGTCGATGGCCTCGCGCAGCCGATCCGCTTCGCGCTCGAATCCGAACCGGGCTCCAATGGCGAACTCCCTGGTCCCGTCCTCCAAGTGCATCGAGCGGAAGCGCTGGCCCTCGCACTCCTTCGGGCGGTTGAGCAGAACGCTCTCGGAGATCCGAATATCGGCCCAAGCCGCGTCAGCCTTCCCCGTGCAGAGGAGCACGAACCCTTGGGCGGGGTTGGGAACGACCTCGACCGTGGTCGAAGCCGGAAAGACCACCTTCGGCAGGTAGCGCTTCGAGGGGCTTGTCAGCACGACGCGCTTGCCCGCCAAGTCCGCTACCGACCGGATATTCGCGTCGGCATGGGAGTACATTACGGTGGCCATCCGCCACCACGGCTCGGTCAGATAGAGCTGTTGCTCCCGGCCTCCGAAGACCGTGACGACCGGCCAGAGGTCAGCGGCTCCCAACGCAAACGTGGCCTCGGGGCTGCGGTCGCTGATGACCCATTCGAGCTTCATCCCGGCGCGGGCGGCCGCCCGATTCATGACGTCGATGGCGAAGCCCTTCGGCTGGCGGTTGGCGTCGTACCCATTGAACGGCCCACTGTCGCCGGTCGCGATGCGGACGGTTCGGAGCGACCCGGGTGGCTGGAGACACGACTGGAGGCTCGTGAGCAAGAGCACCATGCCGGCCAGTTGGACGCGTCGCATATCTCCTTCCTCTTCGGCTCCTTTCGGGGAATTGTTAAGTGGGATAGACCCAAGGAGCCCGATACGGCCGACGGAGGAGGGCGTTGGCTTCGGGGTCGCCGGGACACATCAGGCTGTCCCACTTTATGCTGCGGCCGAGCTTCCAGCTCACCATGCCGAGGAGGGCGGCGCTGGTGGCTCGGTAGCCGATCTCGATGTCCCGAACCGGCTGCCGCTTATTCCGGATCGAAGCCAAAAAGTCGGCCCAGAGCTCCTTGATGTTCTGGCCGTCAGGGTCGTTCAACTGGGGCTCCACGTGGATCACCTGCTCGGACTTCTTGGCCGGATAGAAGGTCCAACCGTCGCGCCAGCCCATGTGGAAGGTGCCTTCGGTGCCGTAGAAGTAGGCCCCGATCAGATGCTGCTCGGCCGGGTTCGAACCGTAGTGGCGCTGTTCCCAAGTCGCCGTGAAGGTCTCGAACTCGTAGGTCACCACTTGCGTATCGGGGGCGTCGGTCGAGTCCTGACGGACGAAGCGGTTGGCGGTCGAGTGGACGGACTTGGGATGGGTCTCTTCTGTCCACCAAAGTACTTGGTCGAGCCAATGAACACCCCAATCGCCGAGAGTGCCGTTGGCGAAGTCGAGGTACTGGCGGAAGCCGCGGGGATGGATGCTCGGGTTGAAGGCTCGCTTCGGCGCAGGACCCAGCCAGAGATCCCAGTCCATTCCCTTAGGGGGTTCGGAGTCCGGGGTTTTGACTCCTGGGCCACCGGCGGCGTGGGCGAACGTTCGGACCATGCCGATTTTGCCAACCTTACCGGACTTGAGGAAGGCCATGCCGGAGATGGGATGGGGCGAGACGCGACGGTGGAGACCGACTTGAATCAGGCGACCGGAATCGCGGGCGGCGCGGACCATGGCCTTGCCTTCGTCGATGGTATGGGAGATAGGCTTTTCGACGTAGACGTGGGCCCCGGCCTTGACGGCATCGATCGACGGCAGGGCGTGCCAGTGGTCGGGGGTGGCGACGATGCAGATGTCTGGGCGTTCCTTGACCAGCATCTCGCGGTAGTCGCGGTAGCGACGGGGCTGGTCGGAGGAAAGCTTGGCGACCTCGGCGGCGGCCTTGTCGATCTGATTGGGGTCGGGGTCGACGAGGGCGACGGCGGAGCAGTCCCCGGAGGCGAGGGCTTCCCGCAGGATATTCATGCCCCACCAGCCAGAGCCAATGAGAGCGGTCTTGAACTTGCGCCCGGGCTGGGCGGAGAGCAGCGGGACTGCGGCGAGCCCGGCCTGGAAGAACTTCCGGCGTTCCATTTACACCGGATGATATCAGGAGCCGAAGGCGTAGAGGGAACTGCGGGTGCGGATATAGATGCGGCCGGCGGAGATGGCGGGGGTCGCGTAGATCTCGTCGTCGAGTTCGGAGGTCGACAGGATCTGCTGATCGCCGCCGGCTCTGAGGACGGTGACGACGCCGCTTTTGCTGGCGAAGTAGACCTTGCCGTCGGAGCCGACGGGGGCGGCGTAGTAGTTGTCGGCGGCGGTGCGGATGCGGCCTTGCTTGAGGACTTCGCCGGTGGCGGGACGGAGCGTGGTGAGGATGCCGCTGTCGGTGATCATGTAGAGGACGTCCTGGTAGAAGAGGGTGGAGGGCAGTTGCGGGATGCCGCGGTGGAACTTCCACTTGACCTTGCCGGTGCCGGCTTCGACGGCGAGGAGGCCGTTTTCGGCGGAGAGGGTGAGGGCGAAGGACTTCCATTCGGACTCGTCGAGGGCCTTGTCGTGATCGAAATCCAAGTACGCGAAGTACTTTTTGGCGCGGGGGTCGGCGAGTTCGTCGAGGTCGAGTTTGCCGTTTTTGTTGGCGTCGGAGGTGGCGAGGGCTTCGGCGAAAGAGGGGAGTTGGATCTGCTTGCCGGGGTCGTTGTCGGGAATGTTGTAGCCGTTGATGAAGACCATGCCGTCGGCGAGGACGGGGACGGACTTCATTTCGCTGGCCAGGCCGCCGGTGCTCCAGACGATTTGGCCGGTCTCTTCGGAGTAGGTATCCATACGGAACGAACCGGGGGCGATGATCTGGGCGGGGCCTTGGGGAGGCTGATAGACGACGGGGGTAGAGTGGCCGGTTAAGGCTTCGGGCCGCTGGGTGCGCCAGCGTTCTTTGCCGGTGGCTTGATCGAAGGCGACGGCGTAGGAGCCGCGGTTCTGGTCACAGACGAGGATGACCTTATCGCCGACGAGGATGGGGGAGGCGCCGCTGCCGTAGCCGTTATCGAAGGGGCCGAGGGGGACGCGCCAGAGTTCGGCACCGTCGGTGCCGTAGGCGAGCAGGCCGTAGTCGGGCATGAAGACGAAGACGGATGTGCCGCTGCTGGCGGGAGAGGGGGAAGCCGGGGAGTTGCGCTTGTCGTATACCTCTTTGCGGGGGCGGGGGGACTCGCGGCGCCAGAGGGTCCGGCCGGAGCGGCGGTCGAGGGCGATGGTGAGGAGCTGGTCGCCCTCAAAGGCGGTGAGGTAGATATGATCGCCGACGACGATAGGGGAGGAGTGGCCGGGAGGGAGGGGCACCTTCCAGAGCTGGTTTTTGCCGGCGGCGAAATCGTCGGGAAGGGGGCCGGTTTCGGCGACGCCGGTGCCGTTGGGGCCGCGGAAACGGTCCCAGGCGGCGGGGGCTTCGGTGATGCGGTAGAGCTTGGTAAGGGTGCGGATGAAGAGGCTGCCGCGGGCGATGGCGGGAGTGGCCATGATCATCTCGTTGAGCGAGTTTTTGGCCAGGAGCTTGAAGGCGGGGCCGGTGGCCATGACGTAGGTGTCACCGTCTTCGGAGGCGGCGAAGATTTTGTTGTTGTAGGCCCAAGGGGAGGCGGTGAAGGCTCCGGCGGCGGGGTCGATGCGCTGCTTGCCGTAGAGTTCGGCGCCGGTTTTGGCGTTGTGGACGGTGAGGAAGCCGCGGTCGAGGAGGGTATAGAGATTTTCGCCGTAGACGAGGGGGGCGGGGTCGTAGGGGCCGGCTTGACGGGGGGGGAGGGGTTGTGGGGGCCGGCTTGGGGGAGGTGCCAGGCGATGAAGGCGTTGGAGGTTTGGCCGGGCTTGAGGGAGATGTCGCCTTTGGCGCCGGGCTTGAGGACGAAGTAGGGACGGGTTTGATCGCCGACGTAGCCGGAAGTGATATAGAGCATTCCGTGGGCGGTGAAGGGGGAGGGGATGGCGATGGAGGACATGCCACCGAGCTCCCAGAGGAGTTTGCCGTCGAGGTCATAGGAGCGGACTTTCTTCGTGCCGGGGGTGATGATTTCGGTGCGTTGGGCGTTCTGCCAGATGTAGGGGGTGGCCCAATTAGACTCTTCGTCGCGGTCGGTTTTCCAAATCTGCTGGCCGGTTTTTTTATCGAGGGCGACGAGGTAGGATTTGGCGTCGTTGTCGTTGACGATGTAGACGCGGTCCTGATGAAGGACGGGGGAGGCGGCGGTGCCCCAGCCGAGGCGGGTGGGGACGGGGACAAAGGATTGCTTCCAGAGGACCTTGCCGGCGCGGTCGAGACAGAAGAGGCCGACGTTGCCGAAGTAGGCGTAAATGTGGTCGCCGTCGGTGACGGGGGTTTCGGCGGCGAAGGTATTTTTCTCGTGGCGGGACTGGGGCGGGACGCCGCGATGGAGCTCTTTTTCCCAGACGATTTTGCCGGAGGCGAAGTCGACGGCGTAGGCCATCCAGCGGTGTTCGGCGGTGGGGGCGGGGGGCTTGGGGCCGAGGTAGAGGCCGGCCTTGGGGGCTTTGACGGGTTCGGCGGTGACGACGGAGGTGAGGAAGACGAGGTTGCCGGAGACGATGGGGGAGGACCAGCCGGTGCCGGGGATGGTGGTGGCCCAGGCGACGTTTTTCGTGGGCGACCAGGTGGTGGGGAGGCTGGGGTCATCGGCGGTGATACCAGTGGAGCCGGGGCCGCGGAACTGGGGCCATTCGGGGGTGGCGAAGAGGAAGAGGGCGAGGATTAGGGGCACGATTCTATTGTGCATCGTCCGTGATTGGATGCCAACCGTGTGGGGATTGATGGGACCAGAGGGCGCGGAAGATACTTGGGTAAAGAAAAGGTCTCAACATCACTTTAATCGACTATGGCCAATTCTTCCATTGACTTAACTTAATCAACGTGATTTACTCTAGGCAAGAAGAAGATTGACTATGGAGGTCAAATGTTGATAACTCGACTGTTTACTCTGTTACTCTTATCGTTGAGCTTTGTCTTGTCGGTCTATCCCCAACCAAACTTAGCTCCTTCGAATGCACCCTCAGACGAGATCGCCTATACCGCGCTTTTTCACGTCGTAAGAGCGGCTCCGGCCCCCCATTGGGATACTGCCAATTGTGAAGCTTGGCTGGAAAAACGAGGGCTAATTGGTGGTGAAGCCACCATAATCATCACCGCAGCCACCGCATATTACGCCCGGCAACAGGTGGCCGAACTTGCACTGGCTCGCATTAACCAGGAAAACGTGGGGCGACTACTATCCGACGCCGCAGAGGCTCAGCGAGTTGCGGTGCGCAAACAACTTAGCGCTGACGTTGCAGATGCGGCAACTTCGATTAGTCGAA
>JAPKZA010000128.1:0-1401 GCA_026394015.1 Acidobacteriota bacterium
AGCGACCGGCATCGATCAGCGCGGTCCGCCGGGGGCGCGGGTAGCCGTCGGCCTGAAAGCCGGGCGCAAGGCCTGCATCGAGGTCTTCGGCCATCGACAGCATCGGCGAGAGGGTCGATTTGCCACTGCGCAACCAGGCCAGCGGCGACTGGCCGGCATGATGGGCGCGCGCCGAAAATCCGCCCCAGGAGAGCATCTCGAGCAAGTCGCCAAAGGCACGCGGCGACAGCAGCGCCCGATAATCGCCGGGCGCAAGGCGCATGACCGGACGCGCCATGACCTGCGCATCGCGGCGGGAATCGGCGATTGCCTGCGACACCGCGTCGGCATCGAACGTGGATCCGCTCCAGGACGCCTTGACCGCCTTGCGATCGCCGCCGCCGGCATCGGCTGGCAGATGGATCGACCAGTCGAAAGACACCCGGTCGCGTTGATACCACTGCCTCGATCCCGTGGCGCTGCAAAAGCCGCGCGCAAGCGGTCCGGCGGCACAAAATCCGACCAGGTCTGCCGGGCCGGCAGCGTCTGCAACAGTTTTCATGAAGGCCGCACGATCGAACACGGACTCGCGGTCGGCATGCGCCTGGCGATCGTCGCTTTGAGCCGGATCGCGATTGACATCGAGCAGCGGGTCGGGGGCGCTGTCGGCGAGTACATGACGCAGCTCGGCAAGCGTGTCATGCACCGAGCGCCCGAGTTCGCCGCGACCCTCCTCCAGGCCCGGCAAGGTCAGCTGGTGGATGGCCTGACGATCGCCCTGAACCAGCCGGATGCGAGCCACCGCGCGCTCGACCCGCCCGGCCTGTCGCAGGCGCGCGCCGTTGATCCGCACAAATTCGGAGCGCTCAGCCTCGAGGGTGGCGCAGGCAAATTCGCCCGGCGCGCATCCGGTCTCGATCGCCTGGGCAAGCTCTTCGAATCGCGCCCGCATGCTCATCCCTCGCCGCCGAAGACATCGATGCCGCGAAACAGACAGGGCGGCGACGCATGGCCGACCCGGATCACCTGCCCCGGCTCGCCTTTGCCGCAGAACGGCGTGCCGAGCACTTCGACACTGGCCGGATCACCCACTGCGGCCAGGCTTCGCCAGAAGGTGGCCGAGACGCCGCGATAGCCCGGATTACGGACGACGGTGGTGAGCTTGCCGCCTTCGATCAGCTGCCCGAATTCACAACCGAACTGAAACTTGTTGCGCGCGTCGTCGATCGACCACGACACATTGGTACGCATCAGCACACCGCGCTCAACCGAGGCGATCATGTCGGCAAGCGATGTATCACCCGGTTCGATATTGAGGTTGGCCATGCGGTCGATCGGCGGGCGGTGCCAGCCCACGGCACGCGAATTGGCCGTGCCCTCGAGCATCACGCCGCGGACCTGCGCGCGGGCGCGCGACAGCCC
>JAPKZA010000128.1:1499-2921 GCA_026394015.1 Acidobacteriota bacterium
TGCAGGATGCCGCCTCGTATCAGCCAGACCTTGTGCGCAGCCTCGCCATCGTCGTCACAGCGATAGGCCGCGAGTTCATGCTCGATGTCCGGATCGAAGCTCACATTGAGCAGGGGCGAGCCGTACTGGTAGTGGCCGAACATGTCGAGGTCGACGAAACTGCCACCGGCGAAGTTGCGCTCGTCACCCAGGATGCGGTCGAGTTCGAGGGGATGACCGATCGACTCATGGATCTGCAGCATCATCTGGTCGGGCATCAGCAGCAGATCGCGGGGCCCGGACGGGCAATCGGGCGCCGCCAGCAACTGCAGCGCCTCGCCGGCGATTCGCGCGCCGCCGCCGATCAGACCGCTTGCCCGAATCACCTCCAGGCCACCCTGCTGACAGAACCCGTTGTACTGCCCGGCGAGCGTGCGGGTCTGAGACAGGCCGCCGTCGGCAGCAGTCACCTCGAGGTTGGGCTCGACAAACTGGCTCGACTGCAGGGATCGCAATTGCCCGTCGACATAAAGCCATTGTTCGCGCCGCGTGACGCTCAGACGGGCCGACCAGGACACGATGCGGCGATCGGGATGCATCGCATCGGACTCCTCTCGCAGTATCGCCAGCAGGGCTGCGCGCGGCGGCAGGGCCTGCCCGATCGGTGAACGGGAATCGGGCAGCGCACGGGCATCGAGCAGCGCATGCAGATCGACGCCCTGAAACACCCCGCACTGCTCTGCAATCGCGGCCCAGTGGTCGGCTTCATCGGCCGCCCGCTGCAGGCCATCAGCGCTCAGATCGGCGGTGGCGCAGTAGCCCACGCCCTGGCGGCGCCAGGCAGTCACCATTGCACCACGGTCAGCCGAGGTCTCGATCGGACAGGCGATCGAGCGGCGCACCAGCAGCCGTTCGGATCTCTCGTCGACGACTCTGACCGTGAGCCGCGAGGCCGGCGAGGCCGATGCGGGCAGGCGTGCCGGAAGAATAGCCCCGGCGCCCGCCGCCATGATGCTCAATGCCGACCGATCCAGGTCACCAGAGGCTCCCAGGTGGCAAGGTCCTGTTCGACGCGTCGATGCGGCACATCGAAGACCGACAGTCCATGCGCCGCCAGATGGACATAGTTCTGGGTATCACGCAGATTGGCCACCATCGGCACCTGCAGCTGACTGACGAATCGGCCCAGCTGCTCGAAGGAACGGGTGCGCGGGTCGACCCGCATGCCGACCACCGCCACCGTGTCCTCGAAGCGACGTGTGCTGCGAAACTCGGCCTTGAGCTGCTCGAGAAACTGGCCGGTGGCGAGAATGTCGAACATCGACGGCTGAAGCGGCACGAGGATGCTGTCGGAGACTCTGACCATCTCGGCGAGCCTCGAGGCGCTGATCTGTGCCGGCGTATCGAGCACCACATGCGTGACGCCCTTGGGCCGCTTGGCGG
>JAPKZA010000458.1 GCA_026394015.1 Acidobacteriota bacterium
GGCCGCCTGCCCGGATCCCAGGGCCACTCCGTCAACGCGGATCCGTCAAATCCCAATGCCGGTTTCGGCGGTCTGGCCAGACCATATTCAGGCGAGTCTGTCCGGCGGCAATTGGCGCTTGGCTAGATCTAGCAGCAACCGGAGTGCTTGGTTCACCGATTCAGAATCCCTGAAGGAACACAACGTTGGAACCAGCGTTCTGCTGCTGGTCGTGTTTCCCCCGGACGCCGTCAGAAAAGTCGTACTCAGCTCGGAGTTCGTCGTTGCGAATGGGATAGCTTCCACTCTTACGTTTTCCGCTCCCTGGACTCTGCTGCTCTGGCACGGATAAACCGGATCCGCCCGTCTCGTTCAGCTTACGACACAACCAGTAAGCCTCCCAGCTCGCCGCGTCGAAGACTGAGAAACTGGGCCTCGCCCACGGAGTGATCTGGATCGGGGATTGTCACCTCTAAGGGGTCACCGAAAACAGCAATCGCTTCGGCGAAGCTGACGCCATGCCTTTAACCTATTCGAACTCCATTATGTCCTCGCCCTTCGGCGCTCGCGAGAAATTGGCTCTTCCGCACTTTTGGTGCAGGGCGCTCACGACGAGTTCACACTGGCGGAGTTCGGTAGAACGGGCGAGGGCAGCACTCGTGCGCGTAGATAGGCAAATCCAGCCCGTCCGTACATTTGTCGCTTGATCGCCTTGATGAGTCGATTGATCTGGCCCTCCGTTTGACCGTTGCTCCATTCGGTCTCGACGGCGGCGGTGACGGCAACGATATCCTTTTGGAGCCCATAAGCAAACCGGACCAAGGGGCCGAACCGGGACCGCTTGATATCTTGGATCCAACCTAACAGGGCGGCTGCGTCGGCGGTGGCAAAAACATCACGGAAGGCCAGCGCGATCTTCCGAAGCGGGAGCAGGTCAGGGCAACATTCCGTCAAGCGGTCAAAGAGCTTCTGCTGCTCCGGGGTGAACTTGTCGGGGGCTTGGGCCGTGAGGATGGCTGCGTGCTTGGGGGCCACGCGCCGCGGTCCACTTCCCGTGGGCACACGGCCCCCTGTTTGGCGCCATGAGGCGACAAAGGAAGTGACTCGCTGCCGTGATCCCTTGTAGCCCAGCGCGCGGATCTCGTCGAATAGTAGCGTCGAGTTATGGCAGCCTGCCTTCCACCGATCATCCAGATAGGTCAGAAACTCGGCCACCTGCTGACGCCGCCCGGTTGGCGGTTTACGTTCGGGGAACTGGTCGGCTCGCAACCATCTGCGAACGGTCTTGACGCCCAACGAGAGTTGGCGGCTAATGGCCAGCTTCGAAACGCCGCGCTTGTGCAGTTCGGCGGCCTGCTCATAGCGGTCCAAGCGGCGCTGGCGGCGCTGCTGTTTTCGTTCCTGTTCAACGGAAAGCTTCGCGACGGGCGGCGGCGAAGCTGGTGTCGGAACGCTCGGCTCCGCCACGGCTGGCAGGAGCAATTCACGGCTGCGCTCTTCCAGCACTCGCTCGATGGCGGCAGACAGATTCAACATCAGGTGAAAGCGGTCGGCGACCTGCAACGCCTGCGGCGCGCCTGTGGCCGCTCCGTCGGCATACAAGCCGGACCGGTCACGGGCGACGATCTCCACGGACGGGTGTTCGGTCAGCCAAGCTGCCACACTGTCGGCGGCGCGATCGGGCAATAGATCGATCACTTTGTGTCGGTCGAGATCTACGAAGATCGTCCCGTAATTCTGATGCTTCCGCCACGCCCAGTCATCAATACCCACACGCCGGACCGGTTCCTGCTCGGCTGGTCCAGGAGCAGCATTGCGAACTACTTGCCCTCTAATCGAGTCGTCACTGATCGAAATCGCGAGGCGCCGCAACAGCCGTTCGCCGGGCAGTCCGCCCGCGACGTACCCGACCGCGCCCACCACAACGGCCAACCGCTCGGTCCGCCGCGCATAGACCTGCGCCACACCGGGAACTCGTTGACAGAATACCCGCCTCGGACCTTCCTTCTGTTGACACCGATACTTGTGAACACTGAGCCAAAGCTGAACCGAACAGCCCTGCCACGGCAGGTCGGCGAGCCTTCGGGAATACCCACTATGCCGCGACGTCGACTCGTGTGCGCAAACTGGGCACAACGCTGATTGTCGCGTTGACACGAAGATCCGAAAGTGGCTTTCCTGCTTCTCAATGCGCTCCAGGACCAGGGTTTCAGGCTGAGGTAAGACCGCTTTCGAATGGCTTGGGGGAGGTGCCATGGCCTCCAAAGCTTAAAACATTTCCGCTGGGGAATGATTTAGCCTGCTGTCCTGCACCAAAAGTGCGGATGAGCCGAAAAGTTACCCATCCCTGCTCGCCAGAAGTTGACCATTTCCTCCGCCAGCCGATGAACGGGCATGCCCCAAACCCGGAAGCGCCCCTGCCGGATCTGTCTTCGGTGGTTCTATCCGGATCCGCGCGTCGGCGACCGCCA
>JAPKZA010000450.1 GCA_026394015.1 Acidobacteriota bacterium
CCTTTCAAGACATTACCGTCGACCGCCAACGGCTCGACCGAATCCGCCAATCCGAACTGCGCCAGAGAGAACTGCTCACCGCCATCCCGGACGCTCTGCTCCGCATCGGCCCCGGCGGCCAGCTCCTCGATCTCCACACCCCGCCCGGATTCCCGCCCCTCACCGATCCCTCGGACGCCTCGATCCTCCCTCCGGTCGCCCACGCCATCCGCGCGATGCTCGACCAACCGCCCTCCCCGAGCGCCATCACCAGCCAATGTGAACTCGGTGTCCTCACCCTCGAACTCCGCCTCGCCCCCGCCCAATCGGACGACTCCCGCCTCGTCCTCGTTCACGACATCACGGAACGCAATGCCGCCGAACTCCGTCTCGCCGCCGCCGTTTCCTGGCAGACCGCTTTCTACGATTTCGCCGGGTTCGCCGTCATCGCCACCTCCCCCGCCGGCCTCATCGTCTCTTTCAACCGCGCGGCCGAAGCCATGCTCGGCTACTCCGCCGCGGAGGTGATTGGTCACATAACCCCGTCCGTCTTCCACCTCGCGGAAGAAATCGTCGCCCGCGCCCCTGAGATCAGCGCCCAACTCGGCATCTCGATCGAGCCCGGCTTTGAAGTCTTCGTCGCCCGCGCCCGTCGCAATCTTCCCAGCACGGACGAATGGACCTATGTCCACAAAGATGGCTTCCGCTTCCCCGTCCTCCTCTCGGCCACTGCCGTCCGGAATCCAGACGGCGAAATCACCGGCTTCCTCGGTGTAGTCGCCGACATCACCGTTCAGAAGGACGCCGCCCGCCAACTCACCCTCGCCCGCCAAGCCGCCGAAGACGCCTCCCGCGCCAAGTCCGATTTCCTCGCCAACATGAGCCATGAAATCCGCACACCCCTCAACGGAATCCTTGGCTTCGCGAACGTCCTCGCCGACACCCCCCTCATCCCCGACCAACGCGAATACGTCAACACCCTCCGCTACTCCGCCGAAGCCCTTCTCGGTATCGTCAACGACATCCTCGACTTCTCAAAAATCGAAGCTGGTCGCATGACTCTCGACTCCCTCCCCTGCGACGCCCGCCAAATCGCGGTCGAAGTCTGCGAACTCCTCAGCCCCCGCTGCCGCTCCTCCGCCGTCGAAATCGTCCTCGATTGGGGCCTTCGCCTGCCCCGCTTCGTCCTCGGCGACGCCGGACGCATCCGCCAAGTCCTGCTCAATCTAGCCAGCAACGCCCTCAAGTTCACCGAAAAAGGCTCCATCGTCATCCAAGCCCAAGCCGACTCCCCCAACTCCCTTCGCGTCTCCATCACCGATACCGGCATCGGAATCGAAGCCTCCAAACAAAGCCAACTCTTCTCCGATTTCACCCAACTCGATTCCTCCTCCACCCGCCGCTTCGGCGGCACCGGCCTCGGCCTCGTGATCTCCCGGCGCCTAATAGAGGCCATGGACGGCCAACTCGATTTCCAGAGCACCTTCGGCGTCGGCTCCACCTTCTCCTTCCAACTGCCCACACCCTCCGACGACCCACTCCCCGATCCGCCAATTGCCTCCCTCAACCCGCCTCCCCGCGTTCTCATCGTCGAAGATCTACCGGCCGCGGGCCGGGTCGTCGCCGATTGGTGCCGAGCCTGGGGTTGGCCTTATCGGCTCACTAACTCCGTCTCCGACGCCCAAGCCGCCCTCGCCGAAGCCATCGTTCCCTTTACCCTCGGCCTGATCGACGCCTCCCTTCCGGACGCCACCCCTGCCGAAGTCCCCTCCCGCCTTCCCGGCCTACCCCTCATCGTCTTGGCCCCGGGACCAACCGGCCAAACCGACGCCGAAAACTGGCTCCGCCTCGGCTTCGCCGACATCCTCTCCAAGCCCCTCGTCCGGCCGGAACAGTTGCTCGGCGCCGTTACCGACCTGCTCCATCCCGCTCCGCCCGCTCCGGTTTCCGGGGCCCCCGCCGCCCCCATCCGATACGACTGCCGCATCCTCCTGGTCGAGGACAATCCCGTCAACCAAACCCTCGCCCTCCTTCTGCTGAGAAAACTCGGCTGCACCGTCGATCTCGCCACCGACGGTCTCGCCGCCGTCTCCCTCGCCGAAGCCAACTCCTACGACCTCATCTTCATGGACTGCCAAGCCCTCACCGCCAACGCCCTCCTCGGCGACCGCGAACGCTGCCTCGCCGCCGGCATGGACGACTACCTCTCCAAACCCCTCCACTTCGCCCACCTCGAACAAGCCATCAACACCTGGATCAAACCTTCCGCTCGCGAAACGGCAGCGCTAATAAACTGAACAGCATCGCCGCCACCACCTCCCCAACCACCAGATAAACCGGCCACGGCCCCAGAAAATCCAACAACGACGCCCCCCCCGGCTTCCGGCACAAATACATGTAGTTCGTGGCAAAAACCCAGTTGAACAAGCCGAGCCCCAACGCATACCCGTTCAACGCCAACATCACCCGCCAAACACACCCCGGCAGCGGCCGCATCGTCTTACTCCACCAAAGATACAAAATACAAGCCACAATCCCGCAGTGCGCCAAAAAGAAATACACCGTCGGATAACTCGGAAACGGATCCCACAAATCCGGCGTCAATACCGCCATCGAAGTCCCCGCCAAACCAGCAAAAAAGCAAAACTCAAACGCAAACTGCGGCTTAAAGAGCATCGCCGCCACCGTCAGCCACAAAATCAAATCACAAAGCTGCAGCGGCAGCCCCGCCGGAAACTGAAACCATCCCTTCTGGAACTTGTAAACATAGTACACTAACTCATTCACGAGTAACATCAGTCCCAAACTAACCCGGATCGCCCCCGCCGCCCCCGGCCACCGCCGGCTCCACCAAGCCAGCAGCCCCGCCGTCAAAAACATCGCCGCGATAATCGCGAGATGCACCACCCCAAACAGCTGGAAATTCTGATTCCGCATCGCCTTCAATGCTACCCTGAACCCGTGCCGGATATCACCCAATTCTCTGACTACAGCCGTACCGTCTTCACCGCCGAAACCAAAATCGCCGATTCTTGGATGCGCGAATACTTCGAACGCTACTCCATCCAATTCGACCTTCCGGAAGAACTCGAAGAAGCTCTCCGCTTCGAACAAGCCGCCCACGACGCTGGCTTCTCCATCGGCCCGCGGTGAGGTATATAATCCCTCACATGAACCGCCGTAACTTCGCTATCAGCGCCGCCGCCCTCGCCGCCGCCGGCACCACCCCCGCCGCCCCTCTCAAACTCAATCCTCCCAAAATTACCCCCTGGTCCCCCGGCATCAAAATGGCCATGCAACTCGGCCGCGACCCCTCCGACGAAGACCTCCAATTCATGAACCAGGTCGGCGTCCGCTACACCTCCGTCACCGTCAACCGCGACGACGACAACGTCGCCAACTTCCGCCGCATCAAAGCCAAAGTCGAATCCGCCGGCCTCCGCGTCTTCAACATCGGCCACGATGGCAACCGCAACCAGGAAGAGATCGTCCTCAATCTCCCCGGCCGCGACGAGCGTATCGAAGCCTACAAACGCTACCTCCAGAATTGCGGCAAAGCCGGCATCCACTACGTCACCTACGCCCACATGGGCAACGGGATTTGGTACACCGACCGCGAAACCACCCGCGGTAACGCCTCCGCCCGCGGCTTCAATCTCGCCAAAGGCGGCGAAGGCCAATGGGCCGGCAAAATCTTCAAAGGCCCCCTCTCCCACGGCCGCGTCTATACCGAGCAGGAACTCTGGGACAACTACGAATACTTCATTCGCAAAGTAGCCCCCGTCGCCGAGGAAAACAACGTCTTCATAGGCATCCACCCCGACGATCCGCCCGTCCCCATGCTCGCCGGCATCCCCCGCCACATCTTCGGCACCTTCGAAGGCTACAAACGCGGCCTCGAAATGGCCAATTCCACCCACGTCGGCGTCTGCTTCTGCATCGGCACCTGGCTCGAGGGCGGCGAACTCGTGGGTGCCGACGTTGTCTCGGCCATCAAGTACTTCGGCGAGCGCGGCAAAATCTGGAAGGTGCACATGCGCAACATGTCCGCCCCCCTGCCCCACTTCGTCGAGACGTTTGTCGACAATGGCTACTACGACATGTACGCCGCCATGAAGGCCCTCCGCGAAGTCAACTTCGACGGCATCGTCATCGGCGACCACTTCCCCACCATGGTCGGCGGACCCCGTGTCGCCGTCGGGTACACCGTCGCCTGGATCCGAGCCATGATCGACCGCGCCAACGCCGAAGTCCAGGCCCACCCCGGGAAGGCCTAAATGCGAAAATAACAGGTAATGGGTGAAATCAACCGGGAGCGAGTCAGCGAACTGTTCGTCGCAGCTTTGGAACTTCGCCCCGGCGACCGGGCGACGTTCCTCGACCTCGAGTGCAACGGAGAGAGCCCCTTGCGAGCGGAAGTCGAAAGCCTCCTCGCCGCCCACGACGACGCCGGCGGCTTCCTCGATCACCCCGCCGAACTCCTCGCCCTCGCCGACATGGGCCCCGAGCTACCGCCGGTCTTCGACTCGCTCGAAGGCACCCGGCTCGGCTCGTACCAAATCCTGAGCATTGTCGGCCAAGGTGGCATGGGCACCGTCTACCGCGCCACCCGTGCCGACGCCGACTATCACCAAGACGTCGCCATTAAGCTCCTCCACCGCGATCTCGACCGCGGCTCCACCCTCCAACGGTTTCGCGTCGAACGCCAGATCCTAGCCAGCCTCGACCACCCGAATATCGCCCGCTTGCTCGACGGCGGCGCCACCCCCGACGGCCGACCCTATTTCGTCCTCGAGTACATCGACGGCCAAACCCTCAGCGCTTATGTCGAGGCCAACCAGCCCTCCCTCCGCGATCGGCTCGAACTCTTTCGGCTCATCTGCGCCGCCGTCCAAAGCGCTCATCAAAAGCTGGTCGTCCACCGCGATCTGAAACCCGCCAATATCCTCGTCTCCGCCGACGGCGTCCCCAAGCTCCTCGACTTCGGCATCGCCAAACTCCTAGACCCGGACGCTTCCGGCGATCGAACCGCCACCGGCATGCAACTCATGACCCCCGCCTACGCCAGCCCGGAGCAGGTCCGCGGGGAACTCATCTCCACCGCCAGCGACATCTATTCGCTCGGAGTCGTCCTGTTTGAGCTCCTCACCGGGGCCAAGCCCCTCAAACTCCCCACCGGCGATCCCCTCGCCGTCGCCCGCATCGTCTGCACCGAGATGCCCACCAAGCCCAGCAACCTCAACCCCGCCCTGGCCGGGGACTTGGACAACATCATCCTCAAAGCCCTGGCCAAGGAACCCGAGCGCCGCTTCGTCTCCGCCGCCGAACTCTCCGAAGATATCCGCCGCTATCTCAACGGACGCCCCATCGGAGCCCGGCCGGATACGCTCCGGTATCGTACCGCCAAGTTCGTACGCCGCAACCCGGGCGGAATCACCGCCGTGGCCCTGATCCTCCTCACCATCGCCGCCGGCATTTTCTTCACTCTCCGCGAAACCAAGCGCGCCCAAGCCCGGTTCAACGACGTCCGCGAGCTCTCGAGCTCCGTCCTGTTCGAAATTCACGACGCAATCCAAGCCCTCCCCGGGTCAACGCCAGCCCGCGAACTGCTCGTCTCCCGCGCCCTGCGTTTTCTCGACAAACTCGCCGCCGAGCCCGGCAACGACCTCGAATTGCAAAAGGAGCTCGCCGCCGGATACATCCGCCTCGGCGACGTCCAAGGCCTCACCGGAAATTCCAATCTGGGGCTCTCTTCCGCTGCGCTGGCCAGCTATCAGAAGGCCCTCGCGCTCCGGAAAATAATCGCCGAATCCGTCCCTAACGATATCCACGCCAAACGCGACTTGGCCACAGCACATGACCTCCTCGGCAGCACCATGGAAGAGCAAGGAAAAAGCAAAGAAGGACAGCCGCACTTGGACACCGCTTTCGCATTGAGGTCTACCCTTTCCGACAAGTTTCCCCAGGACTTCGCGCAGAGCCTCTTCTCTCGCGCCCAGACCCAGCTCTCCGCCGCTAACTTCGAAGCCGCGCTCCAGGACTTCCGTGCCGCGCAGTCCCAATGGGAACGGGCCGCCACAGCCGATTCACGCCAATTTCGTCGCGCTCTATCCATCGTCCGCAAACGCATCGGCGGAGTTCTCGTTCGCCTGAATCGGCTCGAGGAAGCCCAACCGGAGTATGAAACCGCCCTCGCCATTGATCGCGCCCGTCTCGCCGAAGCACCCTCAGACGTCGCCATCAAACTGGATATGAGCTACGCGCTCAGTGACCTCGCTCTCATATGGCTCCGTCGGAATCAGTTCCCGAAGGCGCTCGAATACGCCCAACAGATGCGAGCGGTGCGCGAGGAAGTCGTCCGCGCGGATCCGCGCAATGAACGCGCTCGCAGCGCCATGGCCGGTGCCCACTCCAGGGTAGCGAACATTCTTTGGAAAACAGGAGCCAAAGTGGAGTCCGTAGCGGCCTACGAAAAAGCTCTGGCCATCCGCGAGGCCTTACTCATTGCCAGTCCCCAAATCGTCGCCGAGCAAGCCCAGGTGGCAGCACTCCTTTGCGAACTCGGCGAAGCCTACCGTGTACTTGGCCAACCCGCCAAATCGCGGCAACATCTAACCCGGGCCGTCGAACTGCTGCTCCAGGTCCGGTCGGCGTTGCCACAACGCACCGAATACGCCAACCAGCTCGCCAATGCCCAGGCAACCCTGGCTAAATTGCCTTAAACGGTGCCACCAATTGTTGAATCCACGTCTGCGGCGCTCCCTCCTCCCCGGCGATACCCAACGATTCCGGGTCATCGGCAGGAAAATGGGCCGTACCAAAGAGCCAATCCCAGATCGAGAAAACCATACCGAAATTCTTGTTCTTCGGTGCCTTGGCATGGTGCCACAAGTGCATCGCCGGTGAATTGAAGACATACCGCCAACGCCCCGGATTCCAACGCAAATTGGAATGCGTGAAATGGCCCATCGCCGTCCCCAGCACCCCATGCCAAAACATCACGTCGGGCGAAAAGCCAAACATCCCCGCCGGAACATAGAGCAAGATGCGGTAAACCAAAACCTCGGCATAGTGAAAATGCCAGTTCACCATCCAGTCCAGCGCCGGGGCCTGATGGTGAATCTTGTGAAAACGCCACAGCAAAGGCACGCGATGCAGCAGGTTATGGATCCCATACTGAGCCAGATCGCAATACAACGTCATCAGCACGAACTGGCTGGCCCAACCCAGGCCAACCGCCCAACCCAGGTGCAGCGCAGGAAACTGATAAGGCACAATCTGGCCAATCAAATAAGGAAACGCGAACGAATTCATCAGGATGTGGGTCAGGTCGGTCGCCCACCCCCTCCGCAGCAAGCGCCGCTCTTGTCGAGGCGCCCAACGCTCAAGTAAAGTGAAAATCGCACCCAGACCGAGGAGCCAAAAAAAATAACTCATAAAAAATGAACTGGACAGAATTTACCGTCGTCTCTATACTCAGATGTCTAGGTATCGAGCGATGTCCTTCTGGAACAAACTACGCAATAGCCTCTGGGGCCAACAACACCAGCTTACTGAAATCGAAGAGGAAATGGCGTTCCATCTCGAAGCCAAAGTCCGCGATCTGCAGCGAGCCGGGCTCTCCCCGCAGGAAGCGCGTCGCCAAGCGAACCGCGAGTTCGGCAACCGGCTCCGGTTGGTCGATGAAACCCAGGATACCGATCACTGGTCTTTCCTCGATAACTTGTGGCGGGATACGAAGCTGGCCGCCCGAAACTTGAGCCGACGCCCCGGCCTGGTCGCGACCGCACTGCTGTCGATCGGATTGGGCCTCGGCGCCAATTGCGCCATCTTCAGCATCGTCGACACCGCACTCTTCCGCCCTCTCCCCCTCGCTCACGCCGACCGTCTGATCAGTTTCCAGGACACGCAAAACAATCGCCGCACCGGAGCCAACGCCGCCCGGCTCTACGACCTTGCCGAGCAAATGCAGTCCGTCGAGGCGGTCAGCGGCTTCTATGGTGAGGGCGCAACCCTCACCGGCCGCGGCGAAGCCGAACGCCTTTCGCTCGTCCGTTCCTTCGGCCCCATTCTCCAACTGCTGGGTACAACCCCGGCCCTAGGCCGTGGCTTCACCGCCCAGGAAGAACGCGGCCTGGGCGAAAAAGTCGTCCTGCTAACCAACGCCCAATGGCGCAAGCGGTTCAACAGCGATCCCCAAATCATCGGCCAAACGCTGCAACTCAATAAAGCGGCCTACACCATCATCGGCGTCCTGCCGGCCGAACTGACGTTTCCAGAGCAGTACGACGTCCTCGCCCCGGCCGACCCCGCACTCCAGAACCGAGCCAATCGCCGGGCCCGCTATCTCGATCGGTTTGCCCGTATGAAAGAAGGCGCCTCCCTCGCGAGCGTGAACGCCGAGTTGGCCACCGTGAACGCCGCCCTCGCCGCCAAGTACCCGGATACCGACGCCGCCGGCATGCGCACCGTCGCGCTCAACGTGCAGGAAGTGCTCACGCGAGACGCCCGTACCCCCCTGCTCCTCCTACTCGGCACCGCCGGCTTCGTCCTGCTGATTGCGTGCGTCAACGTCTCGAACCTTCTGCTGGCTCGAGCCGGGGAACGCCTCCATGAAGCCTCCGTCCGCGCCTCCCTGGGGGCCGGGATGGGCCGGTTGCTCCAACTCTACCTCGTCGAAAGCCTGGTGCTCGCCGCCGCCGGCGGCCTCGTCGGATGGTGGGTTGCTGGGCTGCTCTTGCCGATCCTGCAAGAACTCCTTCCAAGTGAACTCCCCCGGCTCGCCGCTGCCCAACTCGACGGCCGTGTCTTCCTCTTTGCCTTTGCCGTCACCATGCTCTGCGGCTTACTCTTCGGCGCTCTGCCAGCCATCCAACTGGCCCGGGCCCGCAGTCTGGTTTCCAGCGCCCGCGCCACCTCCTCGGCCGCGGCGCTCACCACCCGCCGGATATTGGTGGCAACTCAAATGGGCTTGTCGATCATTCTGCTCGTCGCCGTCGGTCTCCTCGGGCGAGCCTTGATGGCCGCGCAGCAGCGCCCCCTCGGCTTTGCATCCGAGATGGTCTGGACGGCCAAGGTGGACTTCAGTTGGACCTCCGACGGAGACACTGTCCACAGCTTCTCCCGCCGCGCCCTGGATCGCCTCGCCGCGCTACCGGGCGTCGAAAGCGTCGGCCTGACGGATCGATTGCCGCTCGAAGGCGGCTCGCAGGATAACCCCATCGAGATCCCCGGACGAACCCTCTCACCCGAGCAGGCGAGCGTTAGCGTGGCCTTCCGCTCGGTGAGTGCTGACTATCTCCCGACCCTGCGGGTGCCCCTGCGCGCCGGCCGCTGGTTCCAGGAATCGGCCCGCGAGACCGTCGTCAACGAGACCTTCGTCCGTACATTTTTCCCCGAAGGCGACGCGCTCGGCCGCATCGTCGCCGGGCAGCGCGCCACGGGCAATAAGGGCTATGTCATCGTCGGCATCGTCCCCGATGTTCGCCGCGAAGTCAACCCCACCCGGCCCATGCCCGAGATGTTCCTCAGCTACGAGTCCCAGTTCTGGCCCATGCTCCGCTTCGCCGTTCGCGGACGCACGGACGCCAATTCCCTCCGCCAAGTCTTCCGCGAGACCGACCCGAATGTGGTCGTCGGCAGCGTCGCCCCCCTCACTACCCTGGTCCGCGAAGCGACCGGCGAAGCCAGAACCCAATTGGGCATCGTTTTCGCTTTCGCCTTCCTCGCGTTGGGCCTGGCCGCCGTCGGCCTCTACGGCGTGCTTTCGAGCGACGTCGTCCAGCGGACCCGAGAGATGGGCATCCGCCTCGCCTTGGGTGCCGCTCCCGGTGACCTGGTCAGCCAGGTCGTCACCGGCGGTGTCCGCGTCACCGCGGCAGGACTCCTGCCCGGCCTCGCCCTCGCGGTGGTCCTCGCCACCTTCGGCCAGCGATACTTCCCCGGAGTGAACCCTGCCGACTGGATGGCCTTAGGGGGCGCGAGCCTCGTGCTGCTCCTCGTCGCCGTCATCGCCAGCTACCTACCGGCCCGCCGCGCCGCGCGCGTGAACCCGCTGCTCGCGTTGCGCCAAGAGTAAGCACCCTAACCAAGGCCCTTTAAAACCTCATCCAACATCGTCCCTCGGCGCCGGTGACGCTCTCGAAACACCGCCCATTCGGTCTCAAACTGCACCTGCGCCGACGCCCCCGCAATCTTTCGGGCGTTCCGAAGACTTCCCGTCGCCGCCATCCGGCCCGCCTCCCCTAGGTCCTCCACTTGCCGGTCCGCGGCCCGGAACCACGCACTCACCGCCTCTCGCGGAGAAACCCCTTCTACCACCCGCGCCCACAAGATCCAACCGTTCAGCGTCAATCGTCCCCCCCTCGCAATCGCTGCCGCCTCCTCCCACCGCCGATCCGCTACCAATAACTCCAACGTCAAATCTGCAGAGCGAGCCGTCGCCAGGCCCATCGCTTGCTCCTGCAACTGCGCCGCGCGTCCGGCACCCGCCCCCGCCTCCAGCAGCAACCGATAGCTCTCGTCGGACGGACGATGCGTAAACGTCGCCCACGCAATCTCCACCGCTCCGGCGGCGTCTTTGGTCTCCATCAACAACTTTGCCAGCGTTAACAGTGTCCCCGACGGAGCATCCCGTCCCGCCATCGCATTCTTGAAACCCATTTCCAACGCCTCCGCCGCCGCGGTCTCGTCGCCGACTCTCGAAAAGCTCTCCGCCGCCTCCAAAAGCTGCTCCGCCGTCACCGCCATCCCGCGTCGGATTTTCGCCGTCTCCGCCGCGCGCACCGCCGGGGACTCCTGAGCCCGCGCCCACGCCATCATCTGACCCTCAACTTGGATCCGCAACTGCCACCGGTAACTCCGCCCGGACTCTATCGCCATCTGCCAATCCGGCTCAATCAGCTCGCGATACAACGCCAAACCCTCATCGCCCAGCACGTCGCGGTAGCCGTAAGCGGCATCCCGAAACAAACCCGAACTGATCCCCTCACGACCCACTTTCGCCAGTTGCGCCGCCAACTTCTCCCCCCCCGGGCGCAACTCCGTAGCCGCATCCAAATGTAACTGCGTCAACCCCGGGATCAGATCTCCAATCTTGCCCTTGGGGTCCGAGTGCTCGCTAACATAGGCATTCAGCGCCAGCAACACGTCCGGCACAACGTCCAGCACCAACGCCAAACGACCAGCCTCAAAGTCCGCCGTCAGCGACTTCGTCATGTTGTCGAAATTAATCCGAGCCTCCCGCGCTCGCTTCTGTGGATTGCGATTCCGCGACTTCGCGAACGTTGCAAGCGTCGCCCGGTACGTCGCGGCCGCGGACGCGGAATCGCTGTTCCGCGCCCCCAGCAGATCGAGCCGTCGCTTGACGTCGGGAAGCTCTTTCGCCAGCGCGATCACCCAGTCAACGAGTACCTCGCGCGAAACCCCGGCCAAAAACTCTCGCTGCTTGTCACCTATGGATTTCAAGCGGGCCATCGAGCACCATCCTTTCCCAAAAGAGCCGCCGGACGTCAGTCGCCAACGGCAGCTTGCGATAACTCACCTTGTCCCCTGCTAACAACGGAAAGAAGTGGTCGGCCGCTGTAAACGGAACAATCTGCTGCTTCTTCCAACTCGATGGGTCCAACACAAACGGCGTCAGATAGCGGCGCGCCGCCGCTAAGTTACCCACCCCGAGTAAGTCCTCCCCATCCAGCCCCGCGTAGTAACAAACCACCAACAACGCATCCAAGCTGAATGCCGAATAACTCAAAGAACGCGTCCGCGACTCTTCCCGCGGGGCCGACCCGTCCCCCCGGATCTGCTGCGGCACCAGCGTATCTCGAAAATGCGCATAAACCATCCGCCGCATCGCCTCATTCCCGGCATAGTGCGCGTAGGCCGCCACCTGCGCCGACCACCAGTTGGCATGATTGTTCCCGCTATTCTTCTCCGCCAAACCGATCCCACTCGTCGTCAACCACCGTGCATATTGCCGAAACCAATCCCGCAACCCCTCGCGCTCAGCCGGGGTAAAAACTCGACGCGCTTCGAGCATTCGAATCCCTTCCACCGCGTAGATCAAATCCCGCGTGTCGATAATGCCCGCCCCACGCCCCGTATTGCGCCCCCGCACCGCCTGCCCATACTCCAAATGAGGGTTCATCCGCGTCGCCGGCCGCAAAAACCAAACCCGAACGACTTCCCCACCCCGTTCCGCGTACGCCCCCTCCGGCCACCGCTCGGCCGCCATTCCCAGCGCCAGCACCGCCTGGCTCATCCTCCCCAGCGCCTGTCGATTCGCTTGAAACCGCTTCGGGTTCGTTTCCCCGTCGCGCCGAATGTAGGGAGCGGTAGCGTCCTGCGGATCCGGCCACCAATACGGCGCCTCGCTGTAGTAATCGTTCACCGGAATCTTCATCGCCGGTCGACCGGTCGTCACCGTCCAGGGACCATCCCGCAGCGCCTTATCCGCCAACTGACGCAAATCGGCTTCAGCCCCCAGCCGAGCCGCCAGCCCCATCAATAGCCAGAGCTTCATCCCAGCAGGCTCTTCAGCGCCACCAAATCCTTCCGCATCGCCGCAAACACCTGCTTCGGCTCAATCGTGATCTTCGTCAAGCCCTTATCCGCCCCCCCCAGATCGTACTCATAGTGCACCTGCAACGGCCCCCGGAACCCCGACGCCTTCATCATCGGGAAGTACTTGTCGAACTGCACCATGCCCTCCCCAATCGGACACCACTGCACCCGCCAACCCTTCGGCCCTTTTTCCCAACGGAAATCCTTCAACGCCACCCCACGCGTAAACGGTGCCGCCAACCGCGCACTATGCACCCAGCCGCCCAGCCCGCCTTCTACCGTCGCATGGCCAATGTCGTAGTTAAAGCTCACCTGCGCCGGATCGTGGTCCTTCAACAATAGCCACAGATCCCACATCGACGCCCCAATTTGGTTCACCCCGGAATGCGTGTGATACATCGCACACAAGCCCAATTCCCGATTCAGCGCCGCCAATTCTTTTACTTTGGGCCGCAACTCCGCCAACTGATCCGCCGGCGACTTACCGTTCTCCTGGTAACGGAAACCACCCCACCGATAATGCTTCACGCCTAGCTTCGCCGCCGTCCGCAACACCGCCACCGCATGCGGGCTACTGACGTCGACAACGTCCGAAGTGATCATCGTCAACTGCAACCCAGCCCGCTCAATCGCCTCTTTCGCCTTCGGAAGGTCCTCAGTGGCCCGCTCCGGCAACACATGTCCACCCTTGCGCACCGTCAAATCGATACCGTCGAAACCGATCTCCTTGGCGACCGCGGCCATCTCCGGCCAGCCAAGAAAATGCAAATGCTTCGAAAAAACCGAAAACGCATAGGGCGAGGCGGCCTGGGCCCGGCTGGCGGGCTGTGCGGCCAGTGCGGCGGCTAGAAAATGACGGCGGCTGGGATTCTTCACGGTACTTACACTCTAACCCGACTCGCTCTCGCGCGGCGATGAACCCGGAGCCGAATTTCACCGCCCACCGCCCCATCAAACTGCTATATTCAACGGTAACGTGGAAGAAGGCCTGCGCTTTACTTGTCAGAAGGGTTGCATCAAATGTTGCGACACCCGCGGCTACGTCTATCTCACCGAAGAAGACATGGTCCGGGCCGCGACCTTCGTCGAACTGACTCCGGCCGAATTCGAAACCCGCTACGTCTACCGCACCAAACATCTGCTCCGACTCCGCAAACCCAAAGGCAGCCAGTGCCGATTCCTGCGGTCTGACGGCTGCTCCATCCATCCCGTCAAGCCCACCCAGTGCCGCCTCTTCCCGTTCTGGCCGGAACTGGTCGCCGACCGGTCTCTTTGGCGCGATACCGCTCGCCGTTGCCCCGGCATCGGCCAGGGAAATCTGATCCAAATTGGAACGGCAACCGAGATTGCTTCCGAAATGGAACGCGCCTATCCGACAACATATAGTCGCTGCTGACGTAATTTTGGCGCTTTTGCTCGGCAATTGATCAATGTCACCGATTGGCCACGCGCTTGCTTCTACATCTGTGACATGTTTGATCGCATTGCCGCAACCCAGGAACACTATCTCAACCTATTGAGCGTCCGGCAGAAGCTGGTCGCCTCCAATATCGCCAACGTCGACACCCCGGGCTATCAGACTCAGGACATCGACTTCCAACGTGAATTTCTCACGCTCGCCAAAGGCGGAACCCCCACCGTCGTGGAACCGGAAGGGCTGATGACCAACAACGATGGCAACAACGTCAACATCGACCAGCAGGCTCGCCTCCTGGCCGAAAACACGATTCGCTTTCAATTTGTCGCGATGCAGGCCAGAGGCGAGTTCAAGGACGTGAAAATGGCTCTGCAAGATGGGAGAAACGGATGAGCCTCTTCAATTTATTGTCTGTCAGTGCCTCGGGAATGTCCGCGCAGCGAAAGCGCGTGGAGGTCCTCGTCGAAAACCTGGCCAACGCCGAAACGACGCGGACTCCGGAAGGGGGGCCCTACAAACGAAAAGACGTCGTCTTTGAAACCGCGGCCTCCGAGGGGCCGTTTTCGAATGTCTTTCAAATGCAACTCTCCGGCAGTTCCCAAATGGGGGGCGCCCAGATGCAGGGCGTTCGAGTCGCCGAAGTCCTGCAGGATCAGCGAGAACCCGAAAAACGCTACCAACCGGGGCACCCGGACGCCGACAAAGACGGCTATGTCGCCTATCCCCATCTGAACCCCGCCGAAGAGATGGTCGATCTGATGAACGCCAGCCGCGGCTATCAAAGCAATGTGGCCGCCATGGCGGCCGCTAAAGACATGATTCAAAAAACTTTAGACATCATGCGCGGCTAAGCCCCGACCTGTAACGAAGCCCGGAACGAAGCCCGTAACGAAAAGCAAGGAGCGAAACACAATGATGGACAAAATCGCCATGCTCGGCCTAAAGAACGTGGCTCCGATCACGCCACCCGCCCCCATCGGGGGAGCCGACAAGTCAACCGGAGAAGAGTTTCAATCCGTGCTCACTGACGCCATTAAACGCGTCGAACAATTCCGAGTCGACGCCGACAAATCCTCCGATCGGTTCCTATCCGGTGGCGACGAAGAACTGCATCAGGTCGTCCTGGCTGGCCAACGCGCCGAAGTAGCGTTTGAAATGTTCCTCGGCGTGAGAAATAAGGTGGTCTCGGCATACCAAGAGATCATGCGCATGCAGCTTTGATCGACCGGCGTAAATTGCAATGAGCGCATACATCGAACAGTTAAAACAACTTTGGCTTCGGCTTACCCTGCGTCAGCAGATCGTTGTCGGCTGCACCGCCGTCCTGCTGCTCGGCGGCATCCTCTTCGCCTCGCGTCATCAAAAAGAGCAAAATTTCAAACCACTTTTTCAAAACGTCAGCGGAGAAGATGCCGGCCTCATCGTCAATCGCCTCCGCGAAACCGGAACCGAATTCCGGCTGGCCGACAATGGCACCACCATCAAGGTGCCGGGCGAAAAACTCGACGAACTCCGCATCCAAATGGCCTCCGCCGGACTCCCCAAAACCGGCCGCATTGGCTTCGAACTGTTCGACAAAGCCAATTTCGGAGCCAGCGAATTCTCCGAACAAGTCAACTCCCCCCGCGCCGTCGAAGGCGAACTCGAACGCTCAGTCATGTCTCTCAGTGAGGTCGAACAAGCTCGGGTCCACATCACCTTCGCAAAAAATAGTATCTTCCTCGAACGCCGCGAAGCAGCCAAAGCCAGTGTAATGGTCAAGCTTCGCGCCGGATCGAAGCTCTCGCCTCAAAACGTCCAGGCCATCGCCCACCTTACTGCGAGTGCGGTCGAAGGGCTGACGCCCAATCAGATCTCGGTCCTCGATATGCGCGGCAATCTGCTCAGCCGCCCGAAGAAGGATGATCCCAATGGAACGGAACCATCGGAAGCCATTATTGCGTACCGCACGACTCTCGAAAAAGACCTGCTGCGCAAGATTCAAGATACGCTGGAGCCTCTCCTCGGTGCTGAACGTTTCCGCGCTGCCGTCTCGCTCGATTGCGATCTATCGAGTGGCGATCAGAGCGAAGAAACCTACGATCCTACCCGCTCTGTGATGCTCACCGCCCAACGCTCCGAAGACGGCTCCGGCGTCCCCGCTCCGAATGGAGTACCCGGCACACCGTCCAATCTCCCCCGCCCCACCTCGCGGCCCGGCAGTGGCCCGAACGCTGGCGTCTATCGCAAAATGGAGAACACGACGTTTCAAACCAGCCGTGTCGTCCGCCGCATCCAGTTCCCGCAAGGGCAACTGAAGCGCCTTTCCGTATCCGTATTACTCGACCACACGGTCCGGTTTGAAGGCCAAAAACAAATCATCGAAGCCCCCAAACCCGAGCGGCTGAAGGCCATTCGGGAAGTAGTCGCCGCCGTCGTCGGCTTCCAGGAGAGTCGCGGCGACCTACTCACCGTCGAAGCCCTCCCGTTTGACGCCGCCCACGGCACCATCGAACCCCCACCCGTCCTAGTGTCGAAAGCCCGTATCACCCTGCCGGCGTTCATCCCCGAATGGCTCCGACTCCCCCTCGAAGGCCACGCCCAGTGGATGGTCGAACAGCAATGGCTACCGGTCCTCATCATCGTGATCGTCCTTGCCGTCCTTGCCATCCCGCTGCTCCTCATCCGTAAAACCATCCGCATCGCGAAAGTATTCCGACTACGAGCCGCCGAAAAGAAAGCAGCACTTGCGATCGCGGCCAAAGATAAGGAGAAGGGTATCCTCGAAGGCGGCTCAGCCGCCGCGCTCGACGCTCCCCAGGATCGAGAAAGCCTCGAAAACGGCGCAAACCCCGCCCGCGACACCAAAGGCGATATGAGACGCCTCCGCGATCAACTCGCTCAGGAAGCCGCCGATCGAGATCGGTTGACCATGGAAGCAATCCAATCCCTCCGGCCCGGCGAAGTGCAAGTCAGCCGGCTGGACATCCTGCAGAAGTTCCTCGCCGAAGAGGTCGAAAAAGAACCCGAGCGCATGGCCCACATCGTCCGCGTCTGGCTGCGCGAGTCCGAATAACTGGAGACCGATAAAAAACCTATGTCAGCTCCCGATACCCCCGCCCCCGCTCCGACACGACCCAAACTGCCTGGCATGCGCAAAGCCGCCATGCTCATGGTGATCCTCGGCGAAGGGACCAGTGCCAAACTCATGCAGTGCCTGGACGAAGAGGAGGTACATTTCATCGGTCGCGAGATCGCCCGCATCCCCCACATGAACTCCGAAACCGCCGAGTTAATTCTCGAAGAGTACTACCAAATGACGATCGCCCACGAGTATGTTCTCAAGGGCGGCGTGGACTACGCCAAGAAAATCCTGCTCAATGCCTTCTCACCCGACCATGCCCAATTTTTACTCGATCGTCTAATGAAGACGATCGGCGTCGATGCCGCGAACTTCGACGCCCTCCAGAAAGCAGATCCGCAGCAACTGGCCAAATTCATCCACAGCGAACACCCGCAAACCATTGCCCTCATTCTTTCTCACCTGAACTCCTCCCAAGCCGCTGCCCTATTAAACGCGCTCCCCGGTGAAATCCGCGCCGACGTGGCCCTCCGCATGGCCAATCTGGACCAGATCTCGCCGGACATCATCGCCCGGATTGCCACCATCATCGGGCAAAAACTCAAAAACCTCGGCGAACTCAGCCGCGAATCCTACGGCGGCGTCCGCGCTGTCGCCGAAATGTTCAATCGCCTCGACACGGCCTCCAGCAAAGAAATACTCGAAAAAATCGAGGGAGAAGACCCCGCCCTCGTCGAAACAGTTCGCCACCTCATGTTCGTTTTCGAAGACCTCTTGGCCATCGACCAGGGCGCAATCAAGGAAATCCTGTCTCGTGTCGACCGCAAGATTTTGACCGTGGCTCTCAAAGGAACCAGCGAACAACTCCGCAACCACTTCCTGGGCTGTATGTCCCAACGGGGCTCGGAAATGATGCGCGAAGACATGGATTCGCTCGGACCGATCAAAATCAAAGACGTCGAAAGCGCGCAACAACAAGTCATTGCTGTCGTCCGCCAGTTGGAAAACGACGGCACAATCAGCATGAAGGGCGGCGGTGGCGGCGATCAATATGTCGTCTAGGATCATGCGCGGCGCCGACCTGCCGATCACGGAACAGTGGCTGGTCGTCCCCAATGATTTCGCCCATGGCGACATCACCCACGGCGACGCGCAAGGCAGGGAGGAACGTGGTCATGAGGAGTTACATCAACAACAAGCCAATCGAATCACCCAACTCGAACGCCAACTCGCCGGCCTCGAAGCGGAGTTGCCAGGCCGCTTAGAACAGGCCCGTCAGGTCGGCCTGCGGGATGGCGAAACCGCGGGTTTGGCCAAGGCTCACGCCCTGCTCGACGCCGCCATTCAAAAACTCGCCCGCGCCGTCGCCGAAGTTGTCGGTTATCGGGCCGACTATCGACGAGAAAGCGAACAGGAACTCGTCAAACTCAGCACCGCCATCGCCCGCAAGGTCCTCCGACGCGAGCTAACCGTCGACCCGACTTCGCTCCAGGGCGTCATCAAGGCCGCCCTCGAAGGCCTCAATGCCAGCGAAATTTATCGCATTCGCCTCGCCGCACCCGACGCGGCCTCCCTCGAACGCCATATCCACGCGATGGGCCTGCCCCAAACCATTGAAATCTGCGCCGACCCCGCTCTTGAGCGCGGAGCCGTTCTCTTTGAAACCGTCCGCGGCCTCGTCGACGCCGGGGTCCAGACCCAACTCGGAGAAATCGAACGCGGCTTCGCCGACCTCGCCAACGCCCGCTAACCCTCTCCCATGCCTACCCTCGACCGCCTCGACTCCACCCGCTATCTCCGCAGCCTCGCCCGCATGTCCACGACCGTAGCCAGCGGCAAGGTCGCCCAACAAATCGGCCTCCTCGTCGAATCGGACGGACCCGCCGCCGGCCTCGGCGATTTCTGCGAAATCCGCGCCGCCAACGGACGAACCATCCGAACCCAAGTCATCGGCTTCCGAAGTGGCAAACTGCTCTCGATGCCCCTCGAAGAAACCGATGGCCTCCAAATGGGAGATTGCATCGTGGCGCGCAGCGAAGCCGCCCGCGTACCGGTCGGCAACGCCCTCCTCGGTCGCGTCCTCGACGGCTTCGGCCGACCCATGGACGGCGGACCCGCCATCGACGCCGAGTCCTATTACCCCCTCTATACCTCCCCTCCCGGCCCCCTCTCCCGGCCCCACATTCACGAACCGCTGATTACCGGAATTCGCGCCATCGATGGCATGCTCCCCTGCGGGAAGGGCCAGCGCATCGGCCTGTTCGGAGGAAGCGGCGTCGGCAAAAGCACCCTCCTCGGATGCATGTCGAAACACAACTTCGCCGACGTCAGCGTCATTGCCCTCATCGGCGAACGGAATCGGGAAGTTCGCGGGTTCATCGAGCATGAACTCGGCAAAGAAGGCCTCGCCCGCTCGGTCGTCATCGTCGCCACCTCCGACCAACCAGCACCCTTGCGCCTTCGCGCCGCCTTCGTCGCCCTCGCCATCTCGGAATACTTCCGCGACCAAAACAAAGCGGTCCTCCTCGTCATGGACTCGGTTACCCGTCTCGCCATGGCCCAACGCGAAATCGGCCTCGCCGCCGGAGAACCGCCCAGCCAAAAGGGCTACCCGCCCTCCGTCTTCAACCTGCTCCCAAAAATCTTCGAACGCGCCGGCAATTTCGAAGGCGGCTCCATCACCGGCTTCTTCACGGTACTCGTCGAAGGAGACGATTTCAACGAACCCATCTGCGATGCCACCCGCGGCATCCTCGACGGCCACATCATCCTCTCCCGCGATCTCGGCGCCGCCGGCCACTACCCCGCCATCGATATCCTCCAGTCCGTCAGTCGCCTTTCCAGCCAAATCGCTACCCCCGGCCAAAAAGACGCCATGCGCAAAATCCGCGAAGCCATGTCCGCCTACCATCGCGCCGAAGATCTCATTAACCTCGGTGCCTATGCCGCGGGCAGCAACCCCCAACTCGACGCCGCCATCCGCACCCGCCAGTCGCTCGAACTCTTTCTTCGCCAGCCACCGGAAGAAAAGGTCACCCGTGACGGCACCCTCCAACGACTCACTGCCCTCGCCACCGAACTAGCCTAACTCCCATGAAACGCTACGCCTTCTCCCTCGCCGGAGTCCTCCGTCTCCGCGTCCAGCAGGCCGAAGCCGCCGAAGCCAAACTAGCCTTCCTCTACGCCGAGCTACAAACCATCCAAACCCGGCAGCAGGAGTTTGACGACCAACTCCAAAAAGACCAGGACGAACTTCTCACCCCCAACCGCGTCCTCGCCGCCGAATCGCTCCTCCAAATGGACGCCTACCGTCGTTGGGCCGCCATCGAGCGACGACGCCAGACCCAAGTGGCCGCCCAATGCATCGCCCGGATCCAGGAACAGAACGCTCGCGTCATCGAAGCCAAACGAAATCAACAACTTCTCGAGAAACTCAGGGACCGCACCCGCCAACGCTGGGAACTCGATAACGCTCGCGAGGAACAGGCCCTAGCCGAAGAAGCGTTCATGAGCCAATGGGGTAAGCACCAAGGTGGCCAGTAGCCTATGCCACACTAGGAAAACTGCTTTCCTGCGTGCCCCCTATGCGAAAACTTCTAGCTCTCAACCGCGGCGAAATCGCCATCCGCATCCTTCGTGCCGCCAACGAACTCGGGATCCGAACCGTCGCCGTCTACTCCCAGGAAGATCGGCTCAGCCTCCACCGCTTCAAGGCCGACGAAGCCTACCTGATCGGCGAAGGCAAAGGCCCCGTCCAAGCTTATCTCGACGTTGACGGCATCTGCGCGCTCGCCGCCGAAAAAGGTGTCGACGCCATCCACCCCGGCTACGGATTCCTCAGCGAAAATCCCGCCCTCCCCCGCGCCTGCGAAAAGTACGGCATCACCTTCATCGGACCCAGCGCCGACCTCCTTGAAATGCTCGGCGACAAAACCGCCGCCCGCCGCCTCGCCGAAAAAGCCAACGTCGCCGTCGTACCGGGCACCGAAAAACCCATCAAGGATCCCGCCAAAGCCGTCGCCGCCGCCGAGAAAATCGGCTTCCCCGTCATCGTCAAAGCAGCCTTCGGCGGAGGCGGCCGTGGCATGCGCGTCGTGGAAACCGCCGAAGAACTCCCCGCCCGCCTCGCCGAAGCCCAAGCCGAAGCCGCCGCCGCCTTCGGCAACGACTCCGTCTTCATCGAACGCTATATCCGCCGCCCCCGCCACGTCGAAGTCCAAATCCTCGCCGACAAGCACGGCGAAGTCATCCACCTCTACGAACGCGATTGCTCCGTCCAGCGACGCCATCAAAAGGTCGTCGAAGTCGCCCCGGCCATCGGCCTCGACCCGCGCATCCGCCAGGAACTCGCCGACGCCGCCGTTCGCCTCGCCCGTCAAGCGGGCTACTACAACGCCGGAACCGTCGAATTCCTCGTCGACACCGACACCGGCGACTGGTTCTTTATCGAAGTCAATCCGCGCGTCCATGTCGAACACACCGTCACCGAGATGATCACCGGCATTGACATCGTTCACTGCCAAATCCAAATCGCGCAAGGCTTCGCTCTGCACGGCCAGGAGATGAACCTCCCCGCCCAGGACAAAATCCCCCTTCATGGCACCGCCCTCCAGTGCCGCGTCACCACCGAAGATGCCGCCAACGGCTTCGTCCCCGACTACGGCAAAATTCAAACCTATCGCTCCCCCGCCGGCTTCGGCATCCGCCTCGATGGCGCCAGCGCCTACGGCGGTGCCGTCATCACCCCGTTCTACGACTCGCTCCTCGTCAAAGTCACCGCCTGGGGCAGAGATTTCCCCGAAGCCTGCGCCCGCATGGACCGCGGCCTCCGCGAATTCCGCATCCGCGGCGTCAAAACCAATGTCCCCTTCCTCGAAAACGTCGTCAACCACCCCGAGTTCCAGGCCGGACGCATCAATACGTCTTTCCTGGCCAACACCCCCTCTCTGTTTCAGTTCTCCAAACGTAAAGACCGCGCCACCAAGTTACTAACATACTTAGGCGACGTTACTGTCAACGGCAACCCCGAAGTCAAAGGCAAGCGCATTCCGGACGAATGTCGCCCGGCCAGCCTCCCCCCGCACAATCCTCTCCCCCCGCCGCCCGGCACCCGCCAACGCCTCGACGAACTGGGCCCCGAAAAGTTCGCGGCCTGGATGCGCAAGGAAAAGCGCCTCCTCCTCACCGATACCACCTTCCGCGACGCGCACCAATCCCTCTTCGCTACCCGCGTCCGCACCTACGACATGCTCGCGATCGCCAACTATGTCGCGCACGAACTCCCCAATCTGTTCTCCCTCGAAATGTGGGGCGGAGCCACCTTCGACGTCTCCATGCGCTTCCTCCTCGAAGACCCCTGGCAGCGCCTTCGTCTCCTCCGCACGGCCGTCCCGAACATCTGCTTCCAGATGTTACTCCGCGCCTCCAACGCCGTCGGCTACACCGCCTATCCGGACAACGTCGTCCGCGAGTTCATCGCCGGCGCGGCCGAAAACGGCATCGATATCTTCCGCATCTTCGACTCCCTCAACTGGCTGCCGAATATGAAGGTCCCCATGGAGGCCGTCCGCAGAACCACCCGGCTCTGCGAAGGTGCCATCTGTTACACCGGAGATATCCTCGACCCCAAACGCGATAAGTACCCACTTACCTATTACGTCGAAATGGCGAAGGAGATGGAAAAAATGGGCGCCCACATCCTGGGCATTAAGGACATGGCCGGCTTACTCAAACCCTACGCCGCCCAGAAACTTATCAAAACCCTACGCGATGAAGTCGGCATCCCCGTCCACTTCCACACCCACGACACGAGCGGCATTAACGCCTCGTCCATCCTGAAAGCCTCCGACGCTGGAGTCGACGCCGCCGACGCCGCTCTCGCCTCCATGTCCGGCACCACCTCCCAACCCAACCTGAACTCCCTGGTCGCCGCCCTCCAAAACACTCCACGGGCAACCGGCCTCAACCTCGACGCCCTCAACCGGTGCTCCGATTACTGGGAAGCCGTCCGCCCCTTCTATATGCCCTTCGATAGCGGCCTTCGCTCCGGTACCGCTGAAGTCTACCTGCACGAAATGCCCGGCGGCCAGTTTACTAATTTGAAGGAACAGGCCGAGGGCATGGGCCTCGGGCCGAAATGGAACGAAATCGCCCGCACGTACTCCGAAGTCAATATGGCCTTTGGCGACATCGTCAAAGTAACTCCGTCTTCGAAGGTCGTCGGCGACATGGCCATCTTCCTCGTCTCTCACGGCCTCACCATGGCCGACATCGAAAAGCTCGGTCCCAACCACACCGTAACCCTCCCCAATTCGGTCATCGACATGTTCGAAGGCTCGCTCGGCGAACCGCCTGGAGGTTGGCCGAAAAAGCTGGCCAACGTCATCTTGAAGGGCGGCAAACCCCGCAAAGGTCGGCCCGGCGCCCTCCTCCCCGCCGTCGATCTCAAAGAAACCGAAGCCACCATCGAAAAGAAGATCGGGCGCAAACCCTCCCGCACTGACGTCCTCAGCTACCTCATGTACCCCGAGGTCTTCACCAAGTTCGCCCAAAGCCACCAGCAGTACGGCGACCTGGAAGCCCTCCCCACGCCGCAATTCTTCTACGGCATGAAGCGGGGCGAAGAGATCGCCGTCGAAATCGAACCCGGCAAAAGCCTCATCCTGAAGTTCCAAACCATGTCCGATCCTCACCCGGATGGCACCCGCACCGTCTTCTTCGACCTCAACGGCCAACCCCGCGAAGTCGTCGTTCGGGACCGCAGCCTCATCGCCGTCACCGCCTCCCGACTCAAGGCCGACCCCGCCCACCCCGGCCACGTCGGCGCTCCCATCCCCGGATCCGTCTCCTCGGTGGCCGTCGAAGTCGGCCAAGTCATCGAAAAAGGCGAGCGCCTCCTCGTCATGGAAGCCATGAAGATGCAAACCACCGTCTATTCCCCGGTCACCGGTAAGGTAACCCAGAAGTTAGTCAACGCCGGTCAGCAGGTCGATTCCAAAGACCTGCTCCTGGTCATTGAGTAATCCGTGCAAGCCGCCTACCAGTTCGCGCGCCGCCTCGCCCTCACCGGAATGGCGGTCAGCGGACTGCTGGCGGTCCTCAAGATCATCGTCGGCACCCAGGCCCACTCCACCTCCGTCCTCGCCGACGGCTTTGAATCGGCCGCTGATGTCGTCAGCAGCGGTCTCGTCTGGCTCGGCCTCACCGTCGCCTCTCGCCCGGCCGACGAGAACCACCCCTACGGCCACGGCCGCTTCGAAATCCTCACCGGCTTCGCCATGGGCTGCATTCTCTCCGCCACCGGCGTCGCCATCTGCTGGCGGAGCTGGAGCAAGGTCGGCGTCGCCGAACAGCCCCCCGAAGCTTGGGCCCTTTGGGCCATCGTCATCTCCATCGCCGCGAAAGCCGCCCTCTCCTGGACCAAGCTCCATTTCGGCAAAAACCTCGGCAGCGCTTCCCTCCTCGCCGACGGGCAAAACGATTTCGTCGATATCCTCTCCGGCTCCGTCGCTCTTGCCGCCCTCGGCCTTACCCTCTACAATCCCGGTCGCTTCGTCGAAGCCGATCACCTGGGCGGAATCGCCGTCGGCTTAATCGTCAGCTTCCTCGGCACTCAAGTCATCCGGGAAACTGCCATGCAACTCATGGACACGATGCCCGACGACGACAAACTCCGCGCCGTCCGCGACGTCGCCCTGCAAGTTCCCGGAGCCCGCGCCGTCGAAAAGTGTTACGCCCGAAAAACCGGCCTGCAATATCACGTCGACCTCCACCTCCAAGTCGACTCCCACCTCAGCGTCCGCGACTCCCACCTCATCTCCGGCAAAGTCAAAACCGCCATCAAGCACAAACTGCCGTGGGTCCAAAACGTTCTCGTCCACGTCGAACCCTGGGAAGACGACTAGGCCGCCGCCCCGTCGTTCTGCGCCGAAGACGCCGTCTGCGGATGCTCCACAAACACCTCAATCGACAAATTGGCGTAGTGCCGCATCGCCATCGGCCGAAAGCTGTCGAGAATCTCCCGCGCCTTCGCCTTCCCTTCGTCCCCTTGCACCAGCACCGCCACCACCCCAGCCCCGTCCCGCGCCAGTTCCAAGTCCAGATCCACGTACACCGCCTCCGTCCCCATCGTCCGCGATAGCGACTCCATAAACCGCGCCCACAGTTCTTTATTTTCGCGATGCGCCTCCACCAAGGAAACAAACTCCTCAGGAGAGAAATCGATCACGTCATCCTCGGCGAACCCATTGGCCACCAATGCGTCCTGCGCCCTCTTGGCCCTCCCGTCATTCTCCATCACCGCGACAATATAATTTGTCGGATAAAGCACCCCAAACGACGAAATGTTCCCCGGAAAGCGGTCAGTCATCTCACTCATAAGAAAAAATCCCTCCTTCTGGGAGAGCGATCCGCAGCCCGAGTAGTTTCAAACGTTACACTAATCTCGAATGATCTCTGTTGATACGCAATTGAAACCCGCCGACCTCCGCAGCGGCCTCACCTCCCTTTGGCACGCCTCCGCCGCCAAAATTCGCAATCTCGAATCCTCCTGGCAGCCCGAAAGCGGCGCCCCGGTCTTCACGATTGAAGGCCAGTACACGAGCCGTGGCTGGACCGAATGGACCCAGGGCTTCCAGTTCGGCGCGCCCATCCTCCAATTCGACGCGACCGGCGAAACCGAATTCCTAAATCTCGGACGCGAGCGCACCCGCCGCTACATGGCCCCCCACATCACCCACATCGGCGTCCATGACCACGGCTTCAACAACGTCAGCACCTACGGCAACCTCCTCCGCCTCATGCGCGAAGGCCTCATCCCCCACGACCCCTGGGAGGAGCAGTTCTACATCCTCGCCCTCCAATGCACCGGTGCCGTCCAAGCCGCCCGCTGGAGCTCCACCGCCGACGGCAACGGCTACATCTACTCCTTCAACGGCCCCCACTCCCTCTTCGTCGATACCATGCGCACCCTCCGCGCCCTGTCGGTCTCCCACCGCCTCGGCCACGTCCTGATGGGCGAAAACGACCGCAAAATCTCTCTCCTCGACCGCATGATCCAGCACGCCCGCGTCACCGCCGAACACGTCATCTTCTACGGCGAAGGCCGCGACGCCTACGATCTCCCCGGCCGTACCGCCCACGAAATCATCTTTAACCGCAACGACGGCAACAAGCGCTGTCCCAACTCGCAGCAGGGCTATTCCCCTTTCTCCACCTGGACCCGCGGCCTCGCCTGGGCCATGCTCGGCTACGCCGAACAGCTTGAATTCCTCGCTACCGAACCCGGCGACTTCGCCGACGTCAAGGCCTTCATGGCCCGCGCCGCCCGCGCCACCTGCGACTTCTACCTCGCACACACACCCACCGACGGCATCCCCTACTGGGACACCGGAGCCCCCGGCCTAGCCCGCATGGGCCACTATCTCGACCGCCCCGCCGAGCCCTTCAACGACCACGAACCCGTCGATTCCTCTGCCGCCGCCATCGCCGCCCAAGGCCTGCTCCGCTTAGGCAAATACCTCGACGAACCCCGTTACTGGCAAGCCGGCCTCACCACCGCCCGGACGCTCCTCAGCGATCCGTATCTCAGCACGGACCCGAACCACCAGGGTCTCCTCCTGCACAGCGTCTACCACCGCCCCAATGGCTGGGATCACATCCCCGCGGGCCGCAAGGTCCCCTGCGGCGAAAGCTGCATGTGGGGCGACTACCACCTCCGCGAACTCGCCGTCTATCTCGGCCGCATCATCGACGAAAAACCCTACCTGACCTTCTGGAGTTAACCCTCCAGCGCCCCCCGGACGGAGGCCAAAAACCGGGCCTCCTCCGCGCTTACTTTCTCCCCCCCCATCCCCAGGAAGCTCCCCTCGCTCCCCGCATTCGCCACCGAATCCGCAAATCCCAATACCCACTCCCGATACCCCTCCAACTCCCCCGGAGCCTTCACCCGCAAAGCCGCCACCGCCTCCCGCAGCCATCCAATCACCGCCTCCTGCAAAGCCAACCGAGGATCGGCTCCCACCTGCCACACCGCCGCCACCCGCGCCCGCATCGCCCCCATCGCCTCCGGTTTGCACAACGCCCGAATCAACTCGCTCGCATCCTCCGCCCCCGCCGCCGCCGTCCGCCCGGCCACCAGCATCTCCTTCATCGATCCCACCAAGCCACTTCCCCCCACCAGCATCATCGCCAGCCCAGCCCCGTGGGCGGCGTCACAAATCGCCGCCCACTCCGTCCCCGCAAAATCCTCAGCAGTTGCCATAGCTTACAGCTTACTTCTTATCGTACCCAGGCAACTTCCGCGCCCAGATATTCCGGAACCGCACAAACTCATTATGATCCTGCAACCCCAACGGCTCCTCCGCCGCATGCGCCTTAAACGGAGCGTTCACCCGGTGCGCCATCGGCCCCGTAACCTCCTTCCGGTGCTGCACCAATACCCCATTGAAAATCACCGTCACAAAAGGCGGCTTCAACAGAATATCGCCCTCAAACTTCGGCGCTTCCCAAATGATGTCGTACGCATTCCACTCGCCAGGCTTCCGAATCGGATTCACCATCGGCGGCCACTGCCCATAAATCGCTCCCGCCTGCCCATCGGCGTAGGTCGGATCGCCAAAGCTATCCAGCACCTGTATCTCGTAGCGGTTCATAATCAACACCCCGCTGTTCCCCCGATTCTGACCCAGCTTCGTATTCCCCGGCATCTGCATATATTCGATATGCAATTGCATATCGCCAAACTTGTCCTTGGTCACGGCATCGCCCGCACCCGGCACAATCTCCATGTAGCCGTTCTCTACCTTCCACGGCTGTGGTGCCTTCCCACGCTTGCCCAGAAAGGTCCAGTGCGACAAATCCTTGCCGTCGAAAAGAATCACGGCATCCGAAGGCGCATCGCCCAGCTTCGCCCCCGGCGTCACCACCGGCGGCTTCGGCCGGTCGGCGTCGTGCACCTTCCACTTCTGCCCCGGAATCTCCGGCGTATCCGTATAGCCAGTCACCGCCCCATTGGGCTTCTGCGCGCTCGCCAGCGCCGCGAAAACTGCGAAGGTCGTCAAGATCTTCTTCATGATCCGTTAGCTTATCAGACAATATTGAGTATGGAGAATATCGAGATCGCCAAGCTCCTCAGCGAAACCGCCGACCTGATGGAGATCGCCGCCGAAGACGGCTTCCGCATTCGCAGCTACCGCAACGCCGCCGCCGTCATCGAAGGCTACGGCGAACGCCTCGCCACCCTCCGCGCCGACCCCGCCCGTAAGCTCACCGACATCCCCGGCATCGGCAAAGGCATCGCCGGCGTCATCGAAGAAATCGAAACCCGCGGCTCCTTTGACCGTCGCGACGAACTCCTCGAGCGCTATCCCCCCACCGCCCTCGAAATGCTTCACATCCACGGCCTCGGACCTAAAACCATCGCCGTCCTCATCGAGGCCCTCCGCATCACCACCCTCGAAGATCTCGAACGCGCCTGCAAAGAACAAAAGATCCGCACCCTCCCCCGCCTCGGGTCCAAGCACGAAGAAAAAATCCTCCGCGGCATCGAACAATACCGTCGCAGCGCCGGCCGCTATCTCCTCAACTTCGCCGACTCCGTCGCCGCCGAACTCTCGGCCTACCTCGCCGCCACCCCCGGTGTCGAAGCCGTCACCCCCGCCGGTAGCTTCCGCCGCGGTAAAGAAACCGTCGGCGACCTCGACCTCCTCGTCACCGGCCCCGGAGCCCAAGCCGCCCTTGACCGCTTCGTCGCCCATCCCAAAGTCAGCGAGGTCCTCGGCCACGGCGAAAACAAGGCCAGCGCCCGCTTCGGCGTCGAAGGTCTCCAGGTCGATGTCCGCGCCCTCCCCGCCGAAAGCTTCGGCGCCGCCATGCAGTACTTCACCGGCTCTAAGGAACACAACGTCTCCCTCCGCCAACGCGCCCTCAAACTCGGCTTCTCGCTCAACGAATACGGCCTCTTCCGCCTCGATGACGAATCCCGCGTCGCCGGCTCGACCGAAACCGAAATCTACTCCGCCCTCGGCCTCCCCTTCATTCCGCCCGAAATGCGCGAAAACCAAGGCGAGTTCGATCACCCCATCCCTGACCTCCTCGAACTCGCCGATATCCGCGGCGACATCCACATGCACACCCGCGAAAGCGATGGGCGCGCCACCCTCGAAGAGATGGCCGCCTCCGCCCGCGCCCTCGGCCTGGAATACATCGCCATCACCGACCACTCCAAAGCCCTCGCCATGGCCAACGGCCTGGACGAAAAACGCGTCCTCGATTTCGCCGCCCGCGTCCGCGCTCTCGACCACGAAGCCCTCGGCATCCGCGTCCTCTCCGGCATCGAATGCGATATCCTCCGCGATGGCCGCATGGATCTCGACGACGAAGCCCTCGCCTCGCTCGATTTCGTCGTCGCCAGCGTCCATAGCTACATGAACCTCCCCCGCGAGGAGATGACCGAACGCTATCTCCGCTGCCTCGAAAACCCCTACGTGAAGACCATCGGCCACCCCACCGGCCGCGTTCTCCTCCACCGCGAGGCGTTCTTCTACGACTTTGAAACCATTGCCGCCGCTGCCGCCAAACGCGGCGTCGCCATGGAAATCAACGCCAGCCCCGAACGCCTCGACCTCCACGCGACGCTCATCCGCATCGCCAAATCGAAGGGCGTCCGCTTCACCATCTCCACCGACGCCCACCACCCCAAGCACCTCGAAAACATGAAATACGGCGTAAAAATGGCCCGTCGCGGCTGGCTCTCAAAAACCGACGTCCTCAATACCCTACCCTATAAAGAGTTCAAACAAACATGGGAAAAATGAAAATCATCAGCAGTAAAGAACTGCTCCGCACCCCCATCTTTTGGGTCACCGAAGATACCGCCATCGACCCCGAAGGCTTCGAAATCAAGCGCGCCATCATCCAGCACATCGGCAGCGCCGTCGTCATGCCGGTCGATGACCAAGGCCGCATTCTCCTCGCCAAGCAGTACCGTCTCCCGGCCTCGGCCTATCTGTGGGAGATCCCCGCCGGACGCATGGACGAAGGCGAAACCCCGCTCGCCGCCGCCAAACGCGAACTCCGCGAAGAGACCGGCTACACCGCCAAAAAGTGGAAGAAGCTCTTCAGCCTCTACATGAGCCCCGGCTTCCTCGCCGAAAAAATGAACATCTTCGTCGCCACCGAATTGAAAGTCGGGCCCACGCAGTTTATGGAAGACGAACGCATCGAATCGAAATGGTTCACCGCCGCCGAGGTCGACGCGATGATCCAGTCCGGCAAAATCATTGACGGAAAAACCATCTGCGCCTTCCTGGCCTGGCAGCGGTACCAGTAACTAATCCGTAATCGGCGGGGGCAAGAAGTCGTAATCGAGAATCATCTTCTCGGTCAACGCCACCTTCAGCTCCCGCTCCACCTTCGCCAACTCCGGCTTACCCGCCAAGTTAGTCAACTCCCAAGGGTCTGCGTCCAAATCGTACAGCTCAATCACCCGCCGTTTGCCGAAATAGGCCAGCTCATGCTCCGGCTTCAGCTTCCCGGCCTTGTGGGCGGCCGTAATCTCCGTCCACCCCGGCCCCCCGGCCGAATCCACCGGCACATACTCCATCTGCGGCGTGCAGTTGTAAATCAACTTATACTTCTTCGAACGCACACACCGCGATAAATCAAACGTCGCGGCCTTCGTCGTCTCCGTAAACGGAGCGTTCCCATGGTGCAACCGCGCCCCAAAGATGTACTGCCGCGGACCCGCCGCCGCTCCCCGCAGATGACCCAAAATGCTCTTGCCCGACATATCCTTCGGCACCGGCAGCCCCACCGCCTCCAACACTGTCGGCCCGATGTCTTCGCCCGAAACCAACTCCTTCGAAACCCGCCCCGGCGTCACCTGCCCCGGCCACCGAATCAGCATCGGTACATTCATCCCGGAGTCGTACAATGACCCCTTCCCATGCGGCAGCGCCTGTCCGTTGTCCCCGGCAAAAATAACGAGCGTGTTCTTGTCCAACCCCCGTTTGGCCAGCGCATCCAGCACCCACTGGAACTCCTCGTCCATCCGCGAAATTTCGTCGTAATGCCGCGAAATATCGTCCCGCACCCCAGGCAGGTCCGGCATGTGCCCCGGCACGAAGACCTCCTTCGGATCATGCGTTCCCAGCTTCTCCCACGGGTGATGCGGGTCGTTGAAACTCACCCACAGAAAAAACGGCTTCCCCGCCGGCACCTTGTCGAAAAACTGATTCAGAATCTCCGGTGTCTTCGCCCGCGCTCCCGTCCGATCCACGAAGTCCATCCGGTCCACCATCGTCCGCAGATGGTTCGCCTCGTAGATCGCGTTCGTATCCGTCCCCGCCTGCTCCGGAGCCCCATCCAAATGGAAATTCCGGCGACACACCCCCGTGTAATAGCCCGCCGCGCGCAGATACTCCGGATAAATCTTCACATCCCGCGGCAGCGGCGAACTGAACCGCCCCATCCGCGCCGCCACCGGCGACCGGCCCGTCAGGTAAGCCGTCCGCGACGGCACACACTGCGGCGCCGCCGTGAACATCCTAGTGAACCGCATCGCTTGACCAGCGAAGCGATCCAGGTTAGGCGTCTTGACCGTCTTGTTCCCCGATACCCCGAGGTCGCGTTCGGTGTGGTCATCCGAAAGCACAAAAAGAATGTTCGGTCGTGCTGGAGCTTGCCCCAGCGCGACCGAACTCAGCAATCCCAATACCTGTCTACGGTTCATCGCAGCTATTGTACAGGGAGAATCCGTCCGTTACTACCAACTGAAACGGGCATTCAGTTGGACCACCCGTGCGCCGGCCGTGCCCAACAGCTGACCGAAGAAGGCGTCGTTAAGGCTCGTCCGCAACCCATTCAGATTCGTGTGGTTCAAGGCATTGAACATGTCCGCCCGAATCTGAATTTTCGCGGTCTCCGTAATCGGCACACTCTTGCCGATCGAGAAGTCCAGGTTCACAGAGCCCGGGGTGCGAATCGCTCCGTTGCCACTGTTGCCGGCTCGCTCCGGTGCCCGGGAAACCGCATTGAGCGGTAATAGCGCGAAGGCGGACCGATTCAAATACTGGAGCGTCTCCCGGTAGTTGTCAAAGTAGACTTGCCCCCCGATATAATCTGGCCGGTTAATTTGCCGCGCGCCCGTCTGAGACAGCGAGACCGGCTCGCCCGTGCGAGCCTGGAAAATCCCCGACAACTGCCAGCCGCCGAAGATGGACTTGGCCAATCGCCCTTGCTTGTAAATTGCTGGCACTTCGTACACCCACTCGGCATTGAAATAGCTCTTGATGTCTCCGGTGTTCGGTCCCCGGTCCGCCCGTGGGAAACGGAAGTCCTGCGTACGCGCATCGCCGTCGCCTTGGTAATAGGCACCGATATCTCCTCCCGCGGTGGATAATCCTTTGGCCCACGTATAGTTCACGCTTCCGGTTATCCCATGAGAAAAACGCTTCCGCAGCGACGTCTGCCACGATGTGTAAATAGACTGCTGCGTGTTGTCCACATAGTAGTTGACGTTGAGCAGCGGATTGGGCCGCAGGCCAGTAAAACGATCAATTTCATTTGCCCAGCGATGCATCAGGAACTTGATCCCACGCGTTCCAACAAAGGCGGTCTCCAGGGCCAGTGTGTTGGTAATCGCTCGCTGCACCCCAAAGTGGAAATGCATGCTGTAAGGGTTTTGCAGTTGCGGGTTATAAATCGAAAACACATTGGTCAGGCCGCGGGCCACAGAATCCCGCTCTAGCGCCTGGGCGATATCGTCGGTGTAGGAGCCCCATTTAAGGCCAAGCCGAAGGGCGTCGGCGCGGCTAAAGCGGATGCGGAAGGGCGTATTCGGCCCTGGCTGCACCGCAGCCTGCAGCGCCCCGGTAACCTGGCTGCTGAAGAGAATGCCGAAACCGCCGCGGATGGCGGTCTTGCCGTTGCTTTGCGGGTCGTAGCTGAAGCCGATGCGCGGACCGAGATTGACCCAGCGATCGGCTTCGACCGGGTTATTTCGATCCCGCACTTTCCCAACCGCAAAGGTAACCTGATCGAGTAAGCCATCTGGATTATAAAGCCCCGATTCCTTGGCCGTCTCTTTCGGTTTCGGTACGAAGTTGCCAAACGAATCGTACCGTAGGCCGATGTTTATCGTCAGATTTCGGCGAATGCGCCAATCGTCCTGAGCGAACAAACCGAAGCTCTTTTGCGTCCCGCGGAACTCACCGTTCCCGAAGACCGGTGCGACTTCGGTCGGGATATTGGCGATCAGATCAGCCCGGCTGGTGAACGCAATCACCGGCGCTTCCGGGTTGGTTTTCTGACAACAATCGCTCCGGTAGCTCATCCCAAACTTGATCGAGTGCTTCCCTCGCTGCAGGGCGATCTTTTGATCAAAATTGATCGTTCGACCTTCCAGCATGTAGTACTCATGATCCGGAGAATTCCAGCCCAGATTGGTAGCGATGCGGAACACCCGGCGGCCAAACGGTAGTATCTCGGCCTTACCGCTGGGGTCCTTCTGCTCGAAAAAGAACCGATCATAACGCCCGGTGTCGGCTAGGTTGTAGCCAAAGCGGCTCTCCGAAGTCCAACTTGCCCCACCCGTCGTGTAAGCCATCGTACCGCGTTCGTTCCAGACAAGGAAGGTTCTA
>JAPKZA010000221.1 GCA_026394015.1 Acidobacteriota bacterium
CCCGGCCGACACCTTTGATGCCTTGGCCCCGGTCGGCGAACACTCGATCCTTGCCTACGAATCCTCCAATAGCCGCCAAGCCTGGGCCACCGGCAGCGTCACCGTCGCGGCCGACGTCTCCGGCATCGTCCTCGCGATGAACCCGCCGCCCAAGGTCATCGCCCGCATCAGCCTCACCGAAAGCGACTCCCCCATCAGCCGCAAAGGGATCGAGGTCTCCCTGCAAAGAATTCCCCTTCTGTTGAACTTCGACCCCAGTTCCCTTCCCCCCAACTGCTTCGTGCAAGCGGTCAAGCTGGACGGCAAAGAACTTCCCTCCAACGAAGTTCAAATCCTTAGCTCCACCCAGTTCGAGATCGTCCTCAGCCCGAAAGCCGGAACCATCACCGGCACTGTCTCCGACTTCCCCGGTGCCATCGTCACCCTTATCCCCGACTTCCGCAAGCGCTTCGCCTCCAACGCCGTCGAAGTCACCGTCGCCCCCCGCGCCACCGCGAAAGCCCAACTGCCCGTGATTCAATCTCCCGAGGATTGACAGAACATGGATGCCACTCCCCGCCTCGCCGAAATTGCTGACGCCTTCGCCGCCGTCCAACTCGAAGCGATTCTCATCGGCAATGCCGGTGCCGCGCTGCACGGTGCCCCGGTCACTACCCTCGACTTCGACTTTCTCTATCAAACTTCCCCGGCAAACCTCGCTAAGCTTCAAAAGGTGGCCGACCTGCTCGCCGCCCAAATCACCCAACCCTTCCCCACAATCTCTTCCCTTTACCGAATTCTCCGCCAGGACTCGTCACTCCAAATTGACCTCGTCAGCCAGATCCACGGCATCACTTCCTTCAACCGCCTACGCAGCAACGCGTGCCGTTTAGACATATCCGGTCGTACCATCCTGGTCGCCTCGCTCGCTGATATCATCAAGAGTAAGAAGGAAGCGAATCGCCCTCAGGATCTCGCCGTGCTCCATGTCCTCCAACGAACCCTCGAAGAACAAGAAGCCACGCAAACCCACCAAACGGGAACTCGACCTCGAAGCGATGCGCCAAGTGAGTGAGCAGGAATTGACCGACATGATCCGCCGCCAACTCGCCCTGCCCATGCACGAACGCACCCACTTCCTCCGCGTCCGCCTCCCGAACGGCGGATCCTGCCTCTAGCCCTATTTCGACGCCAACACAATCGAATTCCCCTCGGAATCCTTCCTAATCACCGAGGTACCCCAAGGCTGCTTCACCGGCGGAGCCGTAAACTCCACCCCCCTGGCCCCCAATTCCGCGTAAGCCTTTTCCACGTTATCCACCTCCCACGACGTGTTCACAAACGTCCCAATCCGGTCCTCCTGCCCGCTCGGCGTGAACAGCGAAAGCCCCGTCTCCGCTCCTGGAATCGACAGCCCGATCCATCGCTGCGTCGGGCCAAACGCCTGTCATGCCCGTAGAATGACAAGCATCCGCCCTGAAAGCAAGACAGTCCTCCACGATTGACGGCACCCGTTTCCATAGTATCCATTACTATAGAGACGCCTCTCGACCCTTATCTGCACCAAACCCTGATGCGCGACCTCGTCTCCCATAGCCGCTCCCCGGCCGCCTTCCTCGTCTACCTCCAGCTCTACTGCCTCTCCCGCGGCAGTGACCGCCCCTCGGTCGCCATCAGCCACGGAGTCCTCGCCGAACTGATCGGCCTCTCCAAGCGCTCCGTCCAAACCGCCATCAATCATCTGGTCGACCGCAAGCTACTCCGCAGCCACAAAGCCCGCCCCACCTCCGTCCCCGTCTACACCGTCCTGACTCCCTGGCTCCGCCGCCCCAAAGCTCCTGACCGCTAACGAACGCACCGCATCGAATCCCTACCGCCCTCCCGCCGAAAGCCTTTGCCAACTGCCGCCACTCCGCATCCGTCGGCAACCGCCAGCGCGACGCTCAAAGACAAGAGAACCGCTACCCAACCCGCTCGCTGCAACATCGTCAAGAGTCTACGCCCCCCGCAGTTCCGCCAAACCCTCCGGCGGCGGCACCCCACCCGGAATGCCATTCCAATCAACCCTATACCGCAGCACGCCCCAAGACAGAAACGCGTGCTCGCGCGCGGTGACCGACTGTGCGTCATGCAGCGCCAAATCGGCGATGGCAATCCTGCGTGGCAGGGCGGCAAAGCGCTCGAGAGCCTCGCGATCTCCCCCCTCGGCGGCGCGCGGCAGGCCCTTGGCCGGAGCCTGTGGTTCACAAACAGGCAGCAAGGTGGTGTATGCCGATCCGGCAGGCAAAACCCGAAGGTGGGCTTAACCCTTTTCCGCGTACCGCAGAATTTGTCACAACCTCCAGAAACCAGGAATCCGCTATGATATCCCCCATGGCCATCCGGCAGACGTTTTCTCTTTTTGCATTTGTGGTCGGAATGCAAGCGCAAGGGCCTACCGGCCCGATTCTTTCGACTATCGACAAGGAGGCGCTGGACCCGACCTGCCGGCCGATGGCAATCGGGAGGTGCTGCAGTCGATTCTGAATGAGGTCTCCGGGCGATCGGACCTCAAGCCCGGCTCAGAGGAGCGTAAGGTTTCGAATTTCTACGCGGCCTGCATGGACGAAGCGACGATCAACAAAAACGGCTCGCGACCTCTCCGTCCGTTTCTCGATCGGATCGGCAAGACCAAGACCAAGGACGAGTTTCTAGGGTTGATGCGGGAGTTCGCGGCGGAAGCCGCTGGCGGTCTCCTGTTCGGCATCACGCCGCGGGCGGATTCCGAGAATCCCCGCATGACTGTGGCGGGTATCGGGCCGGTGCCTTTGGGCCTGCCCGACCGCGAGTATTATTCGCAGCAGGACGGGCGATCAGCGGAGACAAGGAAGCAGTATTTGAAGCTTTTGACGACCTTGTTCACCCTGGCGGAGATGCCCGATCCAGCTGCCCGCGCCCAGACGGTATTGGCACTCGAAACCAAGCTGGCCGAGCCGCGGATGAGCCGCGTGGAGCTGCGAAACCCGCTGGCGACCAACAATCGGATGAGCTGGGCCGAGGCGCAAAAACTGGCTCCGGCGTTCGACTTGCAGAAGCAGAAGGAGGCCCTCGGAATCGGCTCGTACGACGGGATCGTCATCGTCTCGCAGCCGAAGTTTCAACAGGCGTTGGAACGACTTTGGACGGAAACGCCGCTGGCCGATTGGAAATTGCTGGCCGAAGCCGCGTGGCTGCGGCAGTCTGCCCCGGCACTTTCGAAGCCGTTTGCCGATGCGTCGTATGAGTTCTATGGCGCCTGGCTGCAGGGGCGGAAGGAGCAGGATCCCCGCTGGAAACAGTGCGCCGATGCAACCGACGCCGGCCTGGCCGATCCCTTAGGGAAGTTATATGTCGCCAAGATGTTCCCCCCGGCGGCCAAAGCCAAGATGCAAGAGATGGTCGGGAATTTGCGGCTGGCCTTGCAGGAAAACATCCGGGGTCTCGAATGGATGACCGAAGCGACCAAAGCCAGGGCACAAGCCAAGCTGGCGACCTTCGACCCGATGCTGGGGTATCCCGATAATTGGCGCGACTATTCCTCGGTGGTCATTTCGCGGGATACGCATTTCGCCAATATTCGTGCCGCCGCCAAGTTCCGCGTGCGCGAAGGGTATGAACGTGTCGGCAAGCCGGTGGACCGAACCCGCTGGGGCATGACCGTCCCCACCTCGAACGCCTACTACTCGCCGCCGCAGAATCAGATCGTCTTCCCGGCCGGGATTCTGCGTTCTCCGATGTTTGATTTGAAGGCCGATGACGCGGTGAATTACGGAGCGATCGGCGTCGTGATTGGCCACGAGATCAGCCACGGATTTGACGATTCCGGCTCGCGTTACGACGAGTTGGGGCGGCTGAAGAACTGGTGGACGGACGAGGACCGCAAGGCGTTCGAGACGCGGGCGACTTGCGTGGTGGACCAGTTTTACAGCTATGAGATTGAGCCCGGGGTGAAGCATAACGGGCGGTTGGTGCTGGGCGAATCGATCGGCGATTTAGGTGGGGTATCGATTGCCTATGCCGCGTTTCTGAAGTCGATGGAAGGCAAGCCGCGGCCGAAGGATATTGACGGGTTTACGCCGGAGCAGCGGTTCTTTGTCAGCTATGCCCAGTCCCGCGGGGATTCGACGCGGATCGAGGCGCAACGGTTGATGGTGAAGACCGATCCGCACCCGGTGGCACGCTGGCGAGTGCTGGGGCCGCTCTCCAACTTCGAACCGTTCTACAAGGCTTTCGGTTGCAAAGACGGCGATAAGATGGTGCGGCCTCCCGCGATTCGGTGCAAGATCTGGTAGGGTTCCGGTTTACGCGGTCGGGTCGTAGTTCAGATTCGGGCCGAGCCAACGTTCGACCTCGGCGACGCTCAGGCCTTTGCGTTCGTGGTAGTCGACGACCTGATCGCGATCAATTTTCCCGAGGCTGAAGAAGCGCGATTCCGGGTGAGCAAAATAGATGCCGCTGACGCTGGAGCCGGGCCACATGGCGAAGGACTCCGTGAGCAACATGCCGGTGTTGGCTTCGACGTCGAGCAGACTCCAGAGCGGGCCTTTTTCCGTGTGATCCGGGCAGGCGGGATAGCCGGCGGCCGGACGGATGCCGCGATACTTTTCCTGGATGAACTCTTCCTTGGTCAGACCCTCATCAAGTCCATAGCCCCATTCGTCGCGGACCCGTTTGTGCAGGCACTCGGCAAAGGCTTCGGCGAGACGATCAGCGATGGCCTCGGCCATGATGGCGTTGTAGTCGTCGTGCTCGGCTTTGAACCGGTCGCAGAGCTCTTTCAAGCCGATTCCCGCCGTTACCGCAAAGCCGCCAATGTGATCGGGCAGGCCGGTCTCTTTCGGCGCGATGAAGTCCGCGAGCGAACGGCAGGGCTCGGAGCCTTCCTTGTGCACTTGCTGGCGCAGGAAGTGGAAGCGTTCGAGCACGGCCTGGCGGGTCTCGTCGGTATAGAGTTCGACGTCGTCGCCGATGGCGCTCGCCGGGAAGAGGCCGTAAACACCGTGGGCGGTGATCCAGTTATTCGCGATGATCTGGTCGAGCAACGCGTTGGCTTCGGCGAAGATCTGCCGGGCCTGTTCGCCCTGCGTCTCCGACTCCAGGATCCGCGGATAGATGCCCTTCAGGCCCCAGGTGTGGAAGAACGGCGACCAATCGATGAACTCGCGCAACGTCGCGAGCGGGAAGTTGTTCAGGACGCGGACCCCGGTAAACGACGGGGTGGGAATGTCCTCAGCCCGCCATTCGATGGGGGTGCGGCGGGCGCGGGCGGCGTCGATCGAAACGGCCTTCAAGCGGGGCGCGGCATGGGCCGCGCGGAGGGCTTCGTAGTCGACCCGATGTTGTTCGACGAAGGCATCCTTGCCGTCTTCGCTGAGGAGGCTGGTGGTGACCGGGACGGCGCGGCTGGCGTCGAGCACATGGACCACCGGCTGACTGTAGTGGGGGGCGATTTTGATGGCGGTGTGGGCGCGGCTGGTGGTGGCACCACCGACGAGCAGCGGGAGCTTGAAGCCTTGCCGCTCCATCTCCTTGGCGACGTGCACCATCTCATCGAGCGACGGGGTGATCAGGCCGCTGAGGCCGATCAGGTCCGCCTTCTCGGCCTTGGCGCGTTCCAGGATCTTCTCGCAGGAGACCATCACGCCCATGTCGATCACTTCGTAGTTATTGCAGGCCAGCACGACGCCGACGATGTTCTTGCCGATGTCGTGCACGTCGCCTTTGACGGTGGCAAGAACGATCTTGCCTTGCGTGCGAACCACCTGCCCGGCGGCCTCCATCTCGGCCTTCTCGGCCTCCATGAACGGCGTCAGATGCGCGACGGCCTTCTTCATGACGCGGGCCGATTTCACCACCTGCGGCAGGAACATTTTGCCCGCGCCGAACAGGTCGCCGACGACGCTCATGCCGGCCATCAGCGGGCCTTCGATGACGAGCAGCGGGCGGCCCAGCTTGACGCGCGCTTCTTCGGCGTCGATCTCGATGAACGCGTCAATGCCTTTGACGAGAGCGTGGGAGAGCCGTTCTTCCACGGTGCCCTGGCGCCACTCTTCGGCCTTCTTTTCGTTGACGACAACGCCGGTGCTGGCGGCTTTCAGGGCTTCGCCATGTTCGACGAGGCGTTCGGTCGCATCGGGTCGGCGGTTGAGCAGCACGTCCTCGACGAGCACCTTCAGTTCCGGCTCAATCTCTTCGTAGAGTTCGAGCATGCCGGCGTTGACGATGCCCATGTCCATACCGGCGCCGATGGCGTGATAAAGGAACGCCGAGTGCATCGCTTCGCGGACTTTGTTGTTGCCGCGAAAGCTGAAGGAGATGTTCGAAACGCCGCCGCTGACTTTGGCGTGCGGCAGGTTCGCTTTGATCCAGCGGGTCGCGTTGATGAAATCGACGGCGTAGTTGTTGTGCTCCTCCATGCCGGTGGCGACGGTGAGGATGTTGGGATCGAAGATGATGTCTTCAGGCGGGAAGCCGAGTTCGTCGACGAGGATGCGATAGGCGCGCGTACAGATGCGGATTTTTTCGTCGAACGTAGCCGCCTGGCCCTGTTCGTCGAAGGCCATGACGACGACGGCGGCGCCGTACTTGAGCACGGTGGAAGCGTTCTCGCGGAACTTGTCTTCGCCCTCTTTGAGCGAGATCGAGTTCACGATGCCCTTGCCCTGCAGGGTTTGGAGTCCGGCTTCGATGACCTCCCATTTCGAGGAGTCCACCATGAACGGGACCTTGGCCACTTCGGGTTCGCTGGCGAGCAGTTGCAGGTAACGGGTCATGGCGGCGACGCCGTCGATCATGCCTTCGTCCATGCAGATATCGATGACGTTGGCGCCGTTTTCCACCTGCTGGCGGGCGATGCTGACGGCCTCTTCGTACTTGCCTTCCTTCACCAGTTTGGCGAACTTGGGCGAGCCGGCGACGTTGGTCCGTTCGCCGATCATGATGTAGACGCCGGGCTGCTGGGTGAATGGCTGGGAGCCGGAGAGGCGCAGCGGCTTCGGGGCTTCCGGGACGTCTTCGAGCACGGCGACGCTGACGGCGGAACTGGCTTTTCGGAACTCGCGGGGATGTTTGCCTTCCAGCGCCTGGGCGATGGCGGCGATGTGTTCCGGGGTGTTCCCGCAGCAGCCGCCGGCGATATTGATGAGGCCGTTCCGAGCGAATTCGCTGAGGTAGCGAGCCATGTCCGGCGGTTCGAGGTCGAAGCCGGTGACCGCAAGCGGGTTCGGCAGACCGGCATTCGGATAGCAGGAGATCGCCGCGCTGGACTTCTCGGCCAGTTCGGAGAGGAACGGGTACATCAGGTCCGGTCCGAGCGAGCAGTTGAGACCGACAGACAAGGGGTTCACGTGCTTGACGGCGTTCCAGAACGCTTCGATCGTTTGGGCGGAGATCATCGTCTCGCCGCCTCGGCCGACGGCGGCCGAGATCATGATGGGCAGCTCTTTGCCGTCCTGATCGAAGACCTCGCGGATGGCGACGAGGGCCGCTTTGGCGTTGAGCGAATCGAAGATCGTTTCGACGAGCAGGAGGTCGGAGCCGCCGGCGATGAGCGCGCGGATCTGTTCTTTATAGGCGATCTTTACCTGGTCGAAGGTGACGACGCGGAAGCCGGCGTCATCGGCGTCCGGGGAGTTGGTGAGCGAAACGGTCAGCGGCCCGATGGCTCCGGCGACGAAGCGTTGGCGGCCGGTGGCGTTGCCGACGCGGTCGGCCCATTCGCGGCATTGGCGGGCGGATTGTTCGTTGATCTCCCAGGCGAGGCTGCTGAGAAAGGGGGTTTCGATGATCTTCTGATAGAACGCGGGGTCCTTGCGGCCGCCGTGTTCGCGGGGATCGTCGACGAAGAATTCGCTTTGGGTGATGCTGGTGGCGCCGAAGGTGTTGGTCTCGATGATGTCCGCGCCGGCTTCGAGAAAGCGGCGATGGATATCGCAGATCATGTCGGGCTGGGTGAGCGAGAAGAGGTCACCGTTGTTGAGCAGATCCTTGGTCGAATCTTTGAAGCGTTCGCCGCGGATGTGCGCCTCCGTCATCCCGTAGGTGCGGATCGTCGTACCCATCGCGCCATCGATGATGGCGATGCGGTTTTCGAGGATCTTCTGGAGGGGGTGAGAATGGCGTTGAGTCATGAGTAAGGGAGGCGAGGACACCTTACTCTATGATACGGTGATTGGACTTGGCGTCCGGAGTGGCTGGGGTTGCGATACAGTGACGGTGGATCTCCGTCATGCGATACGCCCTGCTTCTGATTCCGATGCTGTGTTCGGCGGCCGATTTTGCCACCGAGATTCGGCCATTGCTGGCGCGCCGGTGTTTCGCCTGCCACGGCCCCGCCGTGCAGAAAAGCCATCTGCGGCTCGATCGGCGGGCGGACGCGCTGCAAGGAGGCGAGAGCGGCATTCCGGCTTTTGAGCCGGGCCAAAGCGAAAAGAGTCTGCTGATCCGATATGTCTCCGGCACCGATCCAAAGTTGGTGATGCCGCCGGCCGGACCTCGGTTGACCGTGGCCGAGATCGCGTTGCTGAAAGAGTGGATCGACGCGGGGGCGGAGTGGCCCGGCGCGGAGGTTTCCGCGGCGCCGAAAGTCGATCCGCGCCTGGCGCATTGGGCGTTCCACGCGCCGCGCAAACCGGTGGAGCCGAGCGTGCGGGAGAGGGCTTGGGTGAAGAACCCGATTGATGCGTTTGTGCTGGCGAAGCTGGAGGCCAAAGGCTGGCGACCCGCCGCCGCGGCGAGCGACGCGGATCTGCTGCGGCGGATGTATCTTGACGTGACGGGACTGCCGCCGACGATCGCCGAGCAGGACGCCTTCCGCGGGGATTGGGACGGCCTCGCGCGGTCGCTGCTCGCGCGTCCGGCCTACGGCGAACGCTGGGCCCGACACTGGCTCGACGTGGTCCGCTATGGCGATACGAACGGTTACGAACGCGACGAGGCCAAGCCGCAAGGCTGGAAGTTTCGGGACTACGTAATCCGGGCATTCAACGCCGACAAGCCCTTCGACCGGTTCGTGGTGGAGCAACTGGCCGGCGACGAGTTGCCCGACCGGAACGCCGAGACGCTGCTGGCCACCGGCTTCGCGCGGCTAGGGCCGTGGGACGATGAACCGGCCGACCCGGCCGAAGATCGCTTTGACCAACTCGACGACATTTTGAACACGACGGCGCAGGGCTTTCTGGGGCTGACGCTGGCCTGTGCGCGGTGCCACAACCATAAGTTTGAGCCGCTGCTGACTAAGGACTACTACGGCATGATCGCGGTGTTTAACGGCCTCGTGCGACCGCGCAACGGGCGGACCGAGTTGGACCGGCCGATCGGAATACCCGCGGAGGTTGACCGGTTCAACGAACGCGAACGACAGATCGCGGCGCTGCGAGAGCCGGCACGGAGAGCGTGGCTCCAGTCGGGGCGGAGCAAGCTTTCTCCCGAGGCGATGGCCACCCATCGGCAGACGAAGAGGGTGCCCAAAGAGCTGGAACGGGAATGGGCGGAGTTGCCGGTGGAAGCGTACGTGGCCCGACTCAAACGCGAGACGCCCGACTTGGCCCGCGGCTACTTCATGGAGGAACCGAAGGCGGTACCGAAGGCGACCCATATTCTGATTCGCGGGAAGGCATCCTCGCCGGGGCCTGAAGTGGGGCCGTCGGTGCCCGAGGTGTTGGCGAAGGCGCAGCCCTCGTTTGCGCTGCCCGGCGGACGAACGAGCGGGCGGCGGTTGGGGCTGGCGAACTGGATCGCCTCGCGCGAGAATCCGCTGACCGCCCGAGTGATCGTGAACCGGGTGTGGCAGTGGCACTTTGGCGATGGGCTGGTCCGGACGGCGAATGACTTCGGGGTGATGGGTGATCGGCCGTCGCACGAGGAGCTGCTGGATTGGCTGGCGGTGTGGTTCATGGACAACGGCTGGTCGCTGAAGAAGCTGCATACGCTGATCCTGAGCAGCAATACCTATCGGATGGCGAAGACGGGGAACGCGCCGTATGCGGCGGAGGATCCGGAGAACCGGTTGCTGTGGCGGATGCCATATCGACGGCTGGAGGCCGAGGCGATTTTGGATTCGGCGCTGGCGGTGAGCGGGCGGCTGAACCCGAAGCTGTACGGGGAGTTTGTGTACCCGAAGATGCAGAAGGAGGCGCTGGAAGGGTCGAGCGATCCCGGTAAGGTTTGGAAGGCGTTTGAGGAAGAGACGGCCTCGCGGCGGGCGATTTACTACATCGTGAAGCGGTCTTTGATGGTGCCGCTGATGGAGGTTCTGGACGTGTGCGATACCTCGCGGCCGGCGGCCAAACGGCAGACAACGTCGGTGGCGCCGCAGGCGTTGCAGATGTTCAACGGGGACTTCATCAATCGGCAGGCACGACACTTCGCCGAGCGTCTGCGCCGGGAGGCAAGCGGGCAAGCCGCGCAGATCGAGCTGGCCTATCGGCTGGCGTTGGCGCGGCGACCGAGCGCCGCGGAGAGAGACGCGATGCTGTCGTTCCTGCGGACGAGCAGCTTGGAAGAGATGAGCCGAGTGATCTTGAACCTGAATGAGTTTGCCTATGCCAACTAAGAAGACACGACGGGATTTCCTATGGGAGACGGGCGGCGGGTTCGCCGGGGTCGCGCTGATGGACCTGTTGACCCGCGACCGGGTGGTTTCGGCGAACTCCATTCTGGCCCCGAAGAAGCCCCACTTCGCGGCGAAGGCAAAGCGGGCGGTGTTCCTGTTCATGAACGGCGCGCCGAGCCAGGTGGACACCTTCGACCCGAAGCCGGAGCTGACCAAGCGGAGCGGACAGGCGTACAAGGGGCCGTTGACGGTGGGATCGAACGGGCGGGCGATCGGATACTTGATGGGGTCGCCATTCGAGTTCAAGCCACGGGGGAAGAGCGGGTTGCCGATCAGCGAACTGTTCCCGCACACGGCGAAGTTTGCCGATGACCTGTGCGTGATTCGGTCCATGCATACGGACACGGCGGCGCATGCTTCGGGATGCCTGCAGATGAACACGGGCAGTATCTTTCTGGGCAAGCCGAGCGCGGGCGCCTGGGTGACGTATGGCCTGGGGACGGACAACCAGAGCTTGCCGGCGTTTGTGGTGATGACGGATCCGCGGGGCGGGCCGATTGGCAGTGCGTCGAACTGGACGGCGGGGTATATGCCGGCGGCGTATCAAGGGACGTTGTTTCGGTCCGGTGCCGCGCCGCTGTTGGACTTGCAGCCACCGGCGGGGGTGAACGATAAGACCCAGCGGCAGTCGTTGGACCTGCTGCACAAGTTGAACACCGAGCACCTGGCGAGCCATGCGGAGGACTCGGAACTGTCGGCGCGGATTGCTTCGTATGAGCTGGCGTATCGGATGCAGATGGAGGCGGCGGCGGTGGTGGACCTATCGCGGGAATCGGCGACGACGCGGGAGCGGTATGGGCTCAATGACCGGCTGACGGCGGACTTCGGAAGGAAGTGTCTGATGACGCGGCGATTGCTCGAGAAGGGGGTGAGGTTCGTGCAGCTTTACTCGGGCGGCGGGCATATCGAGGACACGTGGGACGGTCACAATGACTGCATCACGAACCACAAGTTACATGCCGGGGAGACGGACAAGCCGACGGCGGCGTTGATTGAGGATTTGAAGGCGACGGGGCTGTGGGACGAGACGTTGCTGCTGTGGGGCGGGGAGTTCGGCCGAACGCCGACGAGCGAGGGCGTGGGTAAGCCGGGGCGGGACCACGATTGGCATGGGTTTTCGATGTGGCTGGCGGGGGCGGGGGTAAAGGGCGGGCAGGCGATCGGGGCGACGGATGAATTGGGCTTTGCGGCGGTAGAGGAGCGGGTGCATGTGTCGGACTTACATGCGACGCTGCTGCATTTGATGGGGTTGGATCATACTAAGCTGACTTACTTTTATCAGGGGTTTAACCAGCGGATCACGGGGGTCCGCGGAGAGGTCGTGAAAAAGGTACTGGCCTAGTGGAAGGCCGAGCGGACACACGTCGGGTGAACCGGTCAGAAGCTTGCTTACGATTTGACGAAGGCGACCGGTGACTTTTCCGCATGGCAGGGCCACTATGCCGCTGTGGGCACCCTGGTACGGCCGAACCGGGCCAGGAGTTCCTCACATTCGTAGTTGGGAGCGACAATCGCCATAACGTATTCATTCTCAAGGAAGTTAAGTACGTAAGCGGGCAGAGCGAATTCCGGTTCCTTTTTGGCCTGGTCGGCCATATCGAGCATTTCGGTCACCGCTTCGGGGCTAGGAATGATCGGCTCGATCATATTGCTGTCGGCCGAGATATCGATGGGCTCCGGCGGCTGCATCGGGAAATTGTAATTGATTAGCGGCATTGGGGCAGAAGCGACGACGGTGACGGGGCTACTGAAACAGAAATCAGTGGAAATGTTTCAGGTACTCTGGTAGTCTGCTGTTGACGGACCCAAGGGGCACACAGTGGCCGACGATTCGCGAGTCGAACAGCTTAGCCGGGAAGAGTTAATTGCGCTGGTGCTTGAGTTGCAGCGGCAGATGGCCGTGT
>JAPKZA010000150.1 GCA_026394015.1 Acidobacteriota bacterium
AGGCCAGGCCGGTAACGTTTCGTAACGTGCGATCCTGGGCAATCTATGTCCCGTTCCGTCGGCTTCCCGGCTGTTGTGCCTTGCTCGCGGACCTTGTTTTTGGTTGCCGTAGACCTAGTCCAACTGGCCGCCGTCGCCGCACGTCCTCGGGCGGCGTTGGTGGCCGAGAACCTTTTCCTGCGAAAGCAGTTGGCCCTGTTCCAGGAGCGGAAGGTCAGGCCTCGGCGGGCCGACCGCGCCTGCCCAGGAACCTCCAGACGTTGCTCCGCGAGATGGCGGCAGACAACCCCACCTGAGGACAGGAACGCATCGCCAACGAGCTGCAGATAAAACTGGGAAGCCGGGTTTCCTCTCGGACGGTCGCGAAGTATCTTCGCCGTGGCGGCCTGGTACGCCCGCCAGACCCCAAGCAGCGCTGGCTCACTTTCGTCCACCATCATGCCAAAGAGATCGTGGCATGCGACTTCTTTGTCGTGCTGACGGCCACGTTTCGCACCCTCTACGTCTTCCTGCGGATGGGGGTGGGCACTCGCCGCATTCTCCATCACAATTCGACCGCCCATCCGACGGCGGACTGGACCCTGCAGCAGTTCCGGGAAACTCTGCCCGGCGACCATCCGTACCGATTCGTGCTCCACGACCGGGACAGCATCTTTTCCCGCGCACTCGACAAGGCGGGCACGGGGCTCGGCGTGCGTGTTCTCCGCACGCCGGTGCGGGCGCCGAAGGCGAGTGCCTACTGCGAACGCCTCGGTGGCAGTCTTCGCCGGGAGTGTCTGGATTTCCTGATTCCGCTCAGCGAAGGCCATCTGCGGAGAATTGTCAAAGAATGGGAACTCCACGATAACCGAGGCCGGCCTCACCGCTCATTAGGACCCGGCCTTCCGGAACTCAGCCCGGAGTCTGTTCCGGCCAGTGACCACCGGCACAAGTTGCCAGCCGGATACCGGTTAACGAAAACACCGGCCCTGGGCGGCTTACATCACGAGTATCGCCTGGTGAAGGAGGCCGCTTAAGCGACACTTCAGGGCTCGGACTGAGTTTTTGCGGACCACAAGTCTCAACACCCCCTCCGTCGGCGCGCGGCCTGTGATATTATCTCGCTCAGCGTAATTCGATGCGATACTCCTGCTTCCTCGCTCTAATGCTCGCCCCCTTGGTTTGGCCGCAGTCGGAAGATTTCGAGACGAGAATTCGACCCATTCTCGCTACCCGATGCTACGGCTGTCATTCCGCCGCCAAACGGACCAGCGGTCTCGCGGTCGATTCAAAATCCGGTCTCGAATCCGGCGGGTCCCGGGGCACCGCCATTCGGCCCGGCGACCCCGCGGCCAGCCTCCTTTTAAAAGCCATCTCCTACGCCGATCCCGCTCTCAAAATGCCCCCCGACGGAAAGCTGCCCGATTCCGTCATCGCCGACTTTCGCGCTTGGATCGCCCGCGGCGCCGAAGACCCCCGCACCACCCTCGCCCCCACCGCCCCCGTCGCTTCCATGGATTGGGAACGCGCCCGAAAGCACTGGGCATTCCAGCCCATTGGCGCTCCCGCCAAAGCCCAGTCGATCGACGCCCTCCTCACCGCTCGCATCCAACACGCCAATCTCCCTTTCGCTCCTCCCGCCGATCGGCCCACCCTCCTGCGCCGCATTACCTTCGACCTCACGGGCCTTCCCCCCTCACCCGCCGAACTCCAGCAGTTCCTCCACGATCAAAGTCCGGGCGCCTACCAAAAGGTTGTCGACCGTCTTCTCGCCTCTCCCCGTTATGGGGAACGCTGGGCCCGCCATTGGCTAGATCTCGTGCGCTTCGCCGAAACGAACGGCCACGAATTCGATTTCTACAAGGACGAAGCCTGGCGCTATCGCGATTACGTCATCCGCGCCTTCAACCAGGATCTCCCCTATAACACCTTCGTCCACGAACATGTCCTCGGCGATGCCATCTCCCCGCAACGCCTCTCCCCTGATGGCCAGCACCAGGATTCCACCATTGCCAGCGGCTTCTTCGGCCTCGGCGAGGAACGGAACGGCGCCACCGATCTCGAGGAGGTCCGCGGCGAGATGCGCGACTCCAAAATCGACGTCTTCGGCAAAACCTTCCTTGGCCTCACCATCGCCTGCGCCCGCTGCCACGATCACAAGTTCGATCCCATTCCAACCACCGATTACTACGCCCTCGGTGGGGTTTTCGACAGCACGCGCACCACGCTCGCCAGCATCTCCTCTCCTCAGGTTCGCGCCACGATCGAAGCCGCTCTGGCGCAATCCGAACGCCCACCACCGCCCGCCTTCCCGTCCCCGGAACTCCGGCCCAACGACCAACTCTTCGACCTGCGCCAGTTTTACCGTTCCGGCGCCGCCTTCCCGGAGGGGCCCTCGATTGACTCCAGCCGCAGCCTGACCAACCAGCTTACCGGCATCATGGTCTCGCGCAGCTTTGTACCCACCCGGAAGTTCATCCACATTCGCCTAGCCGGAACCCTGTACAAACCGGTTCGCGAAGAACCCTCCCAACTCGCCGTCACCATCTTCGCGCCAGGCCGCTATCCGAAAGGCGTCGCCGGCAGCGGTGATCGCAAATTTCGCTGGCGGACCATCACTCTCCAAGAAGAGATCAAACAGGTCTGTCACCTTGAAATTGCCGACCGCCGCACCGACGGCCACATCGCCGTCACCGCCATCGTGTTCTCCGATTCCAAGGAACCGCCCCCCGATCCGCCCGAAGCCCTCGCCAGTCTCCCCACCGAGTTCAATACCCCCATCCCCGCCGAGACCTTCGGCCGCATCACGTACGAAGATGTTGCCCACAATCTGCGCGTCCACGAACGGGGCAGCCACTTCAATCTCGGTGCCGAAGTCCCGCGCGGATTCCTGCAAGTTCTCGACTCCAGCGCCCCCTCTTCCTTCTCGAACGGGAGTGGCCGCGCCTCGCTCGCCCTGGCGCTCACTGGCCCCTCCGCTCCTCTGCTCGCCCGCGTTATGGTCAATCGCATCTGGCAACACCACTTCGGCGAGGGCCTCGTTCGCACCGTTGACAACTTCGGCAAGTCCGGGGAACGACCATCCCATCCTGAGCTGCTCGATTTCCTGGCCCATCAGTTCGTCGCCAACCGCTGGTCCGTGAAGGTGCTTCACCGCCTGATCCTGCTCACCCAAGCCTATCAGCGAGACAGCGCCGCGCCCCATCCAAACGACCCCCAGAACCGGCTTCTCTCCCACATGTCCGTCCGTCGTCTGGATGCCGAGTCCGTTCGCGACGCCATCCTGTCGGTCTCCGGCTCACTCGACCCCGCCACGGGCGGCCCCAGCATCCCCGTCCACGTCAGCGAGTATCAGGTCGGCCGCGGCAAGCCCCCCTCCGGCGCGCTCGACGGCAAAGGCCGCCGAAGCATCTACCTCGAAGTCCGCCGCAATTTCCTCACGCCTGTGCTCCTTGCCTTTGACTATCCTCTCCCCTCCTCCACCATCGGTAGACGCCTCGTCTCTACCGTCCCCGCGCAAGCCCTCACTCTGATGAACAATGAGTTCGTCATTAGCCAGTCTGCCCAATGGGCCGCCCGCATCGCAGCCGCTTACCCGGATCCGCGCCGCCGCCTCGACGCCATGTTCTTCGAAATCTTCGCCCGTCCCCCCCTCCCATCCGAACGGGATCGCATCGCGACGTTCCTCAGCGCGAACTCCTGGCAGGATCTCGCCCACGTTCTCTTCAACGCCAAGGAGTTCCTTTTCCTCCGGTAAGCTCATGCCCAATCGCCGCGATTTCTTCCAACTCGCTCTTGCCGCCCTTCACGCCGAATACGCCCACGCACAGCCGCGCCAGCCTCACTTCGCGCCCCGCGCCAAATCCGTCATTTTTCTGTTTATGGACGGCGGCGTGTCCCATCTCGACAGCTTCGATCCCAAACCGCGCGTCCAAAAAGAGGCCGGCCAGCCACTCCCTATCGCCCGCCCCAAAATGGTCCGCGCCGTCAGCGACCTCCTCCTCGCTTCCCCCTTTGAGTTCCGCAACTACGGCCAATCCGGCACCCCGGTCTCCAGCCTCTTCCCCGAAATCGCCAAGCACGTCGACGATCTCTGCATCATCCGCTCCATGGTCGCCGATCACTCCGAACATACCGCGGCCAACTACTTCATGCACTCCGGCTCCGGCCTCCAGGGCCGCCCCAGTATTGGCGCCTGGGTCAACTACGGTCTCGGTAGCCCCTCCCGCAACCTGCCCGGCTACGTCGTTCTCGAAAACGGCATGACCCCGCCCGGTGGCATGGACATCTTTGGAAGCGGCTTCCTACCGGCCAACTTCCAGGCATCGATTCTGCACCCCGGCCCGCACGCCATTGCCGACATCATCCCCGCGGACGCCAACCCCGCCAAGCAGCGCGCCAAACTCGATCTCCTCAGCGACCTCGACAAAGCCGCCCTTCCCCGCTATCACGATGCCCCGGACATGCGCGCCGCCATCGCCAACTATGAACTCGCCTACCGCATGCAGTCCGCGGTTCCCGAACTCACCGACATCTCGGGGGAATCCGCGGCGACCCTCAAACTCTACGGCCTCGACGAAAAAGATACCGAAGAATACGGTCGCTCCTGCCTCCTCGCCCGACGCCTGGTGGAACGGGGAGTCCGCTTCATCGAGCTACTATCCCCCAAACGCGAAGGATTCGACCGCTGGGACCAGCATGCCAGCTTGCAGCGGGGCCACACCGTCAACGCCAAGGCCACCGACAAACCGATCGCCGCCCTGCTCTACGACCTGAAGGCACGGGGCCTTCTCAACGACACTCTCGTTGTCTGGGGCGGCGAGTTTGGTCGTTCTCCCACCACGCAGGGCTCCAGCACGGATGTTGGCCGCGACCACCATCCGTACGGCTTTTCTATGTGGCTCGCCGGCGCCGGCGTCAAGCCCGGCCTTACCTACGGTGCTACGGACGACTACGGCTACTACGCCATTGAAAACCGCGTTCACGTCCACGATCTGCACGCCACGCTGCTCCACCTCCTCGGTCTCGACCACACCCGGCTCACCTATCCTTTTAGCGGCCGCGCAATGCGCTTGACGGACGTTCATGGCAACGTTGTCCGCTCAATCCTAAGCTAATCGCCGCCTGCCGTCGTCCTCACGACCAGCCCGTCGCGAAAACGCCCTTCGCGCCGATCAGGGAAGGTACAACTGCTGGCTAGCCCAGACGGATGGAGGCAGGGCTGCCTGAGAGCGCGACGCACCGTCCTGTATGGCCGAAGAGGAGCCGTTAGAACGCGTAACGCAGCGCGAGTTGGATCTGGCGGTTGGCGCGTTGCGTGGCGGCAATCGTGCCCACGCCGCCGACGCCGATTGTGGAGGCGGGAAGGCCGAATTGCGGGTGGTTGAGCGAATTAAAGAACTCGGCGCGCAATTCGAGGCGGCGGGCCTCGGAGAATCGGAACTTCTTCGAGGCCGATAAATCGATATTCCAAATGCCAGGGCCGCGAAGCGTATTGCGACCGAGGTTGCCCCAAGTGAAAGCGGCCGGAACCGAAAACGCCGCGGGGTTGAACCAGTTGGTGATACTTCGATTGGAGACTTCCGGGCTGACGCCAGAGACGGCGTTGGCGCGGGAACCGGAACCGGTGTTGGACGGCGATCCGGGAACCGTCACGGCGAAGGGAAGGCCGGTCTGGATCACGGTAAGGCCGCCAAGCTCCCAACCGTGAAGGATCGTCTTGGCGGGACCTTGCAGATTCGATCCGAAAGGAAGCAAATAGGAGGCGGCGAAGTTGACACGATGGCGCATGTCGGAATTGGAACTGGACCAATCGGCTCGACGATTGCGGGGGTCCTGAGGAATCGGGCCGTTCGCGCCGCCGTCGCCGCCGACGTTATCAAGGCCGTGAGCCCAGGTCCAATTGCTCAGGAGGTAAAGGCCTTTGGAGTAGCGCTTTTCTACATTGAGCTGCAGGGAGGTGTAGGCGGAGTTGGCGGAGGATTCGAGCCAGGCGATGTTGGTGACGCCGGGGAGCCGGCTGGCAAAGGGACGGCGGGGGTCGATCGCGCCGGGGCCGGGATCGGGTTGATTGATGTTGCGTTGCCAGCTTAAAAGTGCGCCGGCGGAGCCGACGAAGCCGAGCGTCACGACCGTGTCTTTGGAAACTTCGCGTTGCGCACTGAAGTTAAACTGCTGGATCTGGCCGTTGCGATAGTTGGGCGTTACGCCGCGGAGGGCGTAAAAGGCGGGACCACGCGTGAGGTCGGGGACCTGTGTCGTGATAGGGAAGCCATCGGAGGCGCGACGCGTAGGGACGTCGTTGCCACTAAAGGGGATGTTGACCACGAACCCGAAGGGAGGCTGGCGGAATTGCCGGATGGAGGTATTGAAGTTGCCTTGGGGCTCGTAGAAAAGACCATAGCCACCGCGGAAAACGGTTTTCTTGTCAATTTGATAGGCAAAGCTGAAGCGGGGGCCCCAGGCTTTCCAATCCGTATTGATGTTGCCGGTATTGGAAACACCGCCGACGCCGGCCACGAGTTGGGTCCCGGAGGTAGGATCGAAATTGACCCATTGATTCTTCTGTTCGACGAAGGGAGTGTTGACTTCGTAGTGGAGTCCGAGGTTTACGGTGAGCTTGGAAGTCACGCGCCATTCGTCGCGGACGTAGAAGTTCCATTCGTTGGTGTTCAGGGTGGCGGTGCCGGGAAGGAAAACGTCGCGGCGAAGCGCCACCGGGAAGCCTAGGAGCATGGTGGCGATCGTATCGCCCGTGCCGCCGGGCGAGGCCGGGTTGCGGGAGTATGCGGGGTCGAAATTCCAGCGCCCGAACGCGGATTCACCGGGAGGCGAGGCGGTTTCGCCGGACGTGCGCAGGCGGAGGTCGATGCCGTACTTAAAGTTGTGTTTGCCCTTGAGCGTAGAGATGTTAGCGATCAGCTCATGCATCTTTTGGTCGCGGATAAGCGGCGTGGAGCGCGCGTTGCCCAAGCCGGCATAACCGGTCGTACCGACGATGGGGGCCGAAGGCTGCCGGGGGTCTCCAGAATCGCGGCCCGGGATGCGGGCCCAGACCGGGTTCGTAAGCTGGGTGGGGATCAGCGCGGAATTGAACTGCGTGTAGCCGTAGCGGAAGTCGCCGACCGTAGAAGGGGAGATGACTCGGGTATACGCCCCGACCAGATTGCGGCCCGTGGCGTCGAGGTTGCCGGCGAAGCTCCCTTCATTGCCTCCGATATTTTTGTCGAAGGTGTCCGGCATAATGATAATGCTCTTATCGATGGAGTAGCGGAAGAACGCGCTGTTATTGGAGTTGAAGACGTGGTCCAGGCGGCCATCGGCGCGGTGGAGGCTGGACTTTTTGACGGGATTGACAACAAAGTTGTTGACGAGGCTGGAGCGCTGGGGATTCGGCCAGAGCTGCGCGAGCCCCGCCCCAATCGGGTCAAAGCGGCTTGCTGGAATTGTGTCGTTGGGGAAGCGTTGCCGGATGGCGGCCCCACCGGCCGGATTAGCGGTCGTCGTTAGCGGATCATAGATTCCATTGGCGACGACCCCGCGGAAGTCGCCGGCTTTCATCGCCGCCGTGGGAACGGTGACGACTTGGGTGTCGCCGAAGACTTCGCGGTAGCCTTCGTAGTCGGCGAAGAAGAAGGTCTTGTTGCGCTTAATAGGACCGCCGAGGGCGGCACCAAATTGATTGAGCTTGAAGGGGGGCTTGGGGGCGTCCGTCCGGGCGAAGAAGTTTCTGGCGTCGAGGGCCTCATTGCGGAGGAACTCGAACACCGAGCCGTGAAATTCGTTGCCGCCGGACTTTGAAGTGATGACCACCACCGCACCGGCGGAGCGGCCGTACTCGGCACCCGCATTGTTGGTGAGGACTTTGAATTCCTGAATGCCTTCGACGGCGGGCCGCACAATGAAGGTTTGCGAGATCATCTCGGTATTGTCAATACCGTCGATCAGGACCTGATTGGACGTGCTGCGAGCACCGTTGGCGGCGATGGCGGTGCCGCCGGGACGCAGTTCGTCGGGCCGGCGGCCAGAGTTGATGGTGTTGGGCTGGGCGTAGTCCAGACCGGTGACGCCGGGGGCCAGGATCGCGAGTTGGACAAAGTTGCGGCCGTTGAGTGGAAGCGACTGGACGGCTTCCTTGGAGATGACTTGACCGACACTGGCGTTTTCGGTTTGGAGCAATGGGGCGGAGCCGGTGACTTCAACGGATTGGTTGACGTCGCCGACTTCCATGACAATATCGAGGCGGGCGGACTGGCTGACTTGCAGCGTGTAGTCCTTGAAAACGACGTTACGGAACCCGGCTTTGGAAGCCTGAACGCTGTAACCGCCAGGGATGAGGTTGACGGCGGAGTACGCTCCGGAGCTATCGCTAACAAGCCGTTGTCCGGTATTCGTAGCGATGCTAGTAACGGTTACCTCGACACCCGCCATCGCAGCTCCGGACTTGTCGGTAATATTGCCGACCAAAGATGCTCTTTCGACTTGTCCATGGACGGCGGAGAGCAAAACGAAAAGAAGTGGCAGAGAACGGAAAAGCGAGGTCACCGCAGATTTTTATCAGAACAGTCTCCCGAAGTCAATCGCTTCGCTTCGCGCAGCCAGCGTGTGGCGCGCGA
>JAPKZA010000122.1 GCA_026394015.1 Acidobacteriota bacterium
CGATGTTCGCCCGTTGGGCGTTTGAAGCCAATCCGGACATCGAGGTTTTCGGCGTGCAACCACCCGGCCGGGAGACACGGGTGGGCGAGCCTCCGGTCCGGAGCATGGACGCGCTCGTTAGACAGATCACGAACGAGTTGCTACAGCACCTGGGTACCCGCTTTGCCTTCTTTGGGCACAGCATGGGTTCTCTGGTTGCTTTCGAGGTGGCTCGGGAACTGCGGCGACGCGGGGTGCTCGGTCCCCAAAAGCTTCTGCTTTCCGCATTTCGAGCGCCGGGGGCCTCCAGCCCAATGGCAAAGTACCTCTTGCTGCCAGACGAAGAGTTTATCGAGCGCGTGGGCGAACGCTATGGCGCTCTTCCTCCGTCCATTCTTGAAGACCAAGAGTTGCTAGCCCACTATCTCCCCGCCCTACGCGCGGACTTCGAGTTGCTCGCAACCTACCGATTCGTCCCCGACGCACCGCTTCCATGCCCACTGGTTCTCTATAATGGCCTTTCGGATGGCCTCGTCTCTCCGGCGGACTTGCAGGGATGGCGGCAGATGACGACCCGCGAATGCACGGAGCGCTGGTTTCCCGGCGCCCACTTTTATCTCCGCGAACGAAGGAGCGAGGTTTTGCGGTCCGTGGCCACCGACCTACTCGACCAGTAAATCGCGCACCTCGGCCGACAAGGCGGACACCCGAGGCGCTGTCATCATGCCGACGTGGTCTCCGGGGACAAATCGGAGATTGACCGGCAGTGTCGAGAACCCTCCCCATCCCCAGAGCGGGTCGGAGTGGAGCCTCTCAGCGACACCTGAGGGAGACGAGTCCAGACCGCGCAGAAGTGTAATTGGCACTCGCAAACGGCAATCGACGCCCTCGGGAGCATACTCCAGCAGGTTGTTCGCACGGAAAACGGCAAAAAGTCCTTCCAGGGCGGCGATGCTGGTGCCCGGCGGAAACGCTCCAGCCGCGCTCAGGCGAGCATGCACCATCTCCAGTTGCTCACGCAGTGTGAGCGGCGACAACTGATCAGGGTGGATTGCCAGTTGGCAGCCAAGGAATGACTCCACCATCTCGACCAAATCTTCCATCCAGCGCGCATCGTCCCAGGCAGTTTGCCCGGTGTCCGCTTTGCCCCCCGGGCAATACGTATCCATGACGACCAAGCACTCGACCGGCTCCCCACCGCGCGTCAACTGCCGGGCCATCTCGAACGCAATCTGCCCGCCAAGCGAGTGGCCACCCAGCCGGTAAGGCCCAGTGGGCTGTACCCGGCGGATATTTTCGAGGTAGAGCGTCGCCATCTCCTCCACCGTGCGCAGCGGAGTCGCCGAACCATCTAATCCAACGGCCTGCAGCGCATAGAAGGGCTGGTCTGCGCCTAACTCCTTCGCCAGTGCGTAGTAATGCAGCACGTTTCCGCCGCCGCCGTGAACGCAGAAAAACGGGCGCCTATTCCCATGCGCACGCAGAACCACCAGCGGTGACCACGACTCTCCCGAACCAGTCTCCCGCAGATGCTCCGCCAACTCCGCGACAGTGGGACGCTCGAAGAGAAGCGCGAGGGGAAGCTGGCACCCAAATGCCGCTTCCATGCGGGCCATCAGCCGGATGGCCGCCAGCGACTGTCCGCCGAGAGCGAAGAAGTTGTCATCCCTGCCTACCGGACAGCACAGAACCTCTTCCCAGATTCCGGCTAACCGCCGCTCCCAAACGTCTCGCGGCGGCGCGCCGCCCGCCGGATGCCCTTCGGCCTCCCACTGCGGCGAGGGTAGCGCGCGGCGGTCAATTTTTCCTGCAGGGTTCACGGGCATCACGTCCAGCCAGACGAAGTGAGACGGAATCATGTACTCTGGCAACGTTTTACTCAAAAAACGGATCAATTCACCCGGGGAAACACGCTCGGCGCGGGCGCATAGATAGGCGACCAGCGTGGGTCCGGCCGCCGAATGATGGGCGGCCACGGCAGCCTGGCTCACGACCGGATGATCGTTGAGCAGCGTTTCGATCTCCCCCAGTTCAATCCGGAAACCACGAATTTTCACCTGTTGATCAATGCGGCCCAGAAACTCCAAGCTTCCATCGCCCAGGTAGCGCACGAGGTCTCCCGTGCGGTAGATACGCCCAGGTCCGAATGGGTTCGGCAGAAAGCGTTCCGCCGTCAGATCCGGCCGGTTGCGATAGCCCCGGCCGACGCGGATGCCTCCAATGAACAGTTCCCCTGGAACTCCGTAGGGGACGGGACGGAGACGCGCATCCAACACGTAGGTCAACGTATTCGGCAGCGTGTACCCGATGGGTACCGAGTTCGTGTCCAAATCCAAGCCAGACGGCGGCTGGCCAGTCGCCGTCTGATAGACATGGGAGGTTACAGTAACTTCGGTGGGTCCGTACCCGTTCACAAAGCGCACCCCGGGACGAATGCCCTGCTCCCAGGCGCGGAAAGCAGCCAATGGAGCGAGTTCCCCCCCCACCTTCACGGTGGAAAGCGATGGCGGCGCGGGGTAGCGGTCCAGAAACCCAGTCCACTCGTGCCAATACGCCGTGGGTATGTGCAGCATCGTGACACCCTCGCGCTCGATCCATCCGAGCAGCTCGGGGATCGACGGGGGAGCGCCGGATCGTGGCAGAATCAGCCGGGCTCCAGCCAGAAGCGTGGGGAAGATATCTTCCACCGACTGATCGAAGCTTAGCGGGACGAACAAGAGGAGACACGACCGAGACGTATGGCCGTACTGGGCAATGATCGTAAGACAGTGCTCGACGCACGAACCGTGCTCGATCATCACGCCCTTTGGCACCCCCGTCGAGCCGGACGTGTAGATCAGGTAGGCGAGGTTCCCGGAGGTTACGGCGGTGACCGGATCGATCTCGGGTCCATTGAAGCACGCCTCCAAGTCGATGCAGAGCGTCGCCACGCCCGCCGGAAGCGCGGAACTGATTTTCGCCTGCGTCAACACCAACTGGGCGCCGGAGTCCTGCACCATGAAGGCAATGCGTTCGGCCGGATACGCGGGATCAAAGGGCGCGTAAGCCGCCCCCGCCTTCCAGATGGCGAGTACAGCAATTACCACTTCGGCCGAGCGTTCCATCGAGACACCGATGACGGTCTCAGGCCCATAGCCGAGGGCGATTAGACGATGCGCGAGTTGATTCGCCTTGCGGTTAAGTTCTCCGTAGGTCAGCGAGCCGGTAGCGTCCACGAGCGCGATGGCGCCGGGATTCTCTCTCGCGCGCGCGGCGAACAGTTCATGAGTGCAGAGATTGGAGGCCGCACCGTGATTGAGCCGCCGTTCGTTGCAACCGAGGAGCAGCCTCTCTGTATCTCCTGCGTCGAGTAACGGGAGCGCAGCCAGGGAAGCGGAAGTGGAGGCCGCCGGCAGCGCGGCCAGAAGGGTACGCAAATTCCGGCCCAACTGCTCCACCGTGGCACGACGGAAGCGCGCGGAGTCGAATTCGAGTTCCAACTGGAGCGAAGCGCCGGGAGCGGCTACCAACACCAGTGGCACGTTGGTCTGCTCCCGGAACTCCGCCTGCGAGATAGCGAGTCCGCCTGCCGACAACGCGATCTCGGCCGCTGGAAAGTTCTCGAACACCACAATCGACTCAAACAGAGGAGTGCCGCGCGGAACGTCGCTCCAGCCCTGCATCTCGATGAGGGAGGCGTGGGCAAACTCGTCGGCTTCCCGCTGCCGGGTCTGTAGTCTGCCGAACCATTCCACCCAAGGGCGATCCTCATCGACCTGCAGGCGCACGGGCAGCGTATTGATGAAAAGCCCGATGATCTCCTCGGCACCGGGCAGGCCCGCCGGGCGGCCGGCGACAGTGGCACCGAAGAGCACGTCGCCGCGACCGCTGTAGCGGCTCAGCAACAGTGCCCAAGCGCCTTGGAGCAGCGTGTTCACCGTGAAACGGTGCGTGCGCGCCAACCGTTGCAGTTCCGCTGTTTCCGCCTCAGTCAGACCGCAGGCCACGCGCGCGACGGGGCCGGGGTGCATCGACGGGCGGTCTACCCTAAGAGCCGTAGGCTCAGAAAAGCCAGCGAGTTCCCCGCGCCAGAATCGTTCCGTGGCGGCTCTGTCCTGTCGCTCAATCCACTCGATGTACCGGCGGTAGGGGGGAGCCGCCGGGACGAACTCTCCCGAGGCATACGCGTCGACCACCGCTTTCACCACGCGATGGCGGCTCCATCCGTCGATCAACAGATGGTGATAGGTCCAGAGAAACCTCCAAGTCGTTTCTCCCGTGCGGAAGAGGCCGAACCGCATCAGCGGCGCCACGGAGAGGTCGAAACCGCGGCGGCGCTCCGCCTCGGCGTAAGCGTCCACGGCAGTCTCGTCGCAGCCGGCACGCAGATCCTCGAAATGCCACGGCAGCGGCACGAGAGCGGCCACCCGCTGCTCGGGCTGTGCCAGCCCCTGCCAACGGAACGCCGTCCGTAGAGCCTCTTCCCCGTCCGCCACGCCTTGCCAGGCCGCTTGAAAGCGGGCGATGTCCAAAGCACCTACCATCCGCACCGACATCTGCTCGACGTAGACGCCGGAGTGAGGCGCCAGCAGGCTTTGGAAGAGCATGCCCTGCTGCATGGGAGAGAGCGGAAAGAACTCCGTCTCCGCCCCGCCCCGCTCGGCGACAGCGGCGCAATGGGCCGTCACCTGCTCCAGCGCGGACAGAAAACGGGCGTGGAGGGCCGCCACCTTTTCCCGGGAGTGCAGACTCCGACTGTACTCCCAAGCAACGCGCAGGCGGCCATCCAACACTACCGCTGTAACTTCCCATAGATGGCTGCGTCGGTTCCCCGGATGGTGTTCCCGCACCGACGAATCATCTTCCAGCCCGAGGATCAAAGCGTTGCTGGGGATCAAATCCTCCACTCGGCCAAGATAATTGAACTTCAGCCGGGCATCCGTTGCCAGTTCATCCCGCCCCGCCAGGAAGCGGAGTACCCCGTAGCCAATGCCACCGTTGGGAATAGCCCGCAATTGCTGTTTCACCCAGGGCACAAGAGCCGCGATCTCGTAGGACGGCGGAGCCAGTCGAACGGGATAGATAGCGGTGAACCATCCCACCGTGCGGGAAAGGTCAAGACCGTCAAACAATGGCTCCCGGCCATGGGATTCAAGATCGATGGTCTCCGGGCCCAGAGCCAGAGCCAGTGCGCTCAAGAGTAAATCGTTTACCTGGGTCTGGTAGGCAGCCGGGGCCACTCGCAGCAGTTGCCCGGTCACGGCTGCCGAAAGGTGCCCTTCCACAAGATCCGCCGTATCGATGCGATTGGACTGGACGAAAGCCGGCGGCGAATGCGCAGGCCGCCACCTCTCCAGTTCGCCGGCGAAGCGGTCCTTCTCCTGCAAAAGCGTCTCCGCCCACACTTGAAAGGAACTGGTCTTCGCTTCGAGCCGCACGGGTTCGCCGCGGCTGAGCTGTTGATACGCGGTAGCCAGATCTTCCAGCAGAATGCGCCAGGAGACGGCATCAATCACAAGATGGTGAACCGCGATGAGCAGACGGTCCGCAGCCTGCCGCCGCAGAGCGATCAAAGGCCCGTGCTCTAGGTCCAGTTCCTCTGGCGCCCCGGCGAAGCGCGGCTCCTCTTCGCTATGCCACTGCCGTTGTCCAGCGAATCGCAGACGCAGAGCGTCGTGATGGCAGACGACCGCGGCAAGCGCGCGCACGATCGCCTCCTGCGCGGCCTCCGGGTCGATCCGAAGCAGCACGGACTGCGTGTAATGGGAGGGTACCGGCTGCTCCTGCGCGAAAAACCACCTTTGAATGGGGCTGAGCGGCGCCTCTCCCGTAACTGGGGCCTGGGACACACCGGCCAACGGCGGTGCCTGCGTGGTTGCCGCGGCCAGTGCCGCGATCGTCTGATACTGGAAAACTTGCTTCGTCAACAGCGGCAGCCCAGCTTGGCGCGCCCGGCTAACCACCTGAATACTCATGATGGAGTCGCCGCCCAGTTCGAAGAAGTTGTCGTCCACCCCGACCGTCTCTACCCGTAGCACCTCTCGCCAGATGCGCACGAGGATCTCCTCGGCGGGCGTTGAGGCCGCGCGCGACGGAGTCACCTGGAAAGACGGCACGGATGCCGGTAAGGCGCGGCGGTCGATCTTCCCATTGGCCGTGAGCGGCATCTCCGGCACACGAACAAAAAGTGCCGGAACCATGTAATCAGGTAGTTCGGTACCCAACCAAGCGCGCAACTCCGTAACCGCCGGCGCAGGTGCGGCGGCGACATAGTAGCCCACCAGGCGTTTATGGTCGCCGGCGTCATCGACGATTACCACCGCCTCCCGAACGCCGGGGTGCCGCGTCAGCACTGCTTCGACTTCTCCGAGTTCCACGCGGAAACCACGAATCTTTACTTGGTCATCCAGGCGGCCGAGGTAGACCAGATTACCGTCGGGCAGGTAGCGCACCAAGTCACTCGTCCGATAGAGCCGACCTGGGCCGAATGGATTCGGCACGAAGCGCTGCTCGTTCAGTTCGGGACGGTTCCGATAACCGCGAGCGACTCCGGCTCCTCCGATGAACAGTTCCCCAATCGTCCCGACAGGCACCGGTTCCAAATGGGCATCAAGGACGTAGAGCTGCGTATTCGAAATTGGACGTCCGATCGGCACGGGCCCGGGATAGGTTCGGTCCGCCCGCGCCTCATACACACTACAGCCGACCACCGTCTCGGTGGGGCCGTACTCGTTGATCATTCGCGTCGCGGGCGCATTTCGCCGCCAAAACGCAAGTTGCTTGCCGAACAGCGCCTCGCCACCGATGACGAACGCTCTGGCGCCGAGGACCGGGATGCCAGGTGGGAGCAGATGGCTCAATGCCTCTAGGTGAGCCGGGGTGATTTTGACTAGGCTGTATCCCGCTTCGGACGTCAACAGCCGGCCGAGCGCCTCCACCTCGCCGCCTTCCGGCACCAACGTGACGGTGACCCCGGCCAGCAGCGGCGCCAGCCAAGCCGTGATGGTGGCATCGAAGCTGATGGAAGAGTGCATGGGCGCTCCGGAGCCATCTGCAATGCGATAGTATCGCAGCGCCCACAGAAGGTAGTTGGACAGTCCGCGATGGTTAATCTCGGCACCTTTGGGCCGCCCGGTGGAACCAGAAGTGTAGAGAACGTACGCCAGATCATCCGGCCCCAGCGGAACGGACAGATTCATAGTAGCGTCTGATCGCCAAGCGCTCTCCGTGTCCAGACAGAGCCGCGCCGTGCCATCCGGCAGTCTGGCGGCCAAAGACCCCTGCGTTAGAATCAGCGCCGCGCCGGAGTCTTCCATCATGAAGCGCAGCCGGTCAGGCGGGTAAGAACTGTCAAGCGGGACGTAGGCGGCGCCCGACTTGAGTACGGCGACGACGGCCACCATCAGGTGGAGGGATCGCTCCAAATAGAGGCCCACAACCGAACCCTTGCCAAGTCCACGATCGCGGAGATCGCAGGCTAATTGATTCGCTTGTTCGTTCAACGCATTGTAGGTAAGTTCACCGCTCTCATCGCGGGCGGCGACGGCGGAGCCGTCACGCTCCACCTGCGCCGCAAACAAAGAGGCGAAGTCGAGTACTTCCGGTAGCGGTGCCCCGGTGTCGTTCCAGTCCTCCAGCAATCGTCGGCGCTCGCCGGCGGGGAGAATCGCCAGTCGGCCCACCGTCGTATCGCTACTCGCGGCAATCGAGCCCAGCAGCGTGTCGAAATACTGAACAAACCGAGCGATGGTGTCCGCGTCGAACAGCGCGCTGCTGTACTCCCAAGTGGCGAGCAGATCATCGGAGGCGTCCTCGAGAAAGAGCGTAAGATCAAACTTTGCGGTCCGCTGGGGGATCTCCAACGGCGTAATCGACAGCCCGGCACCTGACAGACTCATGGCGCGGGTACTCTCCCAGACGAACATCACCTGGAAAATCGGGCTATGACTCAGC
>JAPKZA010000366.1 GCA_026394015.1 Acidobacteriota bacterium
AAATCGCGCCTTATTGCGATTTCCAAGGACGGTGGGAAGGGAGTGAAAACCTGCCTTTGGTTTTCCTCGCTTTCCACGGCCCGCCATTTCCACGGTCGACCTCGGGGCCAAGTACGCTTACTCGCCCCTCGCTGGCGAATTGTGACCGGCGATTCTACCCACGGCAAACAGCGAAGAACCCTTGCGCCTGCTCAAGTGGTGTTTGACCATTGACCAGCAGGGGTCAGAAAGTTAGCTACACAAACTCAATCTCGAATATCCAACCGGTCGTCGGACTGTCATTATTCGTCCAGTTCGGGTGAATCCCGGCATCGCAACCATACAACTTACCCTGATAAAAAGCCAGTCCGTGCGGGTCGCAGGAGTTAGGGAGGAAGTCTACGGTCTCCTGCACCTTGCCGGTCGACAACTCGTATCTGACCAATGCCGGCCGATAGTCCTTGTAACTTTTGCAGTCATTTCCGACGATCTGCCACATGCTATCCCCTTCAATCGTGATGTCGTGAAATCGACCGTGGTCCGGCGACTGATAGAACGGAATGATTATCTCCGGCACCCACGTCTTCGGGTCAACCCGGATATTGGCTCGCAGCCGAAGAGCCGAAATCCACAACTTGCCGTTATCCCATTGCGCGCCGTGCGACCCGCCGCCGTCGGTTGCCGGACCCAACGGAATCTGCCGGTGGCTGACCTGTTTGGAGTTCATGTCCACCTGGAATACTCCTTGGGGAGGAGCATTCGCCACCATCCAGACAAACCCGTCGCCCACCGCCATGCCGCTCGTGTTCCGGGAGTGGGTCGTTACTTGCTTCACGACCTTGCCATTCCAGTCCATCAGCCAAGCCTCTTCGGTCAGAGACCGAGGCTCTGGTAGGCCATAACTTGTCGCCTGTCGTCCCGATAGCTTTTGTTCGGCCACCCAAATGCCTTCCGGCGTCGCCGCCAGCCCATTGGGGTAGCCCGGAGGTGCTTTGAAGAGCTTCTTCGTCCTTACCATCCGCCGTTTTTTTTGCGCAAACGCCGCACATGCTGCGCCACCGCCCAATAGAAATTGTCGCTTCGTCATAGTACTTTCACTTACATGCGCAGTATACAGGATTCGCCGAGTAAAAGCACCGAACGCGCCGTTGGCGCAACCTGGAGCAGTCCTACGACCCGAGCCTGTCCTGCTGCCGGAAAGAGCGACCTAGAGTATCCTTGCTTCGCCTGGCGGTGAGGACTAAGCGGCGAACTTTTCTGCAGGTCGGTGACGATTCAGCAGGCACACGAGCGAGCGATCGACGAGCGGTTGGTGAGTGACTTGGACTCACGGGCGCGAGTCCAAGTCAGCAAGGGTCAAGGTCCTATTTTGTAGTTCCCCGCGCATCTTCGAGAATGCGCTTCGCCCGTGAAGGATTGTAGACGCCGCACGAGCAGAAGCGCTGCAGATACGATGCCGCTTCCTCCGGGGTTCTGCGCCCTTCTTTCACCCAGTCGATCATCTTCTTCGCCAATGAATTCGCCACCATTCCGTGGCCGCACATGGTAGAAAGCAGTAACACATGCGAATTGGGAAGCAGCTCGGTCTTGCCTTCAAACCCGAGCGAGTACCCGACACTGTGGCGCGGTACCCCGGCATGGTGACAGCACTGTTCGGCCCCATCGACGCTGGTGGAAATATTGACGCTCAGCCCCATATCGGCTTCTTTCACGGTTTTGAAGAAATCCTCCGCGGCAACGCGGTTATCAAATACGGCAGCCGCCGTCGTAATGTGCGTGAACCCCTCCACCACCGCTTCGAAATCTGGGGAAATATCACGGTTCCAATGCGCACTCGGTCCCAAGTCCTTGGATGGACGAAGCGAACCGCCATTGCGGGCATCGCCCAAATTCACAGGGCTAAATGGAATCGCCATCCGTAGAAACTTCTGTAGTTTCTCAAGTGCCCCTTCGTCGTTCTTTCCGCGACTGGCAATCGCGAAGACAATGTAGTCATCCTTAAAGCTATCGGCATCGCCTGTGCGGTGAAGCGTGTTTGTCATTTGGGTGCTCCTGCGGAAACCGGTTCGTTGGACTTTTCCTTGGTAGTATTCGTAATTCTGCCAAGCCCTGTATTTGTTTTTGCGCGGTGCAGTTTGTAGCCCAGCCGTTCTAGAATCGGGGCCACGACCGTATCCTCGCCCTGTTCATCGCAACGCGTTCCCACACCGAGTACAACCACAGTATCGATTTCTTTCTCGATAGCCCAAACTAGGCGCACAATTTCCTCGGTACGCTCGACGGCGACTTTGATCTCGATAATGGCCGACATTAGCTTTTCGCCCATCACTTCGGCATTGATCGTACCCGCAGAGACATCGGTCATCAGAGACGTAATCGGGTTCTTCTTCTCAAAAGACACTCCCGCTTTGGCCAGTGTCCAGCAGGCCTTCTGGATGTCGCGGAACCACACGCCGACACCCGGTCTCCCGAACTCGATCGTAAAGCCAACTTCGCCCACGACCACTCGACCAGACACATCGTTCGTCTTCACTTCTTCGGTGCCTCGCCCCTCAATGCCGGTCGATTCATGAGGCACTCGGGGATCAGAGAACGCGCGACGCACGATGCGCGGCCACACCAGTGCATCCGGTTCAAACGCCGACGTCGGGCACACATCGGGCTCCGGGTCGAAGCGCAAGCGCAGTAATTGAAAGACCTTCCGCATGGTCCGAACCATCACAGGGTTCAACTTTTCCTGGCTCATTCCGTTGTAGCAGGCATAGCACTCCACGCATTCCGCGCTATTGACGGTGGCCCGCTTGATTACCGGATCGATATAGATCGCGCCCATCGGGCAGACGTAGGTGCAGTTTCCACAGGCTACGCATTTTTTAGGATTAATTTTCATATACTCTCCACGGAGATTTGCCGACTCGCATCGATTTTGAGAAAGAGAACCGCGGCAGCCACGCACAGTCCAGCGGCCACCAGGAACGGAACATTCCAGCCATATCCGTTCACAAGATACGCCAGCAGTGCAGGAGAGATCGCACCGCCAATATTACCGCAGGTGTTCATAACCGCCGCCGCCGACCCGGCATAGTCCCCGCCAATATCGAGGGGCAACGCCCACGAGACGCCCACCGTCAATTCCAGCCCGAACACGGCGATGCAACTGAACCAGACGCAGTAGATTGAATCCGTCGTCAAGGCGGCTGGGAGGATCCCCGCCGCCGCCAAGAGAAAACCGCTCACCGCCACGCCGCGTCGGGCCATCTTGAGGTTGCCGGTCCGTTTCAACCACCAGTCCGACCAAACTCCACCCATCAGGTCGCCAGCCGTCCCGGCAAGCAGCGGTAAGCTGGCGTAATAGCCCATCTGCTTCAGATTGAAATTGCGATAGGAGTTCAAGTAAGTCGGGAACCAGTCCAGGTAGACCGACACGCAGTATCCGTAGCAGAAATACATCATCGACAGATACCAAAGGGTGGGGCTGGACAATATTTTCTTCCACGGAACGGCCTTTGTGATCGCGGCTCTCGGTCCGCCCATCGAGGCATGGATCAATTCCAACTCAGCCGCGTTCACGCTTGCGTGTTGTTCGGGAGAATCGCGGTAGTACCAAAACCATATCGCCGCCCACAAAATACCGAGAGCGCCAAACAGCAAGAAGGTCGCGCGCCATCCGTAGGCCACCATGATCCACACCACGATCGGAGGCGTCATTGCCGCTCCGAGCCGAGAACCGGCATGGGTGATGCCTTGGGCGAATCCTCGTTCGGATGGAAGCATCCATCGGGACAGGGAGCGCGTCGCAATCGGAAACGCCCCAGCTTCTCCGGCACCGAAGAGGAATCGGATGACCGCCATCGAAGTAAAATTCCAGCTGAACGCGGTGGCGCACGTAAACGCGCTCCACCATACGACGATTCCGGCGAGCGCCCGGCGCGGCCCGAACCGGTCGCCCAGCCATCCTCCGGGAAGCTGGAACAACGCGTAGCCCCATCGGAACGCACTCAGAATCCACCCCACCGTCACCATCGAGAAGCCAAACTCTTCCCGGAGACTGGGCACCGATGAGGCGATCACGACTCGGTCCATGTAGGTGATCATATAGGCTGCCACGGTCAGCCATAGAATGGCGTGACGCACCCGCGTCGGGCGTTCCGGGCGGATCAAATCAGCCATTGTATGTAGGGGACCACCTCATCGAACAAGTGGGCAATATTGGTAAACTCGTTCATCGCCAGCCGGCGCGATTTCCCGTTCCCCTGAAAGCGCGACGCGTGGAAGGTGTTCGCAGGGGCGTAAATCAAGCCGCCTTCGGTCGCGATAAACTCGCGCGCAGACTCCATTCGATAGCTGCTCTCGCCCGGCATACTTAGTTGGCCTTGTTACCGGCAATGAGCACCGTCTCGATGGTGCGGGTATTCTTGATGTTCTCGAGCGGGTTTTTTCCCAGCACAAGCAGGTCGGCCCACTTTCCCTTCTCCAAAGTGCCGAAATCTTTCGCCACCTTCAGATACTCGGATGAGTTCTTGGTCGCGATCTGAATCACTTGCGCCGGCGTTAAACCGGCCTCGACCATCAACTGCATCTCCCAGTGCTCGAAATATCCTGGAAAACGTGCCGGGGGACCCGAATCGGTACCGAATCCAATCTTCACGCCAGCATCAAACATTCTTTTCAGATTCTTCTGTGCCGTCTTGAGAAACGCCGGCAGAAGCGAAAAGTCATGGTCCGCCTGGACACCCTTTTGATATTTCGGGCTCTTTAGAGTAGAAATCACCTGCGGCGAAACGGCCCGCGAGAAGAACGGATCGTCGTAGAAGGCCTGCGGCTTCGCGTAGATAAAAACGCTAATCTCCCTCGCCAAGGTTGCTGATTGCAACCACGCCCCATTCTTCTTCATCGACGCGATCAGTTCGTCATCTATAGGTTTATCCCGCACGCTGTGCGCAAGCCCGTCGAGCCCGGCTTCCACCAGCTTTTTGGCGTCGTCCAGGTAGAAGATATGGGCGCTCGACGTCAGGCCTTTGGCCCGCGATGCGTCGATGATCGCTTTTGACAGTTGAATCGAGATCTTCGGCTCTTTGCCCAGATGGTCGTCTACCCACATCTTGATGAGATCCACCTTTCTCGCCGCATTCTCTTCTACTCCCCGCTTGGCGTCTGCGGGAGTCTTCACTTCATACGGCACACCGTTCATGCCCATGGCCTTGGTGGGATAACCGCCCTGACTCGTGAAGCCACGCCCCGCGGAATAGATGCGGGTCGTGTTGGGGCGGCCTGCGCGTTGTTCCTTCCGCACGGTCAAAGCGAGTTCGGAGTCGGTGCCCATACTCACGACCGACGTCACGCCATAACTCGCATAGGTCTTCAGGTTCTTGCCCAGATTTTCCCGCGTAAAGTTCTTCGGGTCCTGCACGAGATCGATGGTGTTCCCCAGATGCGAATGGAGATTGATGATTCCGGGCATCACGAACTTTCCCGACAGGTCCATTGTCTCGGCACCCGCTGGGACCTTTAATCCAGCGACCGGACCGATGTAACTGATTCGGCCGTTATCGATTACCATCGCGGCATTCGAAAGTGGAGCACCGCCTCTCCCATCAATCAAGGTAAAGTGCCGCAACACCTTAACTTCAGCCGATGCACTGAAAGCCGACAGAAAGGCAGCGGCAAGTAAGAAAGTTCTCATTTGGGGCGAGGTTCCTCCGGAACACGGGTAGTCTATCAGTTTTTCTTTAAAAATGCGTGCATATTCGCTCGGCACACACTCGCTCGGCCAGAACCCCGCACCTCCCGATCGCCCCAAATCTCCTGTTCGTTCGCCATTTGGAGCCATCGGGAGGTGAGCAGCCCGAGTTATTAGACGACCTCAGCAGCGGGGCGGCCCGAGCGCTGTTGGCGGAGTTCGAGATTGACGGGTCTGCGCCCCCGGAGTGCGCGTTCGAGTTCCGAACTGAGGTCAATCAGGATTGTCATGGCTCGACCGCGGCCGCGACGCTGCGACGACGTTTGGTGGAGGACTTCGCCCGACAGGAGTGCCTCCTGTCGGGCGGGTCCGATGGTTCGCGTGGCTTTGGCTCCGTGGACGATGACGAGCGAGACGCCGTTTTGCTTCATGAGCCCGTGGAGCATAGCGAGGCAGAGGCTCTGTGCAGATTGGTTGGGGTCAGTGAAGCCGGAGATGCAGTAAATGGCCTCGAATTTACTGGCGGGGGATCGACGGTTCAGCTCGCGGAGGAGAGATTCGCCTGGCATCGAGAGGGAGCGGGGGACCGAGAGCAATTCGCCCATTCGGTAACGGAGGAAAGCGCGAAACACGGAGTAGTAGAGAAACCATATCATTTTGCTGGCAGATAACAGTTCCTTGAATAGAGGGCTCCGGCTTCTGCATAATGGAAGCCTCATGAATATACGCAGCATGACGGGGTTTGCGCGGTTGCGGCGGCAGAGCCCCGACGGCGAGGCGGTGATTACGGTGAAGGGTGTCAACCACCGAGGGCTGGATCTGCATTTCCAGATGCCCGGGGTGCTGGACCCCTACGAGTCCGCGATGCGGGCTCTGATCCGGAAGATGATGTCACGCGGCCATATTGAGATCCGGGTGCAGTACCACCGGAACAAGAGCGATGCCGTTGCGAGCTTGAATGCCGAACTGCTCGATTCCTACTTGGCGGCGTTTCGGCAGGCAACCCGTCACACCGGAACAGTGGCAGAGTGCGACCTCAACGTGGCGTTGCGCGTGCCCGGGATGTTCGAGCCGGCAGCGGACCAGGAACCGGAGGCGGAGTTGCAAGCCTTCCTCCTGACCCTGCTAGAAGACGCTCTGACCGAGATGAACAAGGTTCGGGAACGGGAGGGGGCGGAGACCGCGGCGGTGCTTGTGGAGCGGACAAAGTCGATTCGGACGGCCGTGGGGCAGGTACGAGAGATCCGGACCCGCGCGATGCCGGCGTTTCAACAGCGGCTGCGGGATCGGCTCGGAGAGATGCTGGGCGGGACGGGTATTGAGCCGCAGCGGTTGGTGCAGGAAGCGGCGATTCTGGCCGATCGGAGCGACATCGGGGAAGAGATCGCCCGGTTAGAGATCCACTCCGAGCAACTGGACCAGATGTTGCAGAAGGGCGGCGAGGTCGGCAAGAAGATGGACTTTCTGCTGCAGGAGATGAACCGGGAAGCGAATACGATGCTGTCGAAAACGAACGGCATTGGCGAGCAGGGCTTGGTTTTGACAGAGGTGGGGCTGGGGATCAAGGCCGATATTGAAAAGATCCGCGAGCAATCGTTGAACCTGGAATGAGCATTCTGTTTGTGATTTCGGCACCGTCGGGCACGGGAAAATCGACGATCCTGCGCGATGCGCGCAGGACGGATCCGCAGCTTGCCTTTTCCCGAAGCTATACGACGCGGGCCCCGCGCGGCCCGGAGCGGGACGGTGTGGACTACCATTTCACGACGAAGGAAGACTTCGAGCGGCGGGCGGCGGCGGGCGAATTTCTGGAATTTGCGAACGTGTTCGGGAATTATTACGGCACGCACCAGAGCGAGATTGAACGGGCGGCGGCGGCGGGTTGCGACCTGGTCATGGACATCGACGTGCAGGGTGCGAGACAATTACAGAAGCGAGTTGTTGACGCCGTACTGATTTTTGTTTTGCCGCCAGACCGGACCGAGTTGGAACGCCGCTTACGGGCACGATCGCAGGATCAGCCGGAAGTGATTGAGCGTCGGCTACGGGAAGCGAAAGCCGAGACGACGCAGTACGATATTTACGACTACATTTTGATTAACGATGAGCTGGACGCCGCCGTGGCGGACCTTCGCAGTATTATCCGAGCCGAGCGTTTACGCCGGAAGCGGATGGAAGGCCCGGTACAGCGAGTGTTGGGTTCGTTTTAGAGGCATTGAATTCCATGGCCGAGAACACTCCCCGCAATATCAATTTCGCTATCCCGGACGATCCGGAATCGAGCACGTATCGTTTCATCATTGTTGCGGCCAAACGGGCTCGGCAATTGCAGGCCGGTAGCCGATCGTTTCTGCCGACCACGACGCGGAAGCCGACTGTGACGGCGCTTGAAGAGGTCCGCCGGGGCTTGATCCAGTACGAAGACCCGATTCGCGATGCGAATTTGGCTGAGATCGCTTCGAGACGTAGCTAAGTTCGAGGGCGGCATGAACGTCGTCCTGGGAGTGGGTGCGGGGATCGCTGCTTACAAAGCGGCGGAATTGGCGCGAGTGCTGATGCGGCGGGGGTGTACCGTCAGCACGGTGATGACGGCGGGGGCGACGGAGTTTATTCAGCCCCTGACGTTTGCCGCGTTGACGGGAAAGAAAGTGATCACGGGTTTGTTCGGGACGCGTTCTGCCGAAGAGGTGCTGGCGAGTTCGGTGGAACACATTGCCGTGGCGCAGGAAAACTCCGTCCTGGTGGTCGCTCCGGCGACGGCGGATCTGCTGGCGAAGTTCACGCACGGGTTGGCGGACGACTTCCTTTCCACGCTGTATTTGGCGTTTACGGGGCCGGTGGTGCTGGCTCCGGCGATGAACACGAACATGTGGAACCATCCAGCGACGCAGGCGAACCTGGACGTGTTGCGGAGCCGGGGACATAAGATTGTGGGCCCGGATAGCGGGGATTTGGCTTGTGGGACCATTGGGCCGGGACGATTGGCGGAGCCGGAGTGGATTGCCGAGGCGGTAATCGCGGCGCTGAGTCCGCAGGACCTGACAGGCGAGACGGTGTTGGTCACGGCGGGTCCGACGCAGGAAGCGATTGACCCGGTGCGGTACATCACGAACCGGTCGAGTGGGAAGATGGGCTACGCGATGGCGGCGGAGGCGGCGGCGCGGGGGGCGCGGGTGGTATTAGTGAGCGGTCCGGTGAACTTGGCCGCGCCTTTGGGTGTGGAGATGGTGGCGGTGCAGTCGGCGCGGGAGATGCGGGACGCGGTGATGGCGCATTTGGATGCGGCTTCGATCATCGTGAAAGCTGCGGCGGTGGCGGACTACTACGTGGCGGAGATTGCGCCGCAAAAGCTGAAGAAGACGGCGGCACGGGTGGCGCTGGATTTGGATCCGACGCCGGATATCCTGGCCGAAGTGGGGGCGAAGAAGGGCGACCGATTGCTGATTGGATTTGCGGCGGAGACGCAGAATATGACGGCCGAGGCCAAGCGGAAGATGACGACGAAGAACGCCGACATGGTGGTGGGGAATTTGGTAAACCAGTCGGGCACGGGGTTCGAGGCGGATGAGAACGAGGTGACGCTGGTGATGCGGACGGGGGAGACCCGGCACATCGAGCGGGCGTCGAAGCGCGAAGTAGCGCGACAGATTTTTGACCAAGCGTTGCGGCTTCGGCTGTCGCTTCATGCAAACGAATGACCCGGGAAGAGATACGCCAGTTTCTTGAGTTTTACCAGGACTTGGGAATAAAGACGATTTACCGCCGGGGCTCTTCGCTGGCGGCTCCGGAGGCGTTGCCGGAGTTGGTCGCAGACTTGAATTCGCTATTGCCGCCGATGGCTCCGCCGCCGGCACCAAGGCCAACGCCCGTGCGGGTGATGCCGCCCCCAGTCCCCCTTATGAAAACCACTGTTCCCAAGCTGTTGCCTTTAGCGCCGGAAGGCGATTCGATGGAAGCGATCCGGCAGGACATTGGCGACTGCAAGCGCTGCCGCTTGTGCGAGGCGCGCAACAAGATTGTGTTTGGATCGGGGAACGAAGGGGCACGACTCGTGTTCGTGGGTGAGGGGCCGGGGGCCGACGAGGACGCGAGCGGGTTGCCGTTTGTTGGCCGGGCCGGGCAGCTTTTGACGGCGATGATTGAGGGCACGGCGTCGAAGGAAGGGATTACGATTCTGCGGCCGGACGTCTATATCGCCAACGTCGTGAAGTGTCGGCCGCCGGAGAACCGGGCCCCGATGCCGGACGAGATGGAGATCTGCGGGCAGTTTCTGTTCCGGCAGTTGCTGGCGATCAAGCCGAAGGCGATTTGCGCGCTGGGATCGACGGCGGCCAAGGCGCTGCTGGGAACCAAGGACGGGGTGACGAAGCTACGGGGGAACTGGCATAAGTGGCAGGATATCCCGGTGATGGTGACCTATCATCCGTCCTATCTGCTGCGGCCCTATAACCAGAATGCGAAGCGCGAATCGTGGGAGGACCTGAAGAAGGTTCTGCATTTCGTTTATGACTAAGAGGGGATTTTTCGTTTCGTTCGAGGGTGGCGACGGCTGCGGGAAGACGACGCAGATGCGACTTCTCGTCGAGCGGCTGAAGGGGATGGGGCTGGACGTGCTGGAGACAGCCGAGCCGGGCGGGACGCCGATTGGGCGGCAGATTCGGAAGATCCTGCTGGATTCGGCCAACCAGGAGCTTTCGGCGCGGGCGGAGTTGTTACTCTATTTCGCCTGCCGGGCGCAGAACGTGGACGAATGGATTCGGCCGGCGCTGGAGACGGGGCGGGTGGTGGTGAGCGACCGGTTTACGGATTCGACGCTGGCGTATCAGGGAGAGGGGCGGGGGTTGACGGCGGGACTGGTACGGGAGTTGCATGGGATCGCCTGCCAAGAGGTGTTGCCGGATTTGACGATTTATTTGGACATCGATTACAAGGCGGGTTTGGCGCGGGCGCGGGCGAGGAATGCCGAGCGCGAGGCGGCGGCGTTGGCCGACGAGACGCGGATGGACGAGCAAGCGGAGGAGTTCCACGCGCGGGTGCGGCAGGGCTACTTGGCGTTGGCGGCGGCGGAGCCGGGGCGGATTCGGACCATTGACGCAGGGCAAAGCGTGGCCGCGGTAGCGGCGGCGATTTGGAGCGAGGTGGCGCCGCATGTTTGAGAATTTCCATGGCAATGTGGAGGCGCAGCGGGTTCTGGAAGGCATGATCGCCAGCCAGCGGATGCCGCAGACGATTCTGCTGGCGGGGCCGGAGGGGATCGGGAAGGCGACTTTGGCGCGGCGATTCGCGGCGGCGATTCTGGGGCACGCCGAGCAGATTGAAAAAGACGATTTGTCGCTCCCGGCGAATCTGGACGTGATTGCGGAGCGGGAGAAATGGACGGCGGAGAAGCGGAATGAAGATCCGATTCTGTTCAACACGCATCCGGATTTCGTCACGTTCTGCCCCGAGGGGCCACTGCGGCAGCTTTCGATACCGCAGATGCGGGAATTGAAGGCGCGAGCGCAGTACGGGCCGTTGAAGGGCCCGCGCAAGGTATTTCTGATTGACCAGATCGACCGGGCGAACGAGCAGGCGGCGAACTCGCTGCTGAAGACGCTGGAGGAGCCGCCGCCCTACCTGATCATCGTAGCGACGGCGACGAACGCCTACGATTTGCTGCCGACGATTCGGTCGCGGTCAGTGCCGATTTATTTGACGCCCTTGGCGAAGTCGGAGATGGCGGCGTTTGCGGCGGAGAAAGGGCTGAAGGACGTGGAGCGGCGGGTGGCGTTGGCGGCCGGCTCACCGGGTTTGGCGATGAGCTTGGAGCTAGCGGTATACGACAAGCGGCGCGCGCAGATGTTGGCGTTGTTGGGGGCGGCATGTGGAATGTTGCCGTGGGGGGATTGGGCGAAGACTTCGGAGGCGTTGAACGCGAGCCGGTCGGAGAAGCTGGAAAACCACCTGAAGGTGCTGTATCTGCTGCTGGAAGATTTGTTACTGATCCGGTTCGAGGCGCGGAATGCTGCTTTACGAAATTTTGATATTCGGCGGGAACTTGAGGGGCTGGCGCGCGTAATTACATTTGATTGGATCCAAAAGGCCGTGCGGAAGACCGACGAGCTAGTGGATTTACTGCGGCGGAACATTCAAAAGGGAATCGCGCTGGACGCGATGGTTTTGGAACTGCGCGGCAAAGTCCAAATGTGATGCAATAATAATGAACAACTCCCATGCCCCCTCCGACTCGTAGCGCCCCCCCGACCAAGAAGCCGGTTCCGCCCGATCAGACGAACGCCGAAAACTTCTACTACATGAAGCAGATGCAGGCGAAGACGCCGATGGTGATCGTGATGAAAGACGGTGAAGAACTCCACGGCATTATTGAGTGGTACGACAAAGCCGCCTTGAAGTTCAACCGCGAAGGCGCGCCGAATTTGATGCTGTACAAACACAACATCAAATACATGTACAAAGACGGCGAGTAAGCGACTACTTCGATTTTTGAGCGAGGCGAAGGGCCCGGCGTTCGCCGGCCTCTTCGTAGCGCCGCAGTTCGACTTCGGTTTGCGGAAGGACGGGGGTGACGGTAATTTTCCGGCCATCCTTGTCGAGCGCGACGAAGGTGAGATAGGCCGACGAAGTGTGTTTGACCTCGCGGGTGTGAAGGTCTTCGATGAAGACTTTGACGCCGACTTCCATGGAGGTGCGGAAGACTCGATTGACGCTCGATTTGAGGGTGACGAGTTGGCCGATGTGGATCGGGTGGAGGAACGTCATCCGGTCAATGGAGGCGGTGACAATAGCGCAGCGTGCATGGCGGGCGGCAGCGAGGGAGGCGGCGAGATCGACGAGCGCCATGACCTTTCCCCCGAAAAGGGTGCCGAGGACGTTGGCGTCGTTGGGAAGCGCGAACTCGCTCATTTCGGAAGCCGATTCGCAGACCGGGCGGCCCGGTTGATCAGGAAGCATATCCTCAGGGTACGATGGATCCTATGAGCTCTCGGTTAGAGATTTTGCAGGGGATGTTGACGCAGGACCCGACGAACACGTTTGCGCGTTACGGACTGGCGATGGAGTTTGCCAATCAGGGGGATTTCGCGGGGGCGGTGACGCAGTTTGAAGCGTTGATTGCGGGGAAGCCCGATTATTGCGCCGCGTATTTCCACGGGGGGCAGACGCTCGAGAAGATGGGCAAACCGGACGAGGCGGGCTCCCTGTATCGGCGCGGCATTGAGGCCGCAACCAAGGCGGGGGATTCGCACACGCGGAAGGAACTCGAAGGCGCTTTAGCGATGCTGCCGTAACTTTTTCGGCTCGGCGAGCGAATGGGGCGTATAAGAGACTATGCACCTCGTAATCGTCGGTAACGGAGTAGCGGGAATCACGGCGGCACTGGCCGTGAGGGCGAAGGACCCGCAGGCGGAGATCACGGTGG
>JAPKZA010000169.1 GCA_026394015.1 Acidobacteriota bacterium
CCATGCGTCCCCGCCGACACTTCCTCTCTCTCTGCTCCCTCGGCCTCGGCCGCCACGCCCTCGCCGATCTTCTGTCCCCCCGCCAACCCCACTTTGCCCCCCAAGCCAAGAGCATCATTTACCTGTTCATGGAAGGAGGCCCCTCTCAACTCGACCTCTTCCAACACAAGCCCAAACTCACCGAACTCGACGGCCAACCCACACCCCCCTCCCTCCTCCAAGGCAAGAAATTCGCCTTCATGGATCGCATGGCCGCCCCAAAACTCTACGGCTCCCGCAGCGTCTTCAAGCAGCACGGCCAATCCGGCCACACCATTTCCAACCGGTTCCCCCTCCTCGCCCAGCGCGCCGACGACCTCGCCTTCGTCCACTCCATGCAGACGAGCAACGTCAACCATTCGCCCGCCATGATCATGGCCCACACCGGCGCCATGGTCTCCGGCCGCCCCTCTCTGGGCTCCTGGCTGATCTACGGACTCGGCTCGGAAACCAAGGACCTCCCCGCCTTCGTCGCCATGACCAGCGGCCCCCGCGGCCCCCGCAACGGCGTCGATATCTGGGGCAGCGGCTTCCTTCCCACGCACTATCAGGGCGTACCGTTCCTCAACGCCAAGTCGCCCATCTTCCATCTCCAAAATCCGCCCGGCATCACCTCCGCCCGCCAGCGCCGCGCCATCGATGCCCTCGAAGACCTCAACAAAGAGCGGCTCGCCGCCACCGGCGACATCGAAATCGAAACCCGCATCGCGTCCTATGAAATGGCCTTCCGCATGCAATCCAGCGCCCCGGAACTCATGGACCTCGCGACCGAATCCCCCGAAACGCTCGCTCTTTACGGTGCCACCCCCGGCCAACCCAGCTTCGCCACCAACTGCCTGCTCGCCCGCCGCCTCGTCGAAAAAGGCGTCCGCTGCATCCAGATCTATCACACCGACTGGGACCATCACACGAACCTCGAAGCCGGTCTCGACAAAATGTGTCCCCCTGTTGACCGCGCCTGCGCCGCCCTGCTCACGGACCTCAAACGCCGCGGTCTCCTCGATCAGACCATCGTCGTCTGGGGAGGAGAGTTCGGCCGCACCCCCATGGCCGAAGGCGGGCTGAAAACCGCCGGACGCAACCACCTCATCGACGGCTATTCCGTCTGGCTTGCCGGCGGCGGCATCCGCCCCGGTGCCTCCGTCGGCAAGACCGATGACCTCGGCTTCTCCTCCGTCGCCGACCCCGTCCCCGTCCATGACCTCCACGCCACCCTGCTCCACCAGTTCGGCTTCGATCACACCAAACTCACCTACCGCTTCCAGGGACGCGACTTCCGCCTCACCGACGTCGCCGGCAAAGTCGTGGCCGCCCTCCATTGACACAGGGCCCCATAAACAGATACCCTGCCCCTCAATGACCTCTCGCCGTTATTTCTTCTTCGGGTCCCTCCTCGCCGGTGCCATCCCCACCGGCGGCTATGGCAGCGTCCCCTCCCTCCGCGCCCTCGGCTATAAGCCCTTCTACGATAAACTCAACGTCGCCGCCATCGGCTGCGGTGGCCGCGGAGCCGAAATTCTGCGGGAAGCCGCCGCCACCGAAAACATCGTCGCCCTCTGCGACGTCGATCTCGACCGCGGCGCCCCCTCCATGAAGCGCTTCGAAAAGTTGCCAGTCTATCGCGACTTCCGCTCGATGCTCGATAAAGAAGGCAAGAACATCGACGCCGTCACCATCGCCATCCCCGACTTCATGCACGCCGCCGTCGCCCTCGCCTACATGCAGGCCGGCAAGCACGTCTACGTCGAAAAACCCCTCTGCCGCACCCCCTGGGAAACCCGCCTCCTCCATGACGCCGCGGTCAAATACAAGGTCGCGACGCAAATGGGCAACCAAGGCTTCTCTCACGAATCCCACCGCGTCGCCGCCGAAATCCTCTGGTCCGGCGAAATCGGCGACGTCACCGAAGTCCACATCTCGACGACCCCCGGCACCCATCCCACCGGCCTCAAGGAACTCCCGCCGGAACAGTCCGTCCCCGCCAATCTCGATTGGAGCGCTTGGCTCGGCAACGCCCCGATGCGCCCGTTCAGCTCCTATTACGTTCCCTATAACTGGCGCGGCTTCTTCGATTTCGGCACCGGCCAAATCGGCAACTGGGCCACCCACACCGCCGGCCCCGTCCACCACGCCCTCCAACTCGGCGCGCCCACCAGCATCGAACGCGTCTCGGTGGAAGGCGAAAGCAAATACACCTTCCCGAACCGCGCCACCATCCGCCTCGACTTCCCCAAACGCGGCTCCCTCCCCGCCGTCAAAGTCTTCTATCACGACTCCGCCCGCGCCACTGACCCCGAGGTCTATCACGTCCCCGGCATGGCGAACGAGGCGATTCTGCCCCCGCCGAATAACCTCTCCGACAAGGGCCGTCCGATGGGCTCCGGCCGCGCCGGCCAAGGCGGAGGCCCTCCCGGAGGAGGCGCCCCCCGTCCCAACCGTCCCGCTGGCGGACCGCCCATGGGTGCCGGTGGGCCCGGCGTAGCTGTCTTCGGAGGACCCCGGGGCGGCTCCGCCTCTGGCCTTCTCACCGGCAATGGTGCCGTCTTCATCGGCACGAAAGGCATCATGGCCACCTGCGACCGCGGCGAAGGCGTCTGGCTCCTCCCCTCCGCCCGCTGGGCCGAATACAACCTCCCGCCGCAGATGCTCACCCGCTCTCCCGGCCACATGATCGATTGGATCCGCTCCTGCAAAGGCGGCGACGCCTCGTGTTCGGACTTCCGCATCGCGGCCCCGTACGCCGAGTGGCTCGCCCTCGCCGCCATCGCCTTCCGCATGCCCGGCAAGCTCGACTGGGATTCGAAAAACCTGCGCTTTACGAACAGCGTCGAAGCCAACAAATACGTCAAGCCGGCCTTCCGCCCCGGGATGGAACTGAAGCTCTGACCATGGGCGAAGACGCCGCCCCGCCCGCCGCCTTTCGCCCCGTGTTCCAGGTGCTCCTGCGCCTGGCCCGGGGCTTCAAAGGCCAATTCGCCCTCGTCAGCCTCTTCGCTTTTCTGTCGACCGGCGCGGACCTGATGCAGCCCCTCGTCTATCGCATGGCGATCAACGACATCGTCGGCGGCAACGCCAAGCCGCGCGACCAAGCTCTCGAATCGCTGCTTACCTCGGTCGGTCTGTTCTTCCTCCTCAGCGTCACCGGCTACTTCTTCTGGCTCCGCAGCGACTACCGCGCCGCCGTCGTCGCCAGCCGCATGGAGGCCGCACTCATCCAGTCCACCTTCGGCCACGTCCTCCGCCTCCCCCTCTCTTTCTTCGCCCACCAGCCCAGCGCGGGTCTCGCCAAGCGCATCGACCAGTCCGACCAACTCTCCCCCCTCGTCCATGCCTTTTCCCAGCAGATCGCCCCGGAAGCCATCCGCCTCGTCGGCATCACGGCCATCATGTTCTCCCAAAGCTGGAAGATGGCCCTCGTCGCCATGTGCCTCCTGCCCTTCTATATCCTCATCGCCCGCAAGTCCGCCCTCCGCCTCCAAACTGGCCTGACGCCCTACTACGAGATGTGGGAGAACATCTCCTCCCGCATCACGGACGCGCTCGGTGCCATCAAAACCGTGAAGCTCTCCGGCGCCGAGGATCGCGAAAGCGAGCGCCTCCGTGCCGAGTCCACCGCCGCCTACGACGTCTATCTCAACCGCATCAAGACCGCCCAGCGCTATTATCTCGCCCAAAGCTTCCTCAGTCATCTGAGTAAGGCGCTCCTGCTCGGCTACGGCGGCTGGCAAGTACTTTCCGGCTTACTCACTCCCGGCGACGTCATCATGTTCGTCGCCTATCTCGATCGTCTCTATTCGCCCATCGATTCGCTGAACTCGATCGCCATCGGCCTCCAACAGAACATCGCCTCGCTCGACCGCGCCGTCCGTCTGCTCGAAACCGGCCCTGTCGAACCCGCCGGCGACGACCTCATCCCCGGCCCCGGCAAGGTCGAATTCGCCGCTGTCCACTTCGGCTACACCGCCGATCGCGAGGTTCTCAAGGGTCTCCAACTGACCCTCGAACCCGGCAAGATCACGGCGCTAGCCGGGCCCTCCGGAGCGGGCAAAACGACCACGGTTGATCTGCTCATGAAGCTCTGGGACCCCGGCTCTGGCGAGGTCTGGATCGACGGCCAGGCCCTCTCGAAGCTGGACCCCGCCGCCGTCCGCCGAGCCATCGGCGTCGTCGCGACGGACGGAGCCGTCTTCCGCGGTTCCCTAGCCGAGAACATTCGGTACAAACGTCCCGACGCCACTGACGCCGAGGTGACCGCCGCCGCCCTAGCCGCCGGCCTCGGCCGAGCCCTGGAGCGCCTCCCCGAAGGCATAGCTACCGAGATTGGAGAACGAGGAATCGGCTTATCGATGGGAGAGCGCCAGCGCCTTCAGATCGCCAGAATCCTAGTCGACCGTCCCCGGCTATTGGTCCTCGACGAAGCCACCGCCAACCTCGATTTCGCTACCGAACTCGAAGTAAAAAAAGCGCTCTCCGAACTCTCCCCCAAACCAACGATGTTAGTCATCGCCCATCGTTACTCGATGCTCCAGGAAGCCGACTACGTCTACATCCTGAACGAAGGTAGGGTCCAGGAGCACGGCACTCCCGAGCACTTACTCACCACCGGCGGCTGGTTCGCCCAGATGGCCGCCCAGTCCTCCGGCTCCGAACCCGACTAACGCCCCATAGGTATACCGAGCGGGATGTCCTATCAGCTCTTCATTTCTGAGTAAGCACGAGAACAACTCCGCACCATTCCAGATGAGCAGAGACGAAACATCGGCTACCGCCTTTGCCTCCTCGAGCACGGGTTCACCGGAGACACCAAGAAGCTGGAAGGGCGTCGCCACCACTCTCAGCTGCGCCCCTAGGGTCACTACTTTTCGGCTGGAAGCGAACAGCCAGGAATCAAGGTGATGTTTTTCTGTCGACTGTCCATCTGCTCTATTTCGCGTTCAATGCAGCTCGTGAGTTGAATAATCCTAAAAACGGCAATTGACCCTCAAGCCAAGGCCGGATCGGCCGCTTGTCCGGTCCGTTTTGGATAGAAATCCCGCAAGATGATCTTCAGCAGAAGGGCCCACCGTTCCTTCCAGTTCAACTGCTCCGCACTTCGGGCGAA
>JAPKZA010000508.1:0-2285 GCA_026394015.1 Acidobacteriota bacterium
GGAGTGAAAACCTGCCTTTGGTTTTCCTCGCTTTCCACGGCCCGCCATTTCCACGGTCGACCTCGGGGCCAAGTACGCTTACTCGCCCCTCGCTGGCGAATTTTGACCGGCGATTCTACCCACGGCAAACAGCGAAGAACCTGGAAGTATCGCATCGGATTAGCCGTGCGCCAGCGGACGATGTGGCCGGATTATCTGGCCACGTTGCCCGCCGCCGAGCGAATCGACCACGGAACCGACGTCTACGCGTTGGCCCGAGCGGTGCGGGAACAGACCCCGACTCCCACAAAAAGGCCCGTTTCTCAATAGCTAATTGCGCAGGCCAAACGTGTAGAGCGTGTGGCCCACGGCGATCGTCACCCGCTGCTTCCCGTTCACGAGATAAGTAACCGGCGAAGCCGCGGTTTGCCCGCCGAGGTAAAGATTCCACAGAAGTTTGCCGTTGGTGGCGTCGAGAGCGAAAAAGTGGCCTTCGCGGTTACCGGAAAAGAGAACGTTCGAAGCCGTCGTGACGATCCCGCCGTCGCTGACATCGGCCATTTTGTACTCCCAAACCTTCGCGCCGGTGGAAGGGTTCAGGGCACGGACTGCCCCATACCCGGACTGGGGATCCCGGCGTGCCAGGCGATCCCGCCGCGTCGATTGAACCGCCGCTTTGATGCCCCCGCCCGAGTACCATTTCCCCAATTCAAACTCCTGGTTCCAAGAGAAAAAAATCCCGGAATAGTCATCCCAAACGTTGAGATAGAACAGATCCGTTTTGGGGCTGTAGGACGGCGCAAACCAGTTAGTGCCGCCCTGAACCCCAGGGAAGATCACGGTGCCCTGCGGGCTGGGGACCTTGCCAGGAACCCGCATCGGGCGGCCCTTATCGTCGAGCCCAGTCGCCCAGTCAAGCTTCACGAACGGCGTCCCTTGCAGAAATTCGCCCGTTTTGCGGTCGAGGACGTAGAAGAAACCGTTGCGATTGGCCCACAGCATCAGCGGCCGCATCCGCCCCCGGAATGGGCGATCGACCAGCACCGGCGTCTGCACCGCGTCCCAGTCCCATTCGTCGTGGGGCGTGAATTGGAAGTGCCATTTCAGTTTGCCGGTATCGGCATCGAGCGCGATGACCGAACTGGTATACAGGTTATCGCCGGGGCGGACTTTGGCGTTCCAGTCGGGTCCGGGATTGCCGACGCCCCAGTACGTTAAATTGAGAACCGGATCGTAGGAACCCGTGAGCCAGATGGGTCCGCCGCCGTGCTTCCAGGAGTCACCTCCCCAGGTTTCGTTGCCGGGTTCACCGGGTTCGGGAATGGTCTTGAATTTCCAGATCTCCTTGCCGCTGGCGACATCATAGGCGGCGAGGAAACCGCGAATCCCCAATTCGCCGCCGGCGGTGCCGATCAAAACTTTGTCTTTAACAATCAGGGGAGCGTGGGTCAGGGCGTAGCCTTGTTTGAAATCGACAACCACTTTCTGCCAACGCAGTTGACCGGTCACGGCATCAATAGCGAGTAACTTGCCGTCCAGGGTACCCATGAACAGGGTGTTACCGTGGATAGCTAGGCCGCGGTTGACTTTGCCGCAACAGGGATAAGTAACATCCGGGTTCTTGTGCTCGTAAATCCAAAATTCGCGCCCGGTGGCGGCGTCGAGGGCAATGACGGTATTGGGGGCCTCAGTGATATACATGACCCCGTCGACAATGAGGGGTGTAACCTCGAATTTTTCGAGCGACTGGGCTTGAAACGTCCACTTTAGTTCAAGGTTGGCGGCGTTCGCCGGGGTGATCTGCGTCAACGAACTGTGGTGATGGCTGGCGGGGTTTCCGTGGTAAGTGGTCCAGTTGGCGTCCTGGGCAGGGAGGAGGGCGGCGAGGAGGAGGATCACGAGGGCCGATTTCATTGGGCGGCTCCTTGCAGGGTGGAGAGGTAGGCCACTAAGTCGTTTCGCTGCGCGTCGGTGAGTTTTTCGCGGAAGGAAGGCATGGGCGAGCGGTGGTCGAGGGATTGAGACCGGAGGTCGGCCTTGGCAACCGAACGGAGATGACCCGTTTGATCGATGATCTGCAGTGAAAACGTATCTTCATTCAGACGCTGGCCGCGGAGAGTAGTGCCCGCCTTCGTCGTCGCTTGCCAGGTCCAGTATTCGGGGGCGACATCGGCGCTGGGGTCGTTGAGCGCCACCAGCAGGTCGGTCGCGTTGAGGCGGGATCCGATCGCGGACAGGTCGAGCCCGCGAGCAGCGCCGGCGCCATTGAGCCAGTGGCAGTTCAGGCAGCGGTTCGACTGAAACAC
>JAPKZA010000508.1:2307-20885 GCA_026394015.1 Acidobacteriota bacterium
ACTGAAACACTTGCTGGCCGGCTTGGGCGTTACCCGCCAAGTTGGCAGCGGAGCGACTGGCGTTGAGCGAACGGATAAAGGCGACGATTTGCCAGATTTCCCGGCCGTTCATCGAAAAGCCCGGCATGGACGTGCCGGGGATCCCCCTCGTAATGAGACGAAAGAGCCCTTCGTCGTTCGAGGCATGGCGGAAAGTGCCATTCGCGAGATTGGGGCCGCTCGCGCCCCCCTTGCCGTCGATACCATGGCAGTTGGCGCATTGCGATTGGAAAAACGCACCACCGCGGACGCGGTCATCCGGGGATTGAAACGGGTTCTTTTGATCGGCGTCACTGTGTTGAGCGGCGAGGGGAAGCAGGCCCAGCGACAATTGGAGGAAGAGAGCGCGCATTCGGTGGCCAGTATATCGCGATATGGCAAGATCAACAGATGCGCACTGTATTGATGATGCTTTTTCTCCCCTTGGCCGCGGTTGCCCAGCGGGAGCCGCTGGTGTTTGACATCACCTGGGTCAACCCGCCGAAGGACCCACCGCGTGGGGTGACCCATCACATATTCACGAGCAAAGCAATGAAGAAGGACGTGGGATTCAACATCTACCTGCCGCCCGACTATGCAAATTCCCCGACGCGACGATTTCCGGTCATCTTCTGGCTGCACGGGGCGGGCGGGAACGAGTCACAGGGCGTTGCGCAAGCGGCGCTGCTCGACAAAGCGATCGCCGCCGGGCTGATGCCGGCAACGATCCTGGTGATACCGAACGGCGGCAAGCGCAGCGAGTACCGGGACTGGGCCGAGCAAGGAATAATGGCCGAGACGATGTTAATCCAGGAGCTAATCCCGTATGTGGACGCCAACTATCGGACGCAGCCAGCACCGATGGGCCGGGCTATCGAGGGGATGTCGATGGGCGGGAACGGGTCGTTGAAGCTGGCCCTGAAGTACCCGGAGATGTTCGGGTCCGTCGTGGCGATAGCGGGAACCTACGGGAGGATCCGGCTGGACGGCTACTTCTTTCTCGGGGTGACCTCAGACCAGCAGAAGTGGGTGTCGAAGCTCGCACAGTGGTACTCGGAGGACGACGATGTGTTTGCCTTGGCCAAGAAAAACTACAACCGCTTGGGGCATTTGGCAATCCGGTTGGTGATCGGGACGCAAGATGTTTCGTTTCCGGATTCCGAGAAGTTACACGTCCACTTGCGCGACTTAGGCGTCGCCCATGAATATGAGATCTTACTCGGCGTAAGTCATAACACCCAGCAGTACTATGACCGGGCCGGCATTCATGGCTTTCAATTTCAGGCGGCGGCGCAGGGACGGACCAAGTAACTAGCGCGGCGGGGGCGCTTTCGACGAAACAGCCGGAACGCCGTCGACCGTCTTCGGCTCCATGAATTCGGTGCGGGTGCCATCCGGGTCGAAAACATTAAGTTGGCGGCGACGGTTAATGCCCGTGCGGATTTCGAGGGGGCGGGTGTAGCCTTGGCGGGCCGGCCGGGCTTCCAGGCTCTTCAGCGTCTTGTCGATGTCCGGGACCTCAAGGCAAATATGGTGTTGAGTTCCCCGGTTCGTAGCGCCAGGCATCTGGTCATACAGCATGAATTCGATATAGTCGTCCCCGTCCGGAACCTTCATATTGACCCAGGACAACTGTTTTTCGTTGCGGCTCCCGCGCCAGGTCTCTTCAAACCCCAGGATGTCGCGATAGAACTTCATCGCGGGTTCGAGCGAGCCCACCAGGATGCCGAGATGCATCATCCGGTTCGATAATCGAGGGCCGTTGAGGGCCTTGCCCTTGTCGCGAATGGTCCAGCCGTCGGGTTCGTATTGGACGATCTCGAGGGTGTGGCCGTCGGGATCCTTGACGTTGAAATTCGAGTTCTTAATGCGGCCCTTACCGACTTTGTCCGGTACCTTGATGCCCTTTGAGCCGAGATAGGCGCGCATGGCTTCGGCGTCGTCGACCTCGATCGAAATGTGATTCAGACGATCGGAATCGGCTTCCTTCTCGGGGAAGAGTTCGATGTACTGGCGATCATTAATCTTGACGAAGGTCAGCGAGAGCTTGCCGTCGGCCATGTTCAGAAGGAAGACCTCTTCGTAGCCAAGCAGGTCCCGGTAGTAGGCGCGAGACTTTTCGATATCGTGCACGAACAGCGCGATGTGGGCGACGCCGAGGATGCGGGGGCGCTTGGGCTGGGATGGCGTTTGCGCAGGAAGAACCAGCGCGGCGAGGACGAGAGCCGAGAGAAGAAGTTTCATACCGAGTCTTGAACATCTTACCCAAAAGCGGTCGGCCAATGAGCATTTTCGGTCGCCGATTGCGCTTGTCCCTCCCATGAAGATCCTTTTGCCGATAACCTGGACGCTGTGGACGGCCTCGATGGCGTGGCTGGTCTACATAACGTACGTTATGGCCACCGAGCGAACCCAGACGGCGGACTCGCTCCGCACGTTCGGCGTCGTAGTCATGATTTGCGTAATATTGGCGGTTGGCGCAATCGGCCCGGCGCTCTGGTGGGCCGGTCGCCGCGAGTCGTCCAGCGGAGTCATCGCGATCTTGATCCTGCTGAGTTTGCCTGGGATTGCCTTCATTTATAGCAAGACGCTCAGCTTCGCAAACGGTCAAAAGAGGCAATACGATTTGACCAAAGAAGGGGATTTCTCCGATCCAAAAGCCAGACAGATTGCCGCCGCCATCGTGGCAGAAGATCTCCCGGGCCTGAAGGCGCTCCTGGCCGCCCGCCCCGATCTCAACCAGCGCGACCGGGTAGACAATTCACTGCTCGACTTTGCGATCCGGCGATTCCGGTTTAGAAAGGGCAACCAGGACTGCATCCACCTTTTGTTGGCCGCCGGCGCGAATCCGAACGCCCTGGGCGCCAACGCTGGCCCGCCGCCTCTGCTGGACATCGGCGAGTTTCCCGAAATCGTTCGTAGCCTAGTTGAAGCCGGAGCCAACATCGAAACGTTACACGACGGGAACCCGCCCGTCGTCCGCTTTACGATGCTCCGGCAGTGGGACTCGGCGATCTACCTGGTACAGAAAGGGGCCCGGCTCGACACGAGGACACCCGAAGGCTTGTCGATCGACTACTACCTGGATCAGTGGAAGGACGGCGTGGAAGGGGTGGCCGACGAGGGGTGGGACCGCCTGCGGGCGGCGATCGCACAGCGTCGGAAGTAGGGAACCGACTAGAGGCGACGTTGAAAGAAAGGTCGACCGGCCTCGCGGAGTTTCCCTTCCATCTCCGATTGGTGGGCGGAATCGCGCAGCGGACCGACCAGGAGGCGAAACGTGTTGTCGATCAGGACGGTACGTTGGGGCAGCGCCTCTTTTTCGAGTTTCAACCGGAGAGGAGCAAGATCGGCTTCCGAACCGGCGGCCACCTGAAGATAGAGCTGCGGGCCGACAAGCGCAGCCACAACCGGTACCGGAGTCGGAGCCAAAGAACGCACAGGAGCCGGCGTCGGTAGAGCGCGTTGGACGGGGGCCGCGGGCGCCTCCACAATGACCGGGGGCGGAATGACGGCCGGGCGGGCCTTCTCAGCACGGATGTCGGTAACCGACCGACCAGCCAGGTACGATAAACAGGCGATGAGCCCCATCATCAGCGTCATGCCCATGACGATGGTAACGAGCTTGCGATTGGCCATCGCTAGTTCGTAGCTCGCGGCTTGCGGGTTGGGTAGGTGGGAGTCTCCCATATACGGAATAGATCGTCTGTATAGGGCCAAAGCTTTAGAGTGTTAAAATTCGGTACGTGGATTTATTTGACGAAATCGTAAGGTTGCGAAAGCTGGGCCAGAAGTGCGCCCTGGCGACGATCGTGCAGGTGAACGGGTCGATTCCGAGCTACGAAAGCGCAAAGCTTTTGGTGCGGGAAGACGGCTCGATGGCCGGAACGATCGGAGGCGGTTGCGTCGAGGCCGAAGTCTGGAACGCCGCTCGGGAAGTGATCGCGACCGAAAAGCCTCGCCAAATGAAATTTTCTCTGGGCCAGGACGCCGCTTACGATAACGGCTTGATTTGCGGAGGCCAGTTGGAAGTCTTTATTGAAGCAATCGTCCCGCAGCCACGTACCTACATCTTCGGAGCCGGACATATCTCCAAGAGTTTGGCTAAAGCGGCTGGAATGGCCGGATTCGCCGTCACCGTAATCGACAATCGCGAAAACTACGCCAACCGCGAGCGTTTTCCCGAGGCCGACGAGGTGATCGCCGCAGAGTATGAAGAAGTTTTTCCGAACTTAGTCGTCACCGATACCAGTTACATCGTCATCGTCACCCGAGGGCATCGGGATGATATGCGGGTCCTCGAATGGGCGGCCGGGACAAACGCCCGGTACTTAGCGATGATCGGCAGCAAACGGAAGGTGATCGGCGTGATTGAGGAGTTGGCCAAGGTGGGATTTCCGGCCTCGGCGCTGGAGCGATTATTTGCTCCGATGGGTTTCGACATTGGCGCGATTACGCCCGAAGAGATCGCGATTTCCGTGGTCGCGGAGATGATCGCCGTCCGTCGCAATCCTGACTCGGGCTGGAAGGCGCTCTCGAAGACGGCAGCCGGGTATCATAAGGTTCAAGAGCTCGCCCGGTGAACCTGACGGCGGTGGTTTTAGCAGCGGGAGCGTCCCGGCGAATGGGCTTCCCGAAGACCCAATTGCTTTGGAAAGGTGAGACTTACTTGCATCGGCTGGTTCGTATTTTGGGAGCGTTGGCCCCGGTGACGGTGGTCTTGCGGGAACACACCGATGTCCCCGGGGCCCGGGTCGTCGTGAACCCGGATCCGGAGCGAGGCATGTTGAGTTCCCTGCAAATTGGCATGTCTGGAGCACCCGGGCCGGTGGTGTTTACGCCCGTGGATTTTGGTCACGTGCGGGAGGAAACAGTACAAGGCCTGGTCACCGCCTATCGGGGCCAGCCCGTGTTCAATCCCCAATTTGACGGCCGACGAGGCCATCCGACCATCATCAGTGCGGAGACCGTCCACGGACTGCTCGCGATGCCGCCGACCGCGAACCCGAAGGACCTGCTGCGAACCTTGGATCCCGGGTGGTTTCCTTGCGCGGATCCGGGCATATTGCGCGATGTGGATGACCCCGAGGCGTATCGGATGGTGGTGGCAGAACTATGAAGAAGCGACTTTGGTGGATTGCGCTCGGGATCCTGCTGGGGCTGCCCCTTGCGGCACCATTTTTGAAGGCGGACCGTTTCGCCCCCGCCATCACGACCAGTTTAGAACGAGCGCTCCAACGCAAGGTGGAAGTGGGCGAAGTGCGCATGCACCTGCTGACCGGCCCCGGGTTTACCCTCAGCGACGTCGTCATCCATGAGGACCCCAAGGTGTCCGCCGAGCCGCTCGCCTACGTCACCTCGCTCGTCGTCCGCCTGCGCCTATGGCCTCTCCTGCGGGGCGGTTTGGAAGTTTCCTCGCTGCGCCTCGAAGAACCCAGCGTGAACCTGATGCAAACCGCGGACGGTGTTTGGAACGTCCAGGCGCTCTTGCGAAGTTCCTCACAAGCCACCGGGGGCGTATTGCCGGATCTGGAAGTCCGCGGAGGGCGATTGAATTTCAAGATCGCCGGAACCAAGTCGGCGTACTACTTCACGAACGCCGATATCGATTTCTCCGCCGAAAGCGGAGAAAGGGCCTTTGACCTCTGGTTTCGTGGCGAACCGGCCCGCACGGACCGAACCGCGCAAGGGTTCGGCCGGTTCACGGGTCGAGGCCGTTGGCTCCGCCCGGAAGGCAGCGAACCGCGGTTAGAAATGGACTACCAGTTGGAGCCCTCGGCGGTAGAGGAGCTGGCCAAGCTACTCGCGAGCCGCGACCTTGGCCTACACGGGATGGTGGAATCGCGGGGGCGGTTGGCTGGTCCGCTTTCGGCCATCGAACTCAGCGGCCGGTTGGACTTGAACGATCTGCATTACTGGAGCCAACCGCCCCGACCCAGCCAATGGCGGCTGGGATACAAGGGCACCTGGAACCTATCGGGGCAGCAGTTCCGAGTGGCAACCGAGGCACCCAACGATGGCGCGCTACCGTTCCGCGCTTCAGTCGAGTTGAGCGCGTATTTATCCACGCCGCAATGGCGTGTCGAACTGCAACCGGAACAGATGCCGCTGGCCTTGGCGGTGGGGTGGCTGCGGCCAGAGGGAGAGCGATTTAAGGACTTGCGCGTAGAGGGCACCCTAAGCGGATCGGTGCTGATCTCGCAGGACCGAACGGCGGAGGGGAAGCTGACGGTGGATTCGTTTGCGCTCGTCGACAAGGGTGAGGCCGTGCTGAAGTCCGCCGTCATTCCGGTCGAGTTGGGCGACGGGAAGCTGAAGATGCAGGCGGCGGTGATGGAGTTCGGGGCCAAGGGCGTGGCCTCGATGGAGTACGAGTGGAACTGGAGAACTCGCGAGGCCGAGGCACGCTTAAATCCCAAGCCGCTGAGCATGGAACAATTGCAGATGTTGGTCGCCATGGCAGGCGAAAAGCCGCCGCTGCTGAGCGAATTGCAAGGAGGCCAGATCCGGGGCCAGTTGCGGGTCCATCGCTTGGAGGACGCGCCACCAGACTGGACGGGGAGCTTCGGGTTATCCGAGGCGCGGGTTTCGATCCCGGAATTGGCCGAAGCATTGGAGTTGAAGCAGGCGACCGTTGAGCTAAAGGGCAATCGGTTAACGGCGAAGGGAGTGAAGGCGCGGGTAGGCAAGATCGGTTGGGAGGGAGACTACCGTTACGACCCGATCCAAGCCCGCCCCCACCATTTTGAGGTCCGGCTCGGCCGGGCTGACGCCGCTGAATTGGAACGGCTCCTGGCCCCGGCCTTGCAGCGGGAGCGCGGATTTGTCGCACGGACCTTACGGATCGGCGAAGACCGGGTTCCCGAGTGGCTGGCGTCGCGCCGCGCGGAAGGCTCCGTGCGCATCGAGTCGCTCGAAGTGGGCGAGCAGAGTTTAGGCAACGTGCGGACAGCCGTGCAGTGGGATGCCTCAAAAGTCGGCCTGCGAGATCTGCGCTTCAGTTGGAATGGAGGCGAGATCAGCGGCGAATTGGGCATCAACCTGGAACGCGCCAAGCCGGTCTACACGTGGCAGGGCAAGGCCACGGGGCTGAATTGGCAAGGGGGAAAAGTGGACGCCAGTTGGAGCGCGGAGGCCCGGGGCATGGGTGTAGAGATTGGCCGGACGGGGAAAGCGAAAGGCGAGATCAGCGGCGAGCAAGTCCAGTTTGGCGAGTCGACGTCGCGGCGTTTCGCCGGAAAATTCGGAATTCGGGTGGAAGGCGGAGGGCCGAAGGTAGATCTCGAAAAACTGGAAGTCGAGATCGGCGGCCTGACTTGGACAGGGAAAGGAAGCACCCAAAAAGACGGCCGACTGGTGGTGGATCTGGCGGGAGATGGACGCGAGATGAAACTGAGCGGACCCGTCATGCCGCGCGCTAAGGAGCCAGCGGTAGCAGCAAGGTGAATACGGTGCCTTCGTTCGGTCGGCTTTCCACCGACAGCGTCCCGCCGTGGGCGTCCACAAAAGCCTTGACGCTGGCCAGGCCGAGACCAGTGCGGTGGGAGTCGGTCCGGGTCGTGAAGAAAGGCTCGAAGAGCCGAGCGCGGGTCGAGTCGTCGAAGCCGTGGCCATTATCATGCAGCGCGAGCGCGACACCGGTCGGGTGCGGCGAGGAGACGAGGCGGACGCGGCCAGAATCGCCCAGGGCGGCACGGGCGTTGAGGGTCAGATTGATCAAAGCGTTGCGGAGTTGCGCGACGTCCACCGAAACGGCCAGCGCCGGCGCGGAGTAGTCAGAATAGAACCGGTAGCGCCGGCCGAGCAGTTGGCGAAGCGAAGGTTCGACCGAGGGCAACCATTCGTCGAGGTAGACAAGGGTGCGGGCCGGCGGCGACTGGCGAAGGTAGCTCAACAGTTGGCGAGGGAGGGCGGCGGCTTGGTCGACCGACGCGATAAGATCGGTGGCCGCGTCGCTCGGAGGGAGTTCGGCGCACTGCGCTTGCAGCAGCGTCAGGACGTTGTTCCAGTCGTGAATCAAATGGGCCGCGTGATTGCCGAGCAGAAGAAGCTTTTCGTGTTCGGCAGAGCCGAGATCGGGGGAGAGATCCATTGGACCTATACTACAAGCAGAGTATGTCAAAGGGCCAACTGAGTACAGACTTGCTGCGTGACTATGTGCGGTCGTCGCGGGTGGAATGGTTAGTGACGAATGGCCAGGGTGCCTACGCCATGAGCACGGCCGCCGGGGCGAACACGCGGCGGTACCACGGGCTGCTGGTAGCGCCGTTTGGCGACGGCGGCGAGCGCCATGTTCTTCTGCCGCGGGTGGAAGAGGAAGTTTACATTGCCGGCCAATGGGTGGAGCTGGGCGCCTGCCAGTATCCGGGCTGGGCCACCCCACGCGGCTTCGAGTTACTGAGCGACTTTTCGGCGACCCCGGAGCCACAGTGGACCTGGACGGTCGAAGGAGTGAGCATCACCAAGCGCGTAGCGTTGCTCGAAAGCCCCGACGGGGTACGGCTGACCTACCAAGCGAGCGAGGCTTGCCCGCTGCGGGTACGTGTGTTCACCGCAACACGCGGCTACCACTCCCTCGGCACCGGTCCGGCCACGCCACTCCAGTTCGCCATGACCGGTGCGGAATGGCAGTCACTGGGCGTTTGGTATCGCGATGTCGAGTACCTCGAAGAGTTAGACCGCGGCTTTCCTTTTCGGGAGGATTTGTGGTGCGCGGGGGTCTTCCACGGCTCAACCGGCGCCGTATTCACAGCCTCGTTAGGAGCCGTCGGAACACCGCGGACGCTGTCCGGGACGGACGCATTTTTAAGCTGCGTGAACGGGCGTTTAACGCTCATGGCCGGCTACCCCTGGTTTACCGATTGGGGCCGCGATACCTTCATCGCGATGCCGGGCCTGCTCATCGAAACGGGACGATTGGCCGAGGCGAAAGAGATCTTCACCGGGTTCTTAGACCACCGACGCCAAGGCCTGCTGCCGAACCGATTCAGCGACGCGGGACAGGAGCCCGAGTACAACACCGCCGATGCGACGCTCTGGGCGTTTGAGGCCGCGCAGCATCTGTGGGCGGCGGGGGAGACCGAATGGGTCGAGTCGGTGTTCTACCCAATTGGCCGAGAGATCATCGAATGGCACGAACGTGGAACCCTATTCGACATCGGGATGGACCCCGCCGATGGACTCCTGCATTGCGGAAACGAACAGACCCAATTGACGTGGATGGACGCCCGGAGTGAAGGGCGCCCCGTAACGCCACGACACGGCAAGCCCGTGGAGATCAATGCGCTCTGGTACAACGCGCTGCGCCTAATGGCCGGATGGGCGGAGCGGGTGGGCGATGACGAACGACGCATGAAGTATGCGGGCCTCGCCGACTGGGTCGGTCGCAGCTTCGTCTCGACCTACTGGAGTGACGGGGGGATGTGCCTGCTCGACCGCCCGGGATCATCCGAAATCCGTCCGAATCAAATTCTGGCCGTGTCGCTGACTCATTCGCTGCTCGAACCGGCCCGGCGGCGCGAACTGCTGCTCACCGTCCGGCTGCACTTGGTCACTCCCTTCGGACTGCGGACCCTCTCACCGGAGGATCCGGCCTACCAAGGACGCTACCGGGGCGGGCCGGCCGAGCGGGATGCGGCCTATCATCAAGGCACAGTCTGGCCGTGGCTCGCCGCGCCATTCGCCTTAGCGTGGGAACGCGAATTCTGGGAGCCATTTCCCTTCCCCGAACTGGAGAACGAATTGGAGCGCGGTTGCTTGGGTCAGATCGCCGAAATCTACGACGGCGATTCCCCCCACAACCGATGCGGCGCACCAGCGCAGGCCTGGAGTATGGCCGCCTTGCTGATGCTTAGGGCTTACCGGCGCCCGCGGCCTTCGTAGCCGGGGCGGGCGCTTCGTCTTCGAGTTCCCGCAGCCATTCGGAATCGTGCCCAAACAGTTCGAGCGCCATATAGGCGGTCTGCGAAAAGTACTCTCCCAGGATCGAGTTCTCTTCGCCGAGCGCGGCAAGCTGACGGCGCACGGCCTCCAGATCCCGTTGGGGCAGCACCCCCATCCATCCTTGCCGGCCCGCTTTCTGCCAAGCCCGAAGCATAAGGAGCAGGGTTCGTTCGGCGATCACGGCGGCGTCCTTCGGGTCAAGTCCAGCCTTGCGAAAGCAATCGACCGCCGCGGCCAGCAGAGGCGTCGCAAGAGTCCCGGTGAAGGCCAAGCCAGCCGAAAACACCTGTTTCTTGCCCGGTTCAAGGACGTAGAGATAGCCTTGGCAAGCGGTGAGAAATCGCTTCACTTTGCGCAGAGCCAGCGGATCGCCTTCGGCGCAGAAACGAAGGTCCGAAAAGCCATCGAGCGGATCGACGCTGGCAACTTCCGCGCCGAGTTGGGCAAAACCCGCGAGGTCGTGGCTGTCCAAACGGGAGTCGAACAGGACAATCGCGCGTTTGGACCAATCGAGGTTGGCACTCTGCGCAAGTTCGAGCAGCCCCGGCAGGGCGGACTCCGGGCCCGAGACGAGAAACAGCGAAACATCTCCCATATTCTGCGGCGTGGCATGGTGCCCGGCCTTCAGCCCGTTCGCGATGCGGCTGGCGACACGAAGCGACGCGGCCGTGACAGGGCCAAGCTGCGCGTGAAGACCCGGTAAGCGAGCAAGCGCCGGGCTAACAGGGCCGGCCGCGAACAGGCCAACCCAAGGCGATAATTTCATTACTCAGGTAATCTTAACGCTTTAATTCGGTCCCGATATTGCGCGGCCTTCTCAAACTCAAAATTTCGCGCCGCGTCACGCATCTTCTCTTCCAGGTCGGGGATCAGTTGCTCCTTTTGCGCCGCCGTCAGGTGCGCTGTGGGCTCCTCCGGCTCAATCGGAATGTCGACGTAGTCGGCCGCCGCCACTCGCACCAACATCATGTCAATCGGCTTCCGAATCGACTCTGGCGTAATGCCGTTGGCTTCGTTGTAGTCGCTCTGAATGCGGCGCCGGCGCGACGTCTCATCGATGGCGCGCTTCATCGAATCCGTCAGCACATCCGCATAAAGAATCGCCCGACCGTTCAAATTGCGGGCGGCCCGTCCGATGGTTTGGATCAGAGCACCGGCCGAACGCAGAAAGCCTTCTTTATCGGCATCGAGAATTGCGACCAGCGAAACCTCGGGCAGGTCCAGGCCTTCCCGCAGCAGATTCACGCCGATCAGAACGTCGTAGGTGCCCAGTCGCAGATCCCGCAGAATTTTGATACGGTCCAGTGTCGTAACTTCCGAGTGCAGCCACGCGCACTTCACCCCGACCTCGGCGTAATAGCCCGACAGGTCCTCGGCCATGCGCTTGGTCAGCGTCGTGATCAACGTTCGCTCGTTCAGCGCGGTTCGTTTCCGGATCTCGCCCAGCAGATCGTCCACCTGGCCCTTGATCGGCCGAATCTCCACCGGAGGGTCAATCAGCCCGGTCGGACGAATGACCTGCTCCACAAACTCGCCGTGGGTCTTCTCCAATTCGTACGGCCCCGGAGTAGCACTGACATACAGCACTTGGTTCACTCGATTCTCGAACTCTTCGAACGTCAGCGGGCGGTTGTCGAGCGCGCTCGGGAGCCGGAATCCAAAGTTAACGAGCGTCTCTTTCCGCGACCGGTCCCCGCCCCACATGCCCCGCAACTGCGGCATCGATTGGTGGCTCTCGTCGACGAAAATCAGATGATCGTGCGGCAGGTAATCGAGCAACGTGGGCGGCGCTTCGCCCGGCAGGCGCCCCGAGAAATGGCGCGAATAGTTTTCAATGCCGTGGCAAAACCCAATCGTCTTAATCATCTCCAGGTCGAACTTAGTGCGCTGCCACAGCCGCTGCGCCTCAATCAGTTTGCCCTGCTTTTCGAGCTCCACCTTCCACCAATCCAGCTCATCGGCGATCGTCGCCATAGCGCGTTCCTTCATGTCGCTGCTCATGACGTAGTGGGTTTTCGGATAGATTGGCAGGCGCAACAACGTCTGGTGCACCTGGCCGGTCAGCGGGTCGATCTGAAACAGGCCATCGATCTCGTCGCCCCAGAGTTCGATGCGGTAGGCCGATTCGTCATAGGACGGAAAGACCTCCACCACGTCGCCGCGCACGCGGAACTTGCCGCGGCTGAACTCATGGTCGTTCCGCTCATAGAGCAGTTCCACGAGCTTGCCCAGCAGGCCATAGTAGGCTTCCGGCGAGCCGATGCCGTAGATGCAACTCACGCTGGCAATGATCACCACGTCGCGGCGTTCAAACAGCGAGCGGGTCGCGGCCAGGCGTAGCCGGTCGAGTTCATCGTTGACGGTGGACTCTTTTTCAATGTAAGTATCGCCGGCGGGAATGTAGGCTTCCGGCTGGTAGTAGTCGTAGTAGCTGACGAAGTACTCGACGGCGTTATCGGGGAAAAACGTCTTGAACTCGTGATAAAGCTGCGCGGCCAGCGTCTTGTTGTGCGCCAACACCAGAGCCGGGCGGTTGCACTGCTCGATGACTTTGGCCATCGTGTACGTCTTGCCGGAGCCGGTGACGCCGAGCAGCACCTGATGCCGGGCCCCATCGATAACGCCGCGGGAAAGCGCGTCGATAGCCTGTTGTTGGTCGCCTTTGGGCGAATAGGGGACAGCGACGCGGAAGGACATCTTCCCAGTCTATCGGGCTTGGGCCAGGCGTTCGCGCTCGGCGTTGTACTCGCACCCGAACAGCGCGATCGCGGCGAGCAGGTACATCCAAACCAGCATCGCGATCACGCCGCCCACCGTCCCGTACATCACGTTGTAATTGGCGAGATTTTGCACGTACCAGCTGAAGATCAGCGTGACGATAAACCAGAGCGTCGAAGCGATCCAGGCTCCCGGCCAGACGTCTCGCCAACGCATCGGGCGGTTCGGCCCGATGAAGTAAAGCAGCGCCACCACCAGCACCACCGAACAGAAGGAAACCGCAAACGTCAGGCTCCGCCCCAAGGTCTGGAACAAGCCAGTGGACGGAAACAAGTAGCTTTGCAAACGGGAGCCGAACAGGATCACCACAGAGGCCGCCACCGCGGGCACCGCGGCGACGAAGACCAGAACCATGGCCACCAGCCGGTCCCGGACAATCCCCCGGCCGGTGGGCAGCCGATACGCCGCCCGGAAGCCTTCCATCAACGATTCCATCAGCGATGCCGCCGCCCACACCGAAAGCAGCGTCGCGCCAATAATCAGCCAAAACGGGCGCTGGCCGCGCGCCGTGAACTGGTACTGCACCATATCCGCCGTCCCCGGTGGAACCAGTTGCAGCAGGAACCGGACGAGGTATTCGCTCACCGCTTCGGCGTTGGCCTGCACGAGAATCGCGGCCAACGAAGACAGCAACGGAAACAGGCTGAGCAAACCGGAGTAGGCCGCCGCCTTGGCAATGCCGAAGCACCCGTCCATCATTGCGTTGTAGAAGGCTCGACGGAGGAGAAGAAAGAACTCAGGCATGGGAGCGCCGGTTTCGATGCCAGAAGAACAAGCAACCAAACCAGGATAGCGCGCTGAGCAGGCCACAGAGGCGGGTCTCCAGCGGAGTGCGATAGTGCAGTTCGAGAGTCGATTGCGCCGCCGGCTGCGGCGCCAGCGTGAAGAAGCCCAGCTCGTTCGGGGTGAGGGGAATGGGTCGTCCATCCTGCAGCGCCTCCCAGCCATCGTCATAGCTGACGGCTACGGCCACCTGATAACCGGGCGGGAAGGCCCCGGTGATCGTCGCGTCCGAAGTGCCTTGCCACGCGAATTGCACCACGGGCCGGGCAGGGTCAAGCAGGGCGTTGACGTACGGCTCGATGACTTTGAAATAGCCGGCTCGAGGCGGGTAGGCCGGGAGTTCGCTCGGCTTCACGAGATGAGCATAACGAGCCGGGTCGATCCGGTAGATGCGGTCATCGCCTTCGGACCAAACCTTTTCGAGCACTCCCTCAAACTTATTGGGGAACTTCACATCACGATAATATTCCTGCGACTCGGGACCATGAATCACGACGTACTCAATGCCGAGCGCCCGCATCTGCAGCACGGAGTTGGCGGCTTCTTCCCCGGGCTTGGAGCCGAGGTCGCTCCGGATTTGATAGGACCGGGAGCCGATTGCGCAGTCCTGTCTCAAAAACACCGCCGATTTGAGGCAGGTCGAACCAGGAGTTAAACCGGAACCGCGTCCCGCCAGACAGGAGAAGCCGGCCACTGGGATTCCGAGCGGCTAAAGCGCTGGCAACCTTGAACTCAGCCATCTCTTCGCGCGGCGTCAGCACCCACGGGGCGTAGCGATGGGCCAGAAAATGGGAGACCCGCGGGGTCCAGGCAAGCAGGACCACCAGGAGAACGAACCGCGTCAGCCACCGAAAACGCCCGTAAGCCAAGCGAAATAGCTCGACGACCAGGAGCAGCAGGAAGAGTTCGTATTCCAGGGCATAGCGGCGAGATTCGGGCAGCGCGTTCAAACCGTAGCGGTAGAAGCACGTGACGAGGAAACCGAAACAGTAAGTGGCCAGCAGCACGAAGGCGAGGTAGCGCTGGCGAGGGAAAAGGAAGCGAAAGGCGAGCCAAATCAGCAGCAGGCCGCCAATCCAGCCGCCCACGGCATACCGCTCCAGGCTCTGAAACTGGTAGCCAAAAGCATCCTTCGGCCAATTGGTGACCATCCGCCAAACGAACGTCGGAGTGAGCCAAAACGCGGCCAATAGGTAGCCGATCACCCCGGCCGTCAGAACCCGCCGCACCGAAAACAGCTCGGTCGACCAGTAGGTCGCCAGCAGAATTAGGACGAGCAGCGTCAGCGCCAAACCGGCCACCCAGTTGGTCAGCACCACCGTCGCCAAGGCGACGGCCCCCAGCCATAGCGAGGAAAAGCTGCGCAAGGTAGCGGCCCGGTGAACCGCGATCAACGCGAGAGGCACCAGCGCTAAACCCACCGTATGCGGGCCTTCGCCGTACTTGATCAGCACCTGAATCCGCCAGGGGATTTCCATAATCCCGCGATCTTTCTCGATCGTTTCGATCAACAGATACAAGGGGCTGAGGAAGGTGACAGCGAGGCTGGCGCAAAACGCCGCCCCCCGCGAAGCGCCGAAATAGCGGACAAACAGATAGACCGACGCGACACCCAGACACAGCGCAAACGCGCAGGTCGCGCGATGAACCTGCGTCGGGTCAATCGACGGGATCAGACGGATCCACAGCGCATTCCAGTAGGGCAGCAACGGCAGATAGACGAAGTGCGTGGGGAGCCCGCAATACTGCATCGGGTTCCAGGCCCAAGGGTTCGGGTGATGGGCGACGAGGCTCGCCATATAGGCGTAACCTCGCTCAATCGATCCGCGGTAAGGGGTGACGCCGGGAAGGAAGATGCGCCAGTTCAAAGCGACGTTGAGGAGCAGCAGCAGAGCCGCGATGAACTGGTCGAGCCGCGTCACCGACGGCGGCCTCGCCAAAAGAGCCAACCACACAGGAGCACCGCGCCCGCAAACAGCCAGCGACCGATGCGGTTCTCGAGGGGCGTCTCCCAGTAGAGTTCGATATGGTGCCGGCCAGGCAGCGCAAGAATGCGGGTTTGGCCCAGCACGTCTTTGACGACGGGATAGACCTGCGTTCCTGAACTCGCGCGCCAATTCGGATCGTACGTCACCTGAACCGCCAGGGCCTCTCCGGCGGCGACGGTTGCGTCGATGGCCAGCGTCCGAGAATTGAGCCATCGAGCCGGCGCGGGCGAGTCCGGACCTTCTTCCAACGCCTTCACGTACGGTGCCAGTCGCTCAACGTCTTCCCCATTCCGAACGGGTTGTAGTCTCTCGACTTCCGCCAAACGGACAACCCGCGCCAGCGACGGCCAGCGGCGCGGCACCTCATGAATCCAGTTGCCGGCACCATCATCGAAGACGATCGGCAGGCTCTTGCGGAAACGCTCCGGGAATTGGTAATCGTGAATCGGCAGCGCCGATTTCGCGTTGTCGACCACGATCAGCGAAGTACCCGTCGCCTGGAGCCAAAGGATCGACGGCTCCGGCGCTTCGCCCAGGAACAGGTTCCAATACAAAGTCATCAGGTCAAAGTTGATCAGACCCTGTTCACTCCCTCCGCCGATCTCGGCTGTGTTATGCCACGCATTCCACCAGAAGCGAACGGTACCGGTCGTGAACGCCCGGGCGTCGGGCCGATTCTTCGCCGCCCAATCGGCCATTTTGAACTCGATCCGATCGGTCCAAGCCGACGTCCGATGAATGTGCCGCCAGGGGTAGGTGACGTAGCCCCACGCCGGGATGAAGGCCGCGATAACCAGGATGGCCGCCAGAAAGCGTTCGCGGTTCCAAACCCGCCGAATCCCCTCGAGGCCGGCCAGGACCAGGAACACATCGAGTTCCGGAACCAGGCGCTCCGGTTCGCCAGCCACGCGAAACGCGCGGTTGGTGTAGTAATGCCCCAACACGTTCAGACTGATCAACGCGGCGCTGCCGAGCACGAAGATGGACCAGGTATGTTCCAGCCGACCCGCCGCCCAACGCCAACTGAGAACGCCGATGATCGCGGCGAGCAGAACCGCCAAGCCGAGAGACCACAGGTTCCCCGGCGAGGAGACGATCGCCAGGTTACGATTCGTGATGCCGATGTAGGAAGGCGTCAGCCAGAACGCCGTCAGCGCATAGGCGAGGCTGGCAATGGCGGCGGCGCGCAGCCAGACGGTCCAGTCGCGCGTGGTGACAAAGACGGCCCAGCAAAGCACAGGGAAGAAGAGCGCCAGCGCCGTCGCCCCATAAAAGTTGTTGGAAACCACCAGCGCCGCGGCGACGCTCGCCAGGGCCAGATACGCCGGATGCCCGCGACGCAGGCCCCACCACGCGGCCGCAAACACGAACGGCAGCAGCGCCAGCGAGGACATGTGCGGACCCTCGCCGTACCGAATCAGCACGTTGAAGCGCTGGGGCATGTAGGGGTAAGCGTCGTTCCGTATATGCGTCAGAAACAGGAAACTCGGCGAGAGCATCGCCACCCCGGCGGCGGCCAGCCAAGACCGGGCCAGCGACCGGGTCGCCACCCAAACCAGCAGCCAGATGCCGGCTATCCCCAGTACGTACAGAATCGCCGTGTAGAGGTGGTAGCCGCGGGCCGGGGTGACCCCGGTGTATTTCGATAGCGCGGCCGAACCATAGCGCAAAGCCGGCGGATAGATATAGTCGAAACGCGTCCCGCCGTACCAAAGAGGCTGCCAACCCGGGTGTGGCCAGTGCTCGGACAGGTACCTCGCATCGGCGATAAACGTCGCATCGATCGACGTCCAATTATCGAGATACTTCGTCTTGAACAGCGGCCAAATGAGCACCATCGCCGCAGCCAGAACGAGCACGAACTGCACTCCGGGGGAGGTTAGCCGTGGCTTCAAGTCCGCGGGTTCTCCGCTCCCGCTACCGGATTATGGTACCGACCGAGGATACTATCAAACTGGAGCGAGCGCCGGATACCGGTGCGGTGCAGCACATACCGGAACAGCACCCAGAGAATGGAAAGCCCATAGCGCGAGCTCTGCAGGAAGGAGGCCGAGGAAGCTTGGGGGAAGTAACGGGTCGGGACCGGCACCTCGGCGACGCGCATCCGGGCCTCGACAAACTGCGCCATGATCTCCTGGTCAAAAACGAACGCGTCGGAGTTCATGTCGACGTTCACCGTTTCCAGCGCCGACCGGCGGTAGGAGCGATAGCCCGTGTGATATTCGGCCAATTTCAGGCCAAAAACAGAATTTTCCAGCTCCGTCAGGAACCGATTGGCAATGAACTTCCACCAGGGCATCCCCTGCTTCATCACATCGCCGCCCAAAAGTCGCGAACCGAGCACGACGTCGGCTTCGTTGCTGAGAATGGGAGCGATGATTTGCGGCAACAGCGTGGGGTCGTATTGGTAGTCCGGATGAACCATCACGATGATGTCCGCCCCGGCCCGCAAGGCCTCCCGATAGCAGGTCTTCTGGTTGGCGCCGTAGCCATAGTTGCGGTTGTGAACGAAAATCTCCAACCCCAGTTCTCGCGCGATCTTGATCGTATCGTCCTTGCTCCCGTCATCGACCAGGATCACCAGGTCGACGACATCGTGAGGCAGTTCCTGATAGGTCATCCGCAGGGTTTTTGCCGCGTTGTAGGCGGGCATGACGACCACTACTTTCGGTTTCGCATTACTCATTAGCACTCTTCGCAATCACGATAAACTGATATCCGAACATCGACTTCCACAGGCGACCCAAGCCCCAGAACAACGATTCCATCTTTGCCGCGAGCCAACTATCAGCACCCCAGACCACGCTAAACGGAATCGGAGTCGAGTTCACCAACTCCATAGTATAGCCAGCATTGCCAAACAGCTGGGTCCAGCCCGCCCAAGTGTGAAAATGGACGTGCGTCCGGTCGAACAGCCCCTTTTCGTCCTTGGGAAACTCCCCGCTCAAGATAACCAACCGGAAGTAGAAATTGCCGCTGTTGGGCAGCGACGCCACCAGGCAGCCACTAGGCTTCAGCAGCACCCGCAGTTGCCGAAGAATGTGAGCGTGTTCGAGCAGATGCTCCAAA
>JAPKZA010000540.1 GCA_026394015.1 Acidobacteriota bacterium
TGCAGAAGTTTTCGGTTCCGACGCTGATTGTGCACGGTGACGCCGACCAGATTGTGCCGATGGAGAATACGGCGATGCTGGCGGCGCAATTGATCCAGGATTGCGCTTTACGGGTTTATACCGGGGCGCCGCATGGATTGTGCTCGACGCACAAGGATCAACTGAATGCCGACCTGCTGGCGTTTCTGCAGTGACGGCCGATGGTCACTCGTAGCGGAGGGCTTCGGCGGGTAGGACCTTGGTGGCCTGCCGGGCGGGATAGAGAGTGGCCAGGAAGCTGACGAGGAGGGCCCCGCCGGTGACCCAGAGGGCGTCGATGGGGCGGGGCTCGAAGGGGACGTAGCTGAGGGCGTAGACTTCGGCGTCGAGGGAGATCCAGCGGTAGTGTTCGGCGAGGTAGCTGAGGCCGTAGCCGAGGACTAGACCGACGGCCGAGCCGACGGCACCGATGAGGAGGCCCTGGAAGATGAAGATGCGGCGGATTTGATCCCAGCGGGCGCCCATGGAGACGAGGACGGCGATGTCGCGATTTTTCTCCATGACCATCATGATGAGGCTGATCAGGATATTGAGGGCGGCGATTAGCTGGATGAGCGAGATGGTGATGACGGTGACGACGCGGTCCATTTTCAGGGCGGAGAGGATTTGCTTGTTCTGTTCCTGCCAGTGGGTACCGCCGACTTTGTTGCCGCCCATTTTCTCGGCTTCTTGCGCGATTTGGGGGGCTAGAGAGACGTCGTCGAGTTTCATTTCGATGGCGTTGACGGCACCGGGTTGGCCGAGGACGGTTTGGACGTCTTCGAGGCGGGCGAAGCCCCAGGTGTTATCGAGATCGAAGAAGCCGCTTTCGAAGATGCCGACGACGCGGAATTTGTGATAGCTGGGGCGGGGACCGAGGGGGGTCATGTCGCCGTTGGGGCTGATGATGGTGACGATGGAATCGAGCAACATGCCGGAGCGGGCGGCGAGGCGGGCGCCGAGGAGGAGGCCGGGGTAGCCGGTATCCTGCTGGAGACGGTCGAGCGAGCCTTGCTGGAGGTACTTGGCGATTTCGGACCATTCGGCGGTGCTGGATTTCGCCAGGCCCTTGAGGACTCCGCCTTGGCCTTGGAGGGGGCCGCTATAGAGCACTTGGCCGTAGAGGACGGGGGAGACGCTGGTTACGTGGGGGATGGACCGGAGATTCTGGGCCATGGCGGGCCACTCTTCGAATCCGATGCCGGGTTCCTTTTCGAGGAGGGCGGCGTGGGCGGTGGCGCCGAGGAGGGTGCGTTGGAGGGTGTTGCGGAAGCCGTTAGTGATGGCGAGGGCGATGATGAGGGCCATGACGCCGGCGGCAACTCCGAGGATGGAGATGCCGGTGATGACGGAGATGACGGCGTGTTTGCGCTTGGCGGTGAGGTAGCGGCGGGCGATGAAGCGTTCGAAGGCGAAGTTCATTCCGAGTCGCGGAGGAGTTGGGCGATGCCGATTTCCCCTTCGGGGCGGAGGAGGGGGAAGAGGATGACGTCGCGAATGGAGCGGGAATCGGTGAGGATCATGGTGAGCCGGTCGATGCCGATGCCTTCGGCGCCGGTGGGGGGCATGCCGTACTCCAGCGCGCGCA
>JAPKZA010000289.1 GCA_026394015.1 Acidobacteriota bacterium
CTTCGTAGCGCGGGTGATCGAAGCCGCCAGCGGGTTTGATTCTAATGTTTCGTTCGACTACAACGGTCCTTGGGCGCCCCACAACTTTGTGTCCCTCGACCTCAACTTCGAAGAGAACTAATCCCCATCGCCGGCCCGAGCGATCAAGACGCTTCGACCCGCAGTGGATAGCGAAGTGAAATGGTCTCCGGCAGATACGGCGCTAGGTCATGGAGCATCCCCATAAACACGAGCCCCTCTTCACCCGCCGCCAGGGTGCGGTCAATTCGGTCCGCTATGAAACGGTCCCGTTCAACGGTTAACTCCCGCAGCTGCTCCGCCGTGGCCAAATGGGGACTCCGGACCCATTCCAACTCCCGCAGCAACAGTTGCGGGGATTCCGTTCCGACCAACTGGGCTCCCCGATCCATCAGTTCAGCGAGCAACCGAAAGTTCGCGCTGCCTTGAAACGCCAGATCCGAGACGATTTTGTCCTCAAAACCGCAAATCGGCAGACTGTCCTGGTAAAGCCGAAGCCGGGCGTAGTCAAACTCCAGCTCTAGCACCAGATTCCGCACCTGAGTCCAGATATGATCGATCTCGCGGCTCGATTGCGACGCCCGGCCAGCCTGGATCTTTGGCGCGAAGCTGCCCAAATCCGCTGCCGCGTGGAGGATCGGAATGACCGACAAGCGGCGCAAGCTAGTTGACCTCAACCCAGTCCTCAGACCAATCCTCTTGAGCGATTCCTTGAGCGATTGCGGTGATCTCGGCGGCCAGACTCCGATCGGCTAGAATCCGCGGTGCCCGTTGGCGAACCCAGCGAACCAACCGAAGCCCGTCCCGGCTGATCCCTGTCTCCCCCCTTTCGGCCAACTCGTCAACCGCTTGGGCCAGGGCGATCGCCTCAATGGCCAGAACCGGAAACAGATTGTCGAGCGCCCTATGTGTTTTCCGAGCGGCGATGGTCCCCATCGGGACTACATCCTGGTTGTTGTTGTTCGTGGGTATCGACTGAATCGAAGCCGGGCCCGCGTCGGAGCGCATCTCCGCTACCAAAGCGCTGGCCGTCACCTGAGCTCCCATGAGTCCGCTTTGCAATCCATTTCGCCGCGCCTGGAGAAACGCCGGCAGACCCCCGTTCAGTTTCGGGTCGCATAGCCGAGCGGTCCGGCGCTCGCTCGTCAACGCAAGCTGGATCACACCTGGATGTAAAGCATCCGACGCCAACGCAACAGGTAACCCAAAAAAGTTGCCTCCATGGCGAACCGTCCCACCTTCGCCGTCATCGCCGGCGGGGAAGAACAGCGGATTGTCGGTCACCGAGTTCAATTCGGTCTCCACCACGTCATTGTGGTAGCGAATCAAATCTCGCACCGCGCCGAGAATTTGGGGGGCGCAGCGAACCGTATACGGATCCTGAAGAATGGGCCGGTCGTCGCCAAGTCCTGTCTCGGCATCGACCGAAATGGTCGCTTCGTCGTCAATGCAAGCAAGCCTTGTCGAATCGCCGGCCAATCCTTCTAGCCGCGTCGCCGCCCAGATTTGCCCGGGATGAGCCCTCACCGAGGCAATCTCTGGTGAGTAGGCCTCCCGTTTGCCCCTCAGAACTTCGGCATACAGCACTGAGAGCCGAGCTGAAATCTCTAAGGCGCGCTCGGCCAGCACTCCATTCCGCGCAGCGATCGCAGTCATCGCCGAGGTCCCATTCACCATCGCCAGACCTTCTTTGGCCAGCAAAGCCAGCGGTTGTAGACCATGTTCAGCCAGGACCTCCGCAGCCGGACGCTGGGTTCCGCAATCCCAGATCGCTCCCTCTCCCAACAAGCCAAGGGCTACGTGAGCCAGTGGCGTCAGGTCCCCGCTGGCCCCGACGGTGCCTTGAGATGGCACTACCGGAATGACGTTTCGATTCAGGCATTCCTTCAAGAACAGGAACGTCTCGACTCGAATCGCCGAATGTCCCCGGCTCAAACTGAGGAGTCGCGCGGCCAGGATGCCCCGCGACTGCTCAACCGACAGCGGCGCCCCAACTCCAGTCGCCAAGTGATAGATCAGATTCCGCTGCAACAACGGGGATAGTTCAGGGTCAATATGCTGTGTCGCCAGTGGGCCGAAGCCTGTGGTCACTCCATAAATCAGCCGCCGTTTGGCGGTCAAATCCTCGAGTAATCGCCGGCAACCCTCCAAACGGTCCAACATTTCTGGCGAAGCGGCCAGCCGCGCCTTCCCTTCGCTCAGCGACCAGAACTCCTCCAAAGTGACCCACCGCCGTCCATCGATCGCCACTTCGGCCACCGCAGTCCCTGTCATGCGCTCGTCAATCTCTAAAATTGTCACCAGTTCGCCTCCTTTCCGTTTCCATCAACCGGCAACGCCGTGCCGAATACGATCTGTCTCGGAATGGCCGCCGCCGCAAGCCGACAGCTCAACCACCGCATCAGAGCCTGGGCCGTCAACGCTTGCTCGCCGGTCCGCACAACGACGAAAGCCCGGACTCGCGCATCATCCGCTTCCCCCGCCTTGACCCGGCAATCGGCGACCGCCGGATGTTCCCGGAGGGTCGACTCCACTTGGCCAAAATACACAAGCGTTCCCCCCACCTTGACGGCTCCATCGTTTCGTCCGGCCAATCGAAACTCTCCAGCCTGACGCCAATCCAACCGGTCCATCAATTCCACCGTCCCCTCGTCACGCCAAACCAGCCGGTCTCCGCGCCCGTCTTCCCCGTCCGCTCGGCTCCAGCCCGGCGCCAGCCGGTAACCTGCCGATTCCCTTTCCCGCCAACCGATCCCGCCGGTCTCGGTCGATCCGTAAATCTCAACCATCCGCCCCCAGCCCTTTTCTCGCAACTGACCCCATAATGAATCGCGCAGCGCTCCGGCAGAGCTGACCCCAGTCACCCCATCCGGAACCTTTTCACCGTAGCGGCCAATCAACTCCCACCGCAGCGGAAATCCAACCACCAGATCCCCGGGTCGCATCTCTCCCACCAACCGCGGGACCGACCAAAACCGTCCATCCACCACGGGCCAGCCCGCGAGTTCGGGCAAACTCACGGTCCATTGATAGCCATACATATGGTGGGCAGGAACCAGACTGACGCAGCGGCGCACTCCTTCGAACAGACTCATCCAACTTCGCGCCTCCCACTCCAGCCGCTCCCGGTCATGCGTTACACGCTTCGGGACACCGCTGCTCCCGGACGTCTGAAACGTCAGGCTCCGCCAATCGTCCCGGATCGTCTGCCCCACCACCTCAGCCCATCCTTCTAGCGTTCGAAAACGAAGCAGGTTCTCCTCGGTACCCCACTCATGCAGATGGAAAAACTGGTTCACCCGAGCGCCTAGCTCGAGCATTTCCAATGAGTCCGCGCCCAGTGTACCTTCCGCTCCCTGCTCTTCGCCATCCCGGATCCGGGTCTGGCCAGTCCAGTCCCCGCGGAGGAGGGTATCCGTCCCGGTCCGCCGACTCTCGGCCAATTGGGCCTCTACCAGGTCGGATACCACCCGCAGGATCTGAGCTTGTTCGTTCACGATTCAGCCCTTACTACTAAAGCCGCTTTACGAAAATCCACACCGAATCGCCGCTCGATCCCTTCTTCATCTGAATCGATACCCGCGTCGGCTTCATGTTGTAGTCGAAGGTGTAGTCGAACATCGCCATGCTCTTGCCCTGGTGGACGATCTCGTCAAAACGACCTCTGAATTCCGGACGGTTCGTGCAAGGAGCCACGTCGCGGAAAAAGTTCCGGCCCACATGGCCACGAACATCGCGGTTACAAATCTCCGCCTCTGCCTGGTTGTAGAACAAGATCGTCCCGTTGCGGTCAATCTCAACCGCGCCGTACGGCAGGTTGGCGATCTCGCTGCGATCCATCTTCTGCATCACATCATCAATGTTAAAACGTTCAATGACAGCCATCTTTTCACCTCAGGTTGGAACCGAGTCGTCGTTGCCGCGCTCGTCCTACTGTTATCAAATCGGTAAACAAAGCCGAATCTTTAAGGAAATCCATCCGTTATCCAAAACTAATCTGTGTCCCCCGCGGTGCTACCCTGATCCTTCTTCCCTCATCCGAGTCGATGAACGCCGCCATTGCGCCGCTCTAGCCAGCGGCGGCCCCCTAACGCCAAGCCCGCCAGCATCCCGAAAACCTGTAAGGTCACGCACCTCGCTCTCAAAACCGGCGCCCCCATCATCGGCCTTAACGACTCCGGCGGAGCCCGCTCTCAAGCCGGAGCCCTCTCCATAGTCGGCTACGCCGACATCTTCTTACGCCACACCATCCCTTCCGGCGTCATACCCCAATCCCCGCCATCATTGCACCCTGCGCAAGTGGCTCTCACCGACTTCGTCGTCACCGGCCCGAACATCATCAAAACGGCCACCCACGACGACCTCTCTAAGGCGGACCTCGGCGGACCCCCAATTCGCTCGTCCCCGATGTCTACAACCACCTTTGCCACATCAAGGTAGTCGTGTGTCCCCCCTCGACGATCGCTCCCCCCGCATCGCCGTCTACCCACCCGAGAGCCGAAGGGGCCGTGAACATTCTCTTCCGTCGCGACGAAGCCACCACTCGCCAAGCCAAAATCGACGACTACAACCAGCGTTTGCCACGCCCTTTGTAGCCGCCGAAAATGGGTTCATCGATGCGGTTGTCGAGCCCCGCCAGACCCGCCTAAAGCTGATCCGACACTTCCGCATGCTCGAAAATAAAAAGGACTCCCTGCCCAGCAAGAAGCACGGCAACATCTCGCTTTAGGCGAGGGTTGCGGTCAAGTCGATCGGCACGGACGCTAGGGCTTTCGAGATCGGGCAATTTTCTTTAGCCTGCTTCGCCAACTCTTGGAACTGTCCTTCGGTGATGCCTGGAATGACGGCTTCCATGGTCAGTTGGATATGGGTGATATCGAACCCGCCGCCCACCTGCTCCAGCTTGACGGCCGCGGTCGTATGAATCCGCGTAGCCGTAAAGTTAGCCATTCCCAGGAACAGCGAGAAAGCCATGGAGAAGCATCCCGCGTGGGACGCTGCCATCAGCTCTTCTGGGTTCGTGGCCGCCCCGCCTTCGAAGCGAGACGAGAAATTGTAGGGTCCTTCGTAGGCCCCGCTGCCAAACTTAATCTTCCCCGCGCCGTCCTTAAGTCCGCCGCGCCATTCTGCTTCCGATCTTCTGGTGATCATGCCCTATTGTCGCCTGAATTCCCCTCGTCGTAGGCGGTAACAAAACTGTTGCATGCTGGCATTGTGAACAGCCAAGAGTTAAAGCGATACCTCGGTGTGACTCAGACCCTCCTGCCCATGCACGAAAAAAGCAAGATCTTGGCGAGGGGCTCGTGAATGCAATCAAGAAGTCGTTAGGCCCAAAGTAGGCATAGAAAATAGAGGAAGCGCAAGGTACAGCACCGATCCCGCTAAATTCGTCCTTGACTCGAACGGAACCTACTTCGTCTCATTCCCTACCGTCCCCGAAACCAAAACCTTCGTCGAAGACAAATCCACCGCCAATCCAGTCGCCGCCTTATCGTTCTATGTGGAGGCCAGCAAACGGTCGCCCGTCCCCTCAGCTATCGAGCGAGGGCAGATCAGCGTCTATTTGTCTGCATCCACCGTCGCCAAGCTTGCACTTTACCAAACCATGCGCGAGCAAGCCATCAGCAGTCCGAACTAGTCAAACGCCTCGGCTGCCACCGCCAACAGGTGGCCCGCATGGTCGACCCCGCCCACAATACAAAATTCGAAGCGCTCGAAGCCGCGCTCTCGAGTCAAGACGCGGCTTAGCCCCCGATCTTCACGTCGTTTTTGACGGTGCCTTTGGATCCCACGCCAAGTTGGTGTGCTTGTATACAATCCCTTCATGCGATTGACCAGGTTGGTCGCGATGCCAGTCCTTGGACACCACGACCAGATACCGATAACCTGCCAAAGAACGCCAATCGCATACGGCTCAATCGGCTGCCGTGCTTTTCCAAAGAGCTGATCGACCATCCCTGGGCTTCGTCGCCTTCTTCCACTCGGTGAGCACCAGGACTTCTGCAAGGTGCATTTGGCTGCGGTCGCTGTCGATAGGTTCTCCGAAAATCAAGTCGGTCCGCCCACCCTTCCCGTCTGCCTGGAACGCCCCAATCCCATGAAGCAATCGATGGGCGGCTCCAAGCTTTTCCCTGCCCACTTCTCCCTCCTCGCAGAACGCTTTCTCCCATCTCCCATCATCGTCGATGGGATGCGACTTCCCCTGCGGGCCCCGCCCTCCTCCCGACCCGTTTTCAGCCGCCTCAAACCCGCGGATCACCGAACGTTGAAATTGCTATTCCCCTCTTTTCAAGTACTTCCAGAAAACACACGCTCCGTTCCCCCCAAACACCGCGAGACAATCTCAATAGGGAGACCCTTATTTCTACCCCGGAAGAAAGCAACGAACGACACCACGTTTCCGTACCCTCCGAAAGAACCGACCTCTTTCTAAAGTGTAGAAATAGAGAGACATGTGCGATCGAAAGCTCGCGGAACCCGCCTTTTTCGCTCGTTTTTTACTATCCAAGCCAAATCACAGCCTCAAGCCCTTCCATTGAAAAACTAATTCCTTAGTTGACCGCTCGCTCCGTTCATGCTACTAATTCTTTAAGAGTTCCCATGGCCCGCAAAGAATCCACCTCCCTCACCGAAGCCGAACTCCGGCTCATGAACGTCCTCTGGGACCGCGGTCCCTCCACCGTCAAAGACGTCCTCGACGCCCTCCCCGCCCACCCACCCCTCGCCTACACCACCATCCTCACCACCCTCCGCATCCTCGAAGACAAAGGCTACCTCGAACACGATAAGGACGGCCGAGCCTTCCTCTACAAACCCCGCGTACCCCGCGATCAAGCCCGCCAAAGTGCCGTCCGCCAAATCCTCAGCCGCTTCTTCGAAGGCTCCGCCGAACAGCTCGTCCTCAATCTCTTGAAAACCGAAAAGCTCAGCTCCGACGAATTGAAAAGCCTCCGGAAGCTGATCAAGGAGGCCCAATGATCGAATCCTTCCCCAACGCCTTAGCCAACTCCCTCTGGCAAGGCGGACTCCTCTCCCTTGCCGTCTGGTTCGTCCTCCGGCACCTCACCCGCTACAGCGCCGCCACCCGTCTCGCCATCTGGCAAGTCACCCTGGCCGTCGTGCTCCTCCTCCCCGCTCTCCGCCAACTTCCCCACCTCTCCCCGTTCGAAACGCCAACACCAGTTGCCCGAGTCGCCGTCGCCACCGAATCCTCTCCCGCCGAACCCCTGCCTACTGCCGTCCCCCGGCCGCTTATTGAGGTCGATCACCACGGCCCCGTCGAACTCTTCGCCCCCCTCGCCGCCACCCTCGCGTTCTTCCAACTCCTCCGCCTCGCCCTTGCCTACCTCGTCCTCACTTGGTGGAAACGCAAAAGCCACCCGGCTCCGCTCACTCTCCCCATGCCCCTCTCCCGGTCCGTCTCGGTCCGTCTCTCCCCCCGCATCGGCATGCCCATGGCCCTAGGCTACCTCCGCCCCGCCATCCTCCTGCCCGAGTCTTTCGCCGCCGGGCTAACCCCCGAACAACTCCGCCTCGTCCTCCTCCACGAGTCAGCTCACCTCGAACGCCGCGACGACTGGACCACCCTCGCCGAGCGCCTCCTCCGCGCCGTCTTCTTCATCCACCCCGCCGTCTACTTCATCGGTCGCCAACTCGACCGCGAACGCGAAATGGCCTGCGACGATTGGGTCGTCGACCACTCCGGCTCGACCAAACCCTACGCCGAAGCCCTCGCCCGCGTCGCCGAACTCACCTCCCTTGGCCCCGCCCCCCTCCTCGCCGCCGGCGCCGGTCGCCGCAAGGAGATCTTCGCCCGTCTCGAAGCCCTGCTCGACGGCGCCCGCAACCGCATGCCCGCTGCCTCCGCCCCGCTCGTCCTCGGCGCGGGAGTCCTCCTCCTCCTCGCCGTCTCCCAGTCCACCCCCTACAGCCATCTCTTCGGCTTCGGCACCTACAACACCACCTCCGTCATCTCCGATCCCAACGGCCGTCGTGAGTTCAAAGTCCGTGGCGATATCGACTTCACCGACGACGACCAGGACGTCGCTTTTATGTCCCCCGGCTCGAAGCTCGTCATCGCCACCGGCGACCGCTTCGCCACCCGTCAAGTTGAACTCGAAGCCAACGCCCACGGCGAAATCACCCGGCTCTACTTCTCGAGCGGCGTCCGTCGAACCTACGACGCCGAAGCCCAGCGCCTACTCGCCCACGAACTCTCCAGTTGGCTCCGCGAGCGCGAAACAAACCTCTCTGCCCGCCTCAACCGCTGGATCAATGCCGGTGGAGTCGCCGGTGGAGTCGAATGCGCCCTCCGCGAAATCCGCACCGTTGGCAACGCCCACGTAAAGCGCCTCTATCTCGAAGAACTCCTCACCGTTTCAACCCTCTCGGAAGAGCAACTCCGCCGCGTTCTCAAAGTCGCCGCCGAACTCAACTCCGATTCCGACAAGCGCCAATTCTTCGACCATACCGCCCGCCACTTCCGCGCCCTCGACGCCCCCCTGCTCGCCTTCGTCGACTCTCTCCACTCTGACCGCGACCGCCGTCACATCCTCTCCCAACTCGCCACCGACCTGCCCGCGTCCGCTCTTCCTCGCCTCCTCCGCTCCGTCTCCCAGCTCTCCTCTGACGACGACAAGACCACGCTCCTTCTCGAAATCCCGCCCACCCCGGACTGGTTCAAAGCCACCAATTCCATTCACTCCGACGGAGATCGCCGCCGCCTCCTCTCCGCCGTCCTTACCGCCCCGTCGGTTGACCCCGCCACCGTCGCCCTCGCCCTCGACTCCGCCGCCCTGCTCAACTCCGACGGCGACAAAGCCACCCTGCTCCTCAACGCAGCGCCCGGTCTGAAGGCTTTCGACGCTTCCGTCCGCGTCCTCGCCACCATGCACTCCGATGCCGATCGCGCCCGCGCCATCCAGGAACTCCTCGGCCCCTCTGCCGCTTCCCAAGCAGCCCTTCTTCCCCAACTCGCCCGCATCACAAGCGACGGCGACAAAGCCCGCGTCCTCACCCGCGCCGCCGAACTCTTCATCGACGAAGCCCCCGTCCGCAATCCCTACTTCACCGCGCTCAACTCCATCCATTCCTCTGGCGATCGACAGCGCGTTCTTCTTGCCCTCCTCTCCCGTCCCGTACTTACTCCGCAAACCGTCGAAGCAATAACGCGAGCCGCCCTCCAAATCCCCGACGACGGCGACCGCCAGCGCGTTCACAACGCCATCGCCGCCCGCCGCTGAGTAACTTAGGCCTTTGACCACCAATGGTCACTCGGCCACCCACGGTCATTCGCCTGGCACGCTTTCCGTCCCTTGGCAACACAAACGAACTATCTTTAACCAAATCGACATTTGGCCCCTTACGTGCGAACAACTTGGTAGGAATCCTCCCAGCGGGATTTAGTCGAACCCTTTAAGCATCGATTAACAGAATGCGGAGGACTCGGCCTTCAGCGAAGATGCTGGGCGTCGGGAGGAGGACCGCGAGGCTTTCGTCATTAATGAAGCCCCACCTCTCCTCCTTTCTCCCTTACTCCAACCCCAGGGGAAACTCCATGAAAACTCTGCCTATTTGTGCAGTCGCGATCCTGTTTCTGCCGCTCCGCGCCCCATCCGCCGCCGTATTCGTCGATCTCGGCACCTCGAGCCTGTTCGCCGTACTCGCCGGATCCACCGTCACCAATACCGGCAGTTCGCTCATCACCGGAAACCTCGGCGTCTCGCCAGGCCCCGCCATTACTGGCTTTCCTCCCGGAAGCGTCACCGGAGGATCCGTTTACTCCGCCGGGGCCGTTCCCCTTCAGGCGCAAAATGATCTCACTGCGGCCTATGTGTCCGCCGTCAACCAACCCTGCGGAAGCGTCCTCACCGGTCAGGACCTTGGCGGACTCACCCTCACCCCAGGCGTTTACTGCTTCTCATCCTCCGCCCAATTGACCGGCGCGCTCACCCTTAACTCCCTCGCGGATCCCACCTCGGTCTTCGTCTTCCAGATCGGCAGTACGTTAACCACTGCCAGCAACTCCAACGTTACGTTTATCAACGGTGGAAAGGGAGCTAATGTCTTCTGGCAGGTCGGTAGCTCGGCCACCCTGGGCACCACCACCAACTTCGCCGGGAACATCCTTGCCCTAACAAGCATCACCCTCAACACCGGAGCTAATATCAACTGCGGTCGAGCCCTCGCCCGCAATGGCGCCGTCACTTTGGATACGAACAACGTCTCCATCGGAGCGGCAGGCTGCGAATTCGCCCCCGCGACGGGGCCTGGCCCGGGGCCGGGACCGGGCGGAAGTGGCATCCCCGAACCAGCGACAGGCTCTCTACTCCTGCTCGCTGGCGTCCCGACCCTGCTCTGGCAAATCGCTAAACGATCACGCAAGGATTCGACAGTTCGCCAATCCCCGACGCCGTAATCTTCACCACGTCGCCCGCCGCTAACGCCGAAGCCTGCGTCACGATGATCCCGGTGCCCGTCAGCAACACGCTGCCGCAAGGCACCGGATTCGACCGCAGCAAATACTCGATCAACGTCTCAATCTTCCGGCCCAGCTTCCCCGTCGAAGTCTCGCCGTAAAACGTCTGCGTCTCGCCCCGCAGAATCGTACAGCTCATCTCGATGTCGTAGGGGTTCGTCAACTCATCGGCCGTTACCATCACCGGACCCAGCGAGCAACACGCCGAGTACTGCTTCGATTGCGGCAGGTACAACGGATTCTCCTTCTCGATGTCCCACGCCGAAACGTCGTTGGCGATCGTATAGCCCACCACGCGCCCGTTAGAACCCAACACCACCGCTAGCTCCGGCTCCGGAGCCGTAAAGCTCGAGTCCGCCCGCAAGCCAATGCCCGCATTCGGCCCCACGCAAACCCGGCTCGTGCCCTTGAAGAACACCTCCGGCCGATTCGCCGGGTCAAACACGTAGCGATAAAATCCCTCGCGCGTGTTGTGCTCAGCGTCCCGAAAGCTCGCACTCATCTCGTAGGTGCACCCGCAAGCCCACACCTCTTTCGGCGAGAGCGGGATCATCGGAGCGCTGGCCTCTTTGTGGGAGGATGCCATCGACGCCGCCAACTCCGTCAGGTTCTTCTTCTCGACCTCCGCCCGCCGGATCAGGTCGTACAGCGTGTGGCCCGGGATCGCCCGGGCCGTCGTGCCTTCGAAAATGGCCGCTGTTACTTCGTTATTCCACTTGATTTGTCCGAGTTTCATGAGAGAGTTACTAACTTAGTACTTCAAATAAATGGTCTTGTAGTCGCTATAGAAGTCCATCGCCGCCGGCCCCTGTTCCTTCGGTCCGAAGCTGGAATCCTTGGTCCCGCCAAACGGGAGTTGATACTCCACGCCCGCGCTCGGCAGGTTCACTGTCAACAAACCGGCCTCGCAGCCGTACACAAACTCAAATACCCGCGATATGTTCGTCGTCTGAATCGATGCCGAAAGCCCGAACTCGGTCGCATTTGCCATCCGCAAAGCATCCGCCGCGTCCGTCGCCTTCATCACCACCAGCACCGGCCCAAAGACCTCTTCGGTCGCCAACGTGTCGCCTTCCTTCACATCCGCGAAAATCGTCGGCTCCACAAAGTAACCCTTGTCGTAAGCCCCACCCGTCAGCCGATTGCCGCCGCACAACGGTTCCCCGTTCTCCTTCCGGCCAATCGCGATGTACTTCAGGTCGGTCTCCAACTGCCCTTCGTCCACCGCCGGCCCGATGTCGATACCCGCTTCCATGCCGTTGCCGACCTTCAGCTTCTTCGTCCGTTCCACCAGCGCCGCCACAAACCTGTCGTAAATCGGAGCTTCCACAATCGCCCGGCTCGTCGCCGTGCACTTCTGGCCCGTCGAGAAAAACGAGGCGTTCACCACGTTCTCTACCGCCGAATTGAAGTCGCAATCGGCCAGCACGATCGTCGGGTTCTTCCCGCCCATCTCAAGCTGCAAACGCAAATGCCGCTTCGAGCCCTCCGTGTGTACCCAGTTGCCGACTTCCACCGATCCCGTAAACGAAATCGCCTTCACCGGCTTCGCGTTCACCAGCGCCCCGCCAATCGTCGCGCCCGATCCCGCAATGAAGTTCACCACGCCCGCCGGAATCCCGGCCTCATGGCAAGCCTCCACAATCCGCCACGCGCTCATCGGCGATACGCTCGCCGGCTTCACGATAATCGTGTTCCCGCAAACCAGCGCCGGAGCCATCTTCCACGCCGGAATCGCAATCGGGAAGTTCCACGGCGTAATCAAACCAATCACGCCAATCGGCTTCCGAATCGCGAACATATGGACCCGGTCCCGCTCGGAGGGCACCAAGTGACCCGGCAACCGCGAACCCTCGCTCCCGAAATAACGGAAGATGTTGATCGCGCGCCGGACCTCGCCCTTCGCCTCGGGCAACGTCTTGCCCTCTTCCCGGCACATCTCTTCGCCTAACTGGTCGAACTTCTTCTCCAGAATATCGGCCACTTTAAAGAGAAACGCTCCCCGGGCCGGACCCGGCATCGCGCTCCATTTGGCAAACGCCGCCTGCGCCGCATCCGCGGCGCGGTCCACGTCCGCCGACGTTCCTTTCACGAACAGGCCAACTACCTCGTCCGTATTCGCCGGGTTCCGGTTCTCGAACGTCGCTCCGTCTACCCACTCGCCGTTGATGTAATTACGAAATGTTTCAGGCATGTCTTTCTAAAAATTATTTGGTTCCGAAGTTCACTTTGGGCGCCGTCCGCGCTCCCGGGTCTGTCTTGAAATAAGCATCGTTGCGCTGGAATCCGAACAGCGACGCCGCGATGTTGTTCGGGAACAGTTCAATGGTCGTGTTATATTTCTGGACCGTCTCATTATACTTCCGTCGCTCCACCGCGATGCGGTTTTCCGTCCCCGCCAGCTCATCCTGCAGCCGCATAAAGCTCGCGTCGCTTTTGAGTTGCGGGTACGATTCCACCACCACCAGCAGCCGCGAAAGCGCACTGTCTAACTGCCCGTTGGCCGAAATCTTCTCCGCCGGACTCCGCGCCCCGCCCAGCGCCGCCCGCGCGTTCGCCACCGACGCAATCACGTCCTTTTCCTGGGACGCGAACCCCTTCACCGCCTCTACCAGGTTCGGAATCAAATCCGACCGGCGTTGCAGAGCCACGTCCACCTGCGCAAAAGCGCCGTCAATCGCATTCTTCTGCACCACCAGCTCATTTCTCGTGCCCAACACCTGCATCCCGAAGAAAAGGCCAATCGCCACTAATACGCCGACTATGATCAATGCAATCTTCATGTCTCATCTCTCCAAACGGTCGACTGTCGCGACCAAAAGTTCGATCTGTTGCAAATACCTGGCGAACAAACTCGCCGCATCCAGCCCGCGCGCTTTGCTCTTCCCCTCACGGAGATCCAACAAAGTATAGAACGGACCAGCCTCTATTCGGAAAGCTTTTTCCATCGCCTCCGCAATCGCCCGCTTCTGCGTCGGCGCTTCGACCCCCGCCAGCCGCAAAACATGCCGACCCAGCAACAAAAACGTCGAAACACTCTCCGTCATCAATTTCGTCAACAGCCCCGCATCCGACAGCACCCCCGCCGCCTTCTGCCGCAGCCGCAACTGCTTACTCCGCACCTCAAACTCCACCCGGCCCCGATAAAACGAATCGTCAATCACTAGGTCCGCCAACACATCTCGACCAGCCAAAAGCCGATGGACCTCTTGGATATCGTGAAACTCCATCGCAAAACAATCGGTCGAAGTCTTCACCTCCTCAGCCGAAAGCAGCAACGGCGCAGGATTGTCCAGCCCTCGCCACCATTTGAATATCGGCTCCGCCTGCCCCAACTCCTTCGGCGTCAACTCCTCAAGCACGCAAAGAACGTTCAAATCCGACGATTCATCCCGATCCCCCCGCGCGCCCGATCCATACAAAATCAACGAGACAAGGCCGCTTCCAAACGCCTTCGCCGATCGTTCCGCCAACTCTGCACAACGCTTTTCTAGTTCTTTCGACATAGCCCTCTACCAGTCCGAAGACGATCCTCCTCCGCCCGAATCTCCTCCCCCGAAACCACCAAACCCGCCCGCCCCCCCGCCGCCGCCAAATCCGCCGCCACCCCCGCCGCCTCCCCCGCCCCGGCCCGAGAATATCGATCCCAAAAGCCACAACGCCCCCAAATTCCCACTGCCCAGCAGGTAAAGGAAAAAGATCCCACCCACGATCATCAACCACAACGGCACCGCCCCTTCCTTCTTCCGCCGCTGCACCGGCTCGGGCGTCGCCCCGCCCTCTACCTCTACATTTTTAGCCTTCGCAATCCGAGTTCCCAAGTAGTGGCTCGCCGCGATCAGCGCATCCCCATACGCTCCCTCCCGCAGTGCCGGCCGCATCTCCCGTAAAACACTGCCCGCCGATCCGTCGGGCAAAATCGGCTCCAACCCATATCCCACTTCGAGCCGCGTCCGCCTGTCCCCCACCACCAACAACAGCAGCAGCCCTTCGTCTTTGCCCTTCTTCCCGATCCCCCAACGCCGATAGAGGCTATTGGCCACGTCTTCGACCGGCTCGCCTTCCAGCGTCGGAATCGTCACCAGCGCCATCTGCGCTCCGGTTGCCTTCTCTACTGCAGCGCAATAGCGCTCCAGCGCCTCCCGCTGCGACGCCGGAATCACATTCGCGTAGTCGTTGACGTAACCCTGCGGAACCAACTTCCCCAGGTCCAAAGCCCAGCCGGAAGCCGCCAGCCAAAATACAAACGCCAACCGTACATAACGAGCTGCAAAAACCATTGCTACCCTAGCACTGCAAGTCTTTCCGCGTAAACTTCTGGCCGTTCAACCGCCCCATCACCGTCAACCCCATCTTCGCCGGCTGCAGGAACTCGTTCGCCACCTCCTGCACCTCCTCCGCCGTCACCAGCTCAATTCGCTCCAAAATCTCTTCCATCTCCGCATGCCGGCCGAAGTACATCTCCTGCCGCGCCAAATTCGACATCCGGCTCGACGTCGACTCCAAACCCAGCACAATCGACCCCTTCAAGTTGTCCTTCGACCGCTGCAACTCCTCCTCGCTCACCCGCTCATTCTTGATCTTGGTCAGCTCCACCCGGGTCGAATCAATCACCTTGCGCAACGTCTCCGGACTCGTACCTGCATAAATCGCCAAGCAGCCCGTATCCCGATAGCTCGTCAGCTCGCTGATGATCGAATAACACAGCCCCTGCTTCTCCCGAATGTTCTGAAACAATCGGGAACTCATCCCCCCGCCCAAAATATTGTTCAACGTGTAAGCGACATACCGCCGCGGATGCGGCATCGGAAACGACGGCGCCCCCAAGCACAAATGCGCCTGCTCCACCGATTTCTTCTCTTTCGAAGAAATCTGCGGAGATGTGGCCGCCACCGGCAGCGGCGGCAGCGGTTTCCGCTTCGGCAGCTTCCCCAGAGTGGCTTCGGCCAGCTTTACAATCGATTCATGATCCATCCGGCCCGCCGCCGTCACCAGCATGTTCGGCGCAATGTAGGTGCCCTTAAAGTGGGCTCGCAACGACTCCGGGGTAATCGCCTTCACCGTCTTCGCCGTCCCCAGAATCGACCGCCCTATCGCGTTCCCCTTCCAGAAGTTCCGGCAAAAAAGCTCGTGGGTCTGATACTCCACGTTATCGGCGTCCATCTTGATCTCTTCCAGCACGACGCCTTTCTCTTTCGCCAAATCCTCATCCCGCATCATCGGGTTCATCACCAAATCGGCCAAAATGTCGAAGGCTTGCGGCAGATGCTCGTCGAGCACCTTGGCGTTATACGAAACCATCTCCCGGCTCGTAAACGCATCCATATGGCCGCCAATCGAATCGAACGAACGCGCGATCTGCTCCGCACTCCGGCGCTTGGTGCCCTTGAACACCATGTGCTCCATGAAATGCGCTATCCCGTTGTCCGCCTCGCTCTCCCGCCGGGATCCCGACCGCACCCAAATCCCCAACGCCACCGACCGCAAATGCGACATCCGCTCAGTTACAATTTTCAATCCGTTCGGAAGTATCGTCGTCTGGACTTGGGAATTATTCATCTTCCTCTATGATGCGCTAGATTCGGCCGCCGTTGCGTAGGAACCTATTCCTTCGCCGGTAACTGACGCCGCAGCGCATCCAGCACGCCGTTGACGAACCCCACGCTTTCATCGCTCGAAAACCGTCGCGCTAGCTCCAACGCCTCGTCAATCACCACCGGCGGCGGCGTCGCCGTGAACACCATCTCGAACGCCGCCAAACGCAAAATGTTCCGATCCACCACCGACATCCGAGCCACCCGCCAGTTCTGCGAATGCCGATCCAACAACGCGTCCAGCTCTTCCAACTTCTCCACCGTCCCGCGCGTCAGGAGTTCCATGAACTCATCCCACGTCGGCCGCTCCTCCGTCTCCTCCGAATACAGCGAGGCGTAGTACGCGCGCATCGCCTCATCGAGCGACAACGGCTGCCGCATGTCCCACTGGTACATGATCTGTACCGCGCGTCGTCTGGATTGATGTCTTGCCGGCACTAACTCTTCAACTCCCGCAACAGGTTCGCCATCTCAATCACCGTCGCCGCCGCGTCATAGCCCTTATTTCCAGACTTCGCCCCCGCCCGATCCATCGCCTGCTCCAGCGTGTTCGTCGTCAAAACCCCAAACACGATCGGCACCTGACTCTTCATCATCGCCTGACCGATCCCCTTCGCCGCTTCGCCCGCCACGTAGTCAAAATGCGGTGTATCCCCACGAATCACCGCCCCCAAAGCAATCAGCCCGTCAAACTTGCCGGTCTCCGCCATCGTAGCCAGCGTCAGCGGCAGTTCCCAGGCTCCCGGCACCTTCACCACCATCACCGCTTCCTCCGCCACCCCGTGGCGGCGTAGTCCGCTCAAAGCGCCGCTCAGCAGGCTCTCGGTCACCAGCGAGTTAAATCGCGCCATGACGATTCCAATCCGGAGACCCTGCCCCGTCAACGCGCCCTCAATTACCCTATCCGACATAATGACAAATCACTTCCCTTCAAAATTCGGTACCCGCTTCCCTAAGAACGCGGCCACCCCTTCCTGCATATCTTTGGTCGCGGCCGACAACCCAAACGCCGCCGCCTCATACTGAAGACCTTCCGCCAAGCCGCACGAAAGACCCACATCCACCGCCTGCATCGTCAACGACAACGCCACCGGCGCATTCGCTAACATCTTCCGCAAAAGCTGCTTCGCAAACGCGATCAGCTCCTCTCCCGGAACGACGTAGTTCACTAAACCAATCTCGTACGCCCGCTGCGCGCTGATCGGGTCCCCCGTCAACAGCATTTCCAGCGCAATCCCTTTGCCCACCAACCGCGGCAACCGCTGCGACCCGCCATAACCCGCGATAATCCCCAGTTTTACTTCCGGCTGACCTAGTTTCGCCGTCTCCGCCGCCACCCGCACCGTGCACGCCATGGCCATCTCCAGGCCCCCACCCAACGTAAATCCGTTCAACGCCGCCAGTACCGGCTTACCCATCGTCTCCAGCCTGCGAAACAGCGCGTGGCCTTTTTCAGACTGCTTTTGCGCCCCCACCGGCGACATCGCCGCGAACTCGCTGATGTCCGCCCCGGCCACAAACGCCCGGTCGCCCGACCCAGTCAGCATCACGGCCCTCACCGCCGCATTATTCTTTGCCTCGTCCAAAGTGGCTTCGAGTTCGGCTAAGGTGCCTGCATTCAATGCGTTCAGCTTCGCGGGACGGTTGAAGGTGATTGTCGCAATCCCATCATCGTCAATGTCATACAGAAGGAATTCTAGGGACATATGGGATAATCAGGTCTATCGGGAGTTTTATGCCCGCCCTCCGCAAGTGTAACGCATGGATCCATCACACATTCGAAACTTCTCCATCATCGCCCACATCGACCACGGCAAGTCCACCCTCGCCGATCGCCTTCTGGAACATACCGGTGCCCTCGCCCAGCGCGAAATGATGGCCCAAGTCCTGGATTCTATGGACCTCGAACGCGAACGCGGCATCACGATCAAAGCCCATGCCGTTCGCCTTCTCCATAAAGCGAAAGATGGGCAGATCTACCAACTGAATCTCATCGATACCCCCGGCCACGTCGATTTCACCTACGAAGTCTCCCGCTCGCTCCAAGCGTGCGAAGGTGCCCTCCTGGTGGTCGATGCCTCCCAGGGAGTCGAAGCCCAAACCCTCGCCAATACCTATCTCGCCCTCAATCAAAACCTCGAGATTATTCCGGTTATCAATAAGATCGATCTCCCCGCCGCCGACCCCGAACGCATCCGCGAACAGATCGAAGCCCTCGTCGGTCTCGACGCCTCCGAAGCCGTTCTCTGCTCCGCCAAACAAGGCATCGGCATCCCCGAAATCCTCGAACAGATCGTTCAGCGCGTACCCCCGCCCACCGGCGACCCCGACGCCCCCCTATCCGCCCTGATCTTCGACTCCTGGTTCGACCCCTACAAAGGCGTTATCATCCTCATGCGCGTCATCGATGGCCGCATCAAACTCCGCCAAAAAATCAAACTCTGGTCGAACGGTAAGGTGTTCGAAGTCGAAGGCCTCGGCTACCAGTCACCCAAACCGGTCCCGAACGAAGAACTCAGCGCCGGCGAAGTCGGCTTCCTCTACGCCAACATCAAAACGATCAGCGATGCCCTGATCGGCGATACGATCACTGACGCGGTTCACCCCGCCGCCGCCGCCCTGCCCGGCTTCGAACCCATCAAGCCCATGGTCTTCGCCGGTCTCTACACTTGCGAAAGTTCCGAGCACGGCCTCCTCCGCGACGCCCTCGAAAAACTCCGTCTCAACGATTCGGCCTTCAACTTTGAACCCGAAAACTCCGTCGCCCTCGGCTTCGGCTTCCGCTGCGGCTTTCTCGGACTCCTCCATCTGGAAATCGTCCAGGAGCGGCTCGAACGCGAATTCGATATCGATCTCATCACCACCGCCCCGGGTGTCCGCTATGAAATCACCCTCCGCGGCGGTGAAGTCGTTTTCGTCGAAAACCCTTCCCGCTGGCCCGACCCCGCCACGATCGAGGTCATCAATGAGCCCATCATCAATGCCACCGTAATCACGCGCGAAGAGTACATCGGCGAAATCCTGGCTCTCCTCGAAGAAAAACGCGGCAAACAGCAAAAATTCGAACACATCGGCGGCGAACGCGTCGTCCTGGGCTACGAACTCCCCCTCAACGAAATCGTGCTCGACTTCTACGATCGTCTGAAGTCGGCCTCCCGGGGCTACGCCTCTCTGGACTATCAACTCGCCGGCCATCGCGCCTCCCCGATGGTCAAACTCGACGTTCTCGTCGCCGGCGAATCCGTCGATGCCCTCTCCATCATCGTCCACAAGGACGTCGCCTTCGAGCGCGGCAAAGCCCTCATCGATCGCCTCCGCAAGCTCATCCCCCGCCAAATGTTCGAAGTCGCCCTCCAAGCCGCCATCGGCAGCAAGGTCATCGCTCGCGAGACCATCGCCGCCATCCGGAAGAATGTCCTAGCCAAGTGCTACGGCGGCGACATTAGCCGAAAGCGGAAGCTCCTCGAAAAGCAGAAAGAGGGCAAACGCCGCATGAAACGCGTCGGCCGCGTCGAAATCCCCCAGGAGGCCTTCCTCGCCGTCCTTAAGGTCAATCAGTCTTCCGATGACGATTAAATCGGATATGCCCTAGATTTGGTAGGGTGGCCCCGATTTCGTAGGGTCCACCCTAAAGGATTTCCGCTTAGAGTTCGATAAGACTCCTAGTGGCGAGACTACGACAATCCGCAATCCTGGCCGACGCCGCTGACGTCCTCAGCGATCAGCTCCACGCCCAGCTTGCCGAACTGGCGGCTCAACTCGGTTCCCGGATCGAAGAGGCGGACCGCCTGTTCCTCCAGCGCCGCCGTCGCCAAACTCCGAAAGAAGACGCTCGGGTCGGCCTGGCTATTTTGGGCACCACCCCGGGTGCGGCATTTCGGCTTCTGCAAAAGACGGCGACCATTTCGGCATTCTTTGAGCAGGTCGAATACAACGGCCGTCGCCTTGCGAAGCTCAATATCCCCCCGGGCACCATCATCGCCGCCCTCGAAGAATACGCCCAACTTCTCGAGCCGGAAACGAATCTCCGGTGGGTTCTCCAACAACTCAATTTTTGCGTCATTCTGACGCTCAACAACGCGTTTTACCAAGTTCGCGAAGCGGAAACCAAAACGTTCTTTGATCTGTTTCGGATCGAACTGGAATCCCGCTCGCTCGATGAACTTCTACCGCGCATTCTGGTCAGCCTCTCGGAATTCTGCGGTGCCGCGAAAGCGCGGATTTTCCTGGTCCAGGAGTCCGGCCCCTCTTCCGTAAGCGGTTCCCCGGCGGCTCCTCAGTGGCACCTCCGCGCCGAATCCCGCGCTGCGAAGCCCGTGGCTCACCGCCCGCTTCGCATCCCGAACACTCCTTCGCTCCATCGCACCCTTTCGCAGCCCGCGATCGGCAGTCCTCTCGATCCTGCCTGGTCCCGCCAAGGCTGTTCTGTCTGGTCGGTTCCGCTCGGTGGCAAACTCGCCTCCGGAGTCATTCAGTTCGCCTTCACGGGCGTCTATGAGTGGTTTCCCCGCGAACAGGAACTGCTCACCGCCGCCGCCGAACGCTGTTGGATGGGCATCGAAAAGGCGCAACTCGTCGAAGGACTCGCGGCCCGCGAAGAACAAATCCGTCAGTTGGCCGAACACATGCTCCATGTCGAAGAGGCCGAACGTCGCCGTATCAGTCGGGAACTCCACGACGAAGCCGGCCAAAGCCTCCTCTGTGTCCGTCTCCAAATGGAGATGCTCGAAGGTCGCTTGCCCGACTCATTGGCCGCCGAACGGGACATCCTTCGCGAGACCCGCGCCGCCGTTGAAAGTACGATCATCGAAACCCGTCGCCTTATCAGTGCCCTCAGTCCGGCCGTCTTGGATCAGCTCGGCCTCGGTGCCGCGATCCGCCAACTGGTACAACGATTTCGTCAGGTCAGCCCCGCTAAAATCCGGGTCCAATTGCACAACCTGGAAAGACTCCCCAAGCGCACCGAAAGTATCGTCTATCGGCTCGTGCAAGAGTGTTTTCACAACATTGCAAAGCATTCTTTCGCTGACACTGTAAACATTTCTGTCGGAACCACCGATAGTTTATTAAGGCTGAGCGTCATCGACAATGGCATCGGCTTTAACGTTGAGGAAGCCTTTCGCAAGCAGGATTCTTTCGGACTTTCCGGAATCCGCGAGCGAGTTACCCTCCTCGGCGGCTCGTTCCAAATCGAAAGCGCAACGGCTCCCAAGTCGGATTTGCGTAAACAATATAGTCAGCAATCCGAAGCAAAACGGCCAAGTCGCCGCCAAACCTCGGGGACGAAAATTCTGGTCGAACTGCCGATTCCTAGAGAGGCTGTGGCCGATTTGGCAAAGATGTCCGGAACTGGACGCAGGATGCGCCAGCTCACAACTCTAGCCAAACACTAGCCGGGAACAGGAACCGACCCTTGTTGAGAAAGTTGTGTTGAAAAATGTGTTGAAGCAATTGTCGAAGTCGCGCCCTTCGGTGCGCGCAAAATTAGCTCCCTTGGGAAATCTAGAACAACAACGGTAAGCACTATGGCCAAGATTCGTATCATGTTAGCGGACGATCACACCCTCTTCCGCCAAGGGGTTAGAACCCTTATAGCCGCCGAAACCGACATGGAAGTCATCGGGGATGCAGCCAACGGCGGTGATGCTGTCGAGCGCGCAAACGAACTCCGACCCGACGTCGTGCTGATGGATATCGGCATGCCCGGACTCAGCAGTTTCGAAGCAACCCGCCAAATCAAGAAAAATCGGCCCGAAACCAAGATCCTCTTCCTCACGATGTACGATGACGAAGACTATCTGGTGGAAGGCATGGAAGTCGGTGCCGGTGGCTACGTCCTCAAAGACAGCCCGGCGCAACAACTCATTGCGGCTGTCCGCGATGTTGTGCGCGGCGGCAGCTACCTCAGCCCCCGGATGCTCTCCCAACTCGTGGACGACTTCCGGTCTCGTATCAAATCAGCCAACCGGTTACCTCGCTTCGCCACGCTCACGACGCGCGAACGGGAAGTCCTCAAGATGCTCGCCGAAGGCCAATCCGTCAAGGAAATCGCCTGCGACCTCAACTTGAGCGTCAAAACCGTCGAAGCTCACAAATTCAATCTGATGCGCAAGCTGGACATTCATAACAAAGCACAACTCGTCCAGTACGCCATTCAGAAAAAGATCATTAAAATTCCGAACCTCGTCTAACGAGCTTCCAACCATTTCTTCTGACGCCCATTCGGGTACTCTTGGCCGGGTTTCCATTGCAACAAGATGTCGCAATGGAAATCCGGCTCTTTTTTTGCTCGGCTTTTTTTGCTCGGCTTTTTTGCTCGATGATGCCGCCGAGTGGAATACGGAGCAAACCGACCCGGCGGCTATGCGAGCCGCTATATGCCGCGATAATCGACGGAAACGGTGTCGGAAACGGTGACTCCGGTCGAATCGGTGACTCTCAACACGAAGGTATAGCTGCCACGTCCCTGCGAGAACTGAACGGTAGGCGTCGCGGTAGTGCCGCCCAGGATCACGGCAACCGGGCTACCAGCGGCCATGGTCCAGCTATAGGTCACGGGCTTGCCATCCGCACTGGTGGATTTAGTTCCGTCCAGAACTATGGAACTCGCAGTGGCCGTTGCGCCTTTCGGCCCCGCCACCGCCACTGTCGCCCCCTGTGCCGGCGGAGTCGTCGGACCCGCTTCGGCCGGCGACGCCCGCAGCGAGTGCACTCGCGTCACAAAGATTCCACCCGGGATAATCACGCTCGGATCCCGCTGCGCGTCGACAATCCGCGTCGCCAGCAATCCCCCATCCTTTTCAATCGCTTCGGTAATCATGAAATCATCCGAGGCGATCGCCGTCGTCCCGTCCGGTCGCGTGACCACCCGGTCGATCGTCCCTGTTCCGTTACAGTTAACCCGGTAAGTCCCGGTGCTCGTCACGTTCCCGATTGTTCTCGCGCCCGTCGGCGATCCCACGGTGGGCTGGTTCAGGACACCAGTTCGCGTCAGATTCCCTTTTCCATCCAGCGTCTCCGGCTGAATTCCCAGCGCGACGTTCACCCCATAGTTGACGACGACTCCGTAGGACCCCCGTAGGCTCTCGCGCGAGAAACATCCATTGGGAAGGCGGGTATATTTGCGCGTCAAAAAGACTCCACCCAGGACGATTCCGCTAGGAATTCTCTGGGCATCCACCATTGCGGTCGCGACCAGTTTCCCGTTCTGGACGACTCCTTCGGTCACGAGGAAGTCATCAAAGGCGGGTATCGTCGTGCCGTCCGCCAGTGTGGCAACGCGCGTCACTACCCCGCTCCCATCGCAATTGATCGCGTAGGTCGCTCGGTTGACTCCGCTTACGCTCGTTCTGGCTCCCGTTGGGGAGCCAGCCACCGGCTGGTTCGTAACGAACGCCGCCGACATATTCCCAAACGCATCGTGGGACCGGACCCCGTAGGCGATGGCGATATTACTGCCGTAAGTGCCAACAACGGCAAACTGCCCTTGCAGGCTCTCCAGCGTATAGCAGGCAGGGCTCTGCGCTTGAGCGGGAAGCGCGCCAGCCAAAATGGCCGAGACAACAGCCGTCGGTGCGAGTAACAATTTCAAATTGAACATGAGAGGGTTCTCCTGAATTGATAACGTAAATCGAACAGCATAGATCCAGAAACGGGACACCGTACGACACTTGCGACGAGCATCGGAAGGAATATCCGGACGCGAAGCCAAAAGGCGACTGCCTTGATAAGTCGTTCCTGAATCCCGACTCAGTTTACACGGATAAACTTACTATAATGCCGCCCCTCGGGATGTCAATAAAAAAGTGCGCCGTCTCCCGTTGATACCGCCAGCCGATCAGAACCGCACTGGAAACCGGTCAAAACGTGCGCGTACCAAATGTTTTCGTCTGGATCTGATACACGCTCGTGGGCGTCGTGACGTACAGCGTTCCTCCGCTAAACCCGCAATTGGTCGGCCGCTCCGGCGTCGGGATCTTACCCAATGGCTCACCATGGACCGTATACACCTCAATACCCTCCACCGATGCCATCCATACATTCCCCGCCTCGTCGGTCTTCAACCCGTCCACCGTCAAAGGCGCAAACGCCTTACCCGCTTGAAGCGAGCCATCTGGCTCAATCGCGTGAATCTTCACCCCGCCGACCTTGTAATCCGCCACATACAAATCCTGCTGGTTCGGCGAAAGCGCCAACCCGTTCGGCCCCGCCGTCTCCGCCACCACCCGCACCTGCCCCTGCCGCGTAATCTGGTAAACCCGCCCCTTCGGAAGATCCGTAAAGTAAATACTCCCGTCAATCGCGTACACAATATCGTTCGGCCCCTGCAAGCTCGTTTCGGCCAACACAGTAATCGAGCCGTTCTTCTCCGTCCTTGTTACGCGCCCTCCGCCCTCCGCCACCAGCAGTCGCCCCTGATGATCAAACGTCAGCCCGTTCGCCCGGTTGCTGTTCTCCCGGAAAACGCTCAACTGGCCCTTCTCCCATTTGTGGATCCGCGCGTTCCGAATGTCCGTAAACAGCAGATACCCGCGACGGCTATACGCCGGCCCCTCGGCCAACCCAAACCCGGTCGCGATCTGTTGCAGCTTCTCGTTCGTATCGATCGGCAACGGCATCAGGATCCCTCCCCCTTGGCGTACCAACTGTTCATCGGAGCCTTGTACTCCATCTTCAATTCCGGCGTCTCCATCCGCTTGCCGTTCTGATGCCCGGACTCCATCAGTCTCGCCAGCGCCCCCGTCACCAGCAGCGTCCGCTGGATATCCAACGGCGGCTGGCCCGTGCGAATCATCTCCGTAATCGCGTGAACCAGCATCGAGAAGTTGTTCGAATTCTCAATCGGAATATAACAAAGTGTCGCCTGCGGAGGACCATGCAGCGGCTTCACCGCCGCTAGATACTCCGACACCCCACTCAGGGCCAAAGTCGCCGCCTGAAATCCGTCCCGGTACTCGATCAAGCCAAGCACCGCCGTCATCTCCTCCGGCCTCTGGCCCGTGGGCCGAAGCTGCCGGGCCAGCGCCGCGTCGAGTAGATCCCGACGCCAAAGGCCCTCTTTCTCCGCCTTCCAAACCTCATCGTTTTTCAACATCCGCACAGCGCGGATGCCAGTCTCGCCCCCCCGGCGGCGCTCCACAAACGCCTGCAAAGTCTCCAGAATATGGAAGATCCCACCATCCGCCAGCCACCCTCCGCCGATCGCCAGCGCCGACTCCATCACCAGGTTCCGCGGCGGGTCGAAGTCCGGCCGCCGGAACGTCACCGGCACGCTCGAACCGGCCATGAACGGAAACTTCAGCTCCTCGGACCAACCGCGCATCCGCTGCGCTTTAGCCCAATCGTACGAAAGATGCTTATCCACAAACACCGGGCAACTCCGCCCGCTCTTCCGGAAAACATTCACGACCTGCTCGAAAAACTCGTAGCGCGGATACAACTGCTGCTGCTTCTCGTTGTGCGGGTAGTCGCCATGCTCGCAAACGAGCACCACGCCGTCGACCGCCAGCTTGCCCGTCCCCAACGTCAGCGCCCCGGCGATGTCCTTCCCATACGCGGCCGCCAAACGATGCCCAATGTCGCCCGGGTGGATCTGGTCCATCCAAAGCGACGCCACCTCGAACGGCGGATCGTAATGGTCCTCACCAATCCAGTAACCCTCCAAAAAACGCGTAATGAAGTTATCAGAATGGGACCGGACATGATACGTCGACGATAGACAAGCGATGCGTTTTTTCGGCGCCTGTGCGGCCAGCGCAAGGAATTGGCGGCGGTTCATTTTTGCTTCGCGACCTCCTCATTCTGTCGCAGCACCCGCAGCAGATTGAATCCCATAATCTTCCGAATCTCCCCGTCCGAGTAGCCCAGGCCCATCAGGCCTTTCACGATATTCGGGTACTTCGAAACGTCCTCCATGCCCACCGGCGCCATCCCGGAAATCCCATCGAAATCCGACCCCAGCCCCACATGGTCCACCCCCGCCGTCTTCGCGATATGGTCCAGATGGCGCACCAGCACCGATACGTCCACCTTCGGCATCTTGTCAAAATACTTCCGCTGGATCGCGCGCACCTTCTCCCAGTCAACCGGCAGTCGGTCCGTGACCGCCTTAATCTCGGCGTCCCGCGCCGGCCGGTTACGGAAATAAACGTCGTAGGCGGCCTTATCAAGGTACCCCACATGAAAGTTCAGGCAGATCACCCCGCCCCGTTTGGCAATGGCTTGGATCACCGTATCCGGCATGTTCCGGATGATCGGCGCAATCGCCTTCGCCGAGGAATGCGAAGCAATCACCGGCGCGCGCGAATGTTCCACCGCGTCCAGCACCGCCTTGTCCGAAATATGCGAAACGTCAATCACCATCCCAAGCCTGTTCATTTCGCGAACCAGTTCCCGACCGAACGGAGATAGGCCGCTATGCATCGGCTGGCCCGTCATCGAGTCCGCGAAGTTGTTCGAAGCGAAGTGCGCCAGCGTCATGTACCGGATGCCCAGCCGATGAAAAAGCCGCAGAACCCCGAGGCTATCCGCGATCAGGTGCCCTCCCTCCAGGCTCGCCATCGCAGCCAACTTGCCAGACTTGTGAATCCGCTCCACATCGGCTGCCGTATAGGCAAACTCCATATCCTTCGGGTTCGCTTCCACCTCCGCATGCAGCCCTTCGAGCGTCTCCAGCGCCCGCGGCAGCCACCGTTCCGGCGGAAAATCCTGCGGTTGCGCGTAAACGCCAAACATCACCGCCCCCAGCTTACCTTCGCGCATCCGCGGAATGTCGAGCTCATAATACGAGTGCCGATCCCGCAACCGATAGTTCTCATCGGCAAAGTAGCGCGGCGTATCGATGTGCGCATCGAAGATCAGGATGTCCTGCAGCAGCCGCGCCAGCCGGTCTGGCGCTTGCGCCCGAAGAGCGATACAGGTAAGAAGAAGTAAGCCAGCCAAGAATCGAAGCATCGGTGCCAGTATACTCACCGTGCGAGACTCAATGGTGAGCCGCGCCATGCCCCTGTCCCGCCGCCACTTCCTCGCCGCCCAAGTCCCCCTCCTCCGCGTCCCCCCCGCCCTCGAAATCTACTCCGAATTCCAACGCATCGACCCCTTCGGCCAAGTCGTAACCCCGGACCGCGGACCCCGCCCCCGAGAAATCCTCTCCCCCGCCATTCCCCGCAACGCCCACGCCTCCTTCCACCTCGCCATCACCGCCCCACCCCGCGCCAGTTTCTTCCTCTACCTCGTCCCCAACCCCGCCCACGCCTGCGGCGTCCGCCTCTTCCGCCAACACTTCACGCCCGTCAACACCTCCTGGATCCCCGACCGCCTCGAAGAGATCCACCGCCTCCCCGAGTTCAACGCCATGCCCGACCCCGACCAAAACGTCCCCGGCCAAACCACCAGCCTCTACCTCCTCGATCTCGCCATCCCGCCCCCCACTGACCTCACCGGCTTCCGCCTCGAAGTCCAACTCAAAACCGGCACCTGGATCATCCGTCCCCTCGAAGTCCGCATCCTACCCTTC
>JAPKZA010000160.1:0-5018 GCA_026394015.1 Acidobacteriota bacterium
AAGCCGGAAATTACGTCGGCGCGGTGGTAAATCACGCAAAATATGGCCGCGGGAACGTCTTACGGCAAGAAGGGGACGGAGATGATGCTAAACTGACAGTTAGTTTTGCCGGCCACGGCTTGAAGAAACTAGTGGCTAAATTTGCAGGATTGAAAATTTCCGAATGAATACGAAGCACGTCTCCGATAGAACAGAACGTAAAGAGCTCAAGCGCAAAGCCCGGGCCAAAGCCCCGGCCAAGCCGAAGCGCGCCGAAACCGTCTCGCGCGGGTCCAGAAAGAAGAAGGTCAAGCAAATCACCAAGGGCCAGACCGTCCGTAAACGCTAAGTACGGCAAAATCCATCGCGGGAGGCTCCTGACGTGAGCCAGTTGTTTCGCACGAAGAGCATCGACGCTCTCATCGCGGATTCGGAACAAACGGGACGAAGACTCGAAAGAACTCTTGGTCCCTGGAGCCTCACCGCGCTAGGTATCGGAGCCGTCATCGGCTCCGGCATCTTTACCCTCACCGGTACCGCCGCCTCCGGCGTTACCCTGACCACCCATTCCATTTTTCACGCGCCTGTTCTTGATCTCCTCATGAACGGGCCAAACGCCGTTTCCACCATCGGCCGCCCCGGTGCCGGACCCGCCGTCGCCCTCTCCTTCGTTATCCTCGCCCTCATCTGCGGCCTCGCCGGCCTCTGCTACGCCGAACTCGCCTCCATGATTCCCGTCGCCGGCAGCGCGTATACCTATGCCTACGCCACCATGGGCGAAATCGTCGCCTGGATCATCGGCTGGGATCTCATCCTCGAATACGCTGTCTCCAATATGGCCGTCGCCGTCGGGTTTTCCGCCTACGTCAACGCCATCCTAAAATCCCTTACCGGCTCCGAACTCCCCTCCTACCTCTCCCAACCCACCATCGTCGGCGGCCAATGGTCCGGTGCCTGGTTCAACCTCCCGACGTTCATAATCCTGATGGCCGTCACCTACGTCCTCGTCAAAGGCGTCAAGGAAAGCGCCAACGCCAACATCGTCATGGTGGCCATCAAGGTCGCCGCCATTCTCATCTTCATATTCGCCGCCTCGGGCTCCATCAACGCCGCCAACTACACCCCCTTCATGCCCAACGGCTTCTCGGGCGTCCTCACCGGAGCGGCCATCGTCTTCTTCACCTACATCGGCTTCGACTCGGTCTCCACCGCCGCCGAAGAGTGCCGCAACCCGAAGCGCGACCTCCCCATCGGCATCTTCCTCACGCTCGGCATCTGCGCCGTCCTCTACGCCTCCGTCGCAACGGTCCTCACCGGCGTCGTCAATTGGAAGGATCTCGACTCCGCCGCCCCCGTCGCCAAGGCCCTCACCGCCATCGGCAAGGATAACTTTCAGGTGGTCGTCTCCACCGGTGCCGTCATCGGCATGTTGAGCTCGCTGCTGGTCTTCCAATACGGCCAAGCCCGCATCTGGTTCGCCATGGCTCGCGACCGGTTCCTGCCCGACCTGTTCGCCGACGTTCATCCGAAGTACAAGACGCCGCACACCGCCACCTGGGTCGCCGGTTTCCTGGTCGGCATCCCCGCCGGCATCTTTGACATCGGCACCTTCGCCGATCTCTCGAATATCGGAACCCTCTTCGCGTTCATGTTGGCCAGCGCCGGGGTCCTGGTCCTCCGCCGGACCCAACCGGACCGCCCCCGCGGCTTCCGCGTCCCCTGGGTCCCCTTCCTGCCCATTCTCTCCATCGTCTTCTGCTTCATCCTCATGCTCAGCCTGCCGCTGGAAACCTGGGTCCGCTTCTTCGTCTGGCTCGTCATCGGCCTGGCTATCTACTTCTTCTACGGCAAGCAACGCGCTGCGGTGCGGTAAGCCCCAGCGGTTCGCCCCTCAGCACTCCTTCTCGCCCCAAGCCATAGTAGCCGAACTGTAACTTTCTTTCGTTCAGCCCGAAAAGAACGCACCTTACCCCTTTCCTTATGAATCCAAACGGGTAATATAAAAAAATATGCTTCGACCACCACGCTTGGTGCGTGGTGATGTTTTCGGGTTAGCTCTTTAAGATCCCTGTATGACCTGCCGCGCGGGCTCTGATTCGTTCAGAGTCGCCGCCGCCGCGACCGTCACTCTCTTTTTTGACTCGCCCCTCGGCGAGGAGAATCGCCGTGCCTACCCGCCATCTTCCCTGTGTCCAGTAACCGCTGGCCACCCTAAACGAAAGCTAAAACCTTCAGGGGTCACTCCACAAAAACCATGATACGAAACAATACGTTCCGAGTCGGCCTAGCACTAGCCGCTCTCTCCCTCCCTTCGTTTGCCCAAATCACGGGCGATCTCGTTATCCGCGTCTCCGATCCTTCAGCCGCCGCCGTCGTCGGCGCGAAAGTAAAGGTCGTCAGCAGCGCTCAGGGCTCCGTCCGCGAGGTCTCCACCGACACCGCCGGCTCTGCCCGCTTCTCTCTTCTTTCCGTCGGCGACTACTCAAGCCACCGGCTTCTCCACCCTCTCCACCACCGCCCTGATTAACTCCGGTGCCACCAAAGAACTCGCCGTCTCCCTCGAAGTCTCTTCCACCAAAACGGAAGTTGTCATTGAGGAATCCGCGCTTGTCATCTCCACCAGCAGCGCGCAGATGCAATCGAGCGTAGAATCCAAAGCCATCACCCAACTCCCGCTCGCCAACGGCATCCTCGGTCTCGCCGGCACCACCCCGGGTGTTATCCCGGTCAGCGCCCGCAACCCCTTCCTCGGCCAGGGTAGCTATAACTCCAACGGAGGCCGCGGTCGCGCGAACAACATCACCATAGACAACGCGAACGCCTCCGACGTCTCCACCACCGGCGGAGCCGGAATCGGCACGGTCCCCATCGACGCGATCAAAGAGGTCAACGTGATCTCGAACAATTTCAGCGCCGAATATGGCCGCAACGGCAGTTCCCAATACCAGATCATTACCAAGAGTGGCTCTAACGATTTCCACGGTCGCCTGTTCGAGTTCTTCCGCAACGATAAACTCAACTCCCGCGACTACTTTGATCGCACCGGCAAGGCAGCCATCCTTCGCGATAACGATTGGGGAGGCGTCATCGGCGGTAAAATCATTGCCAACAAGCTCTTCTACCTCGGCACCTACGAACAACAAAAGATTCGCGGATCCGGCGGCACCCGCATCGCCATCGTCCCCACCAACGCGCAGGTGGCAGGCATCACCAACCCGGCCGCCCGGACTTTGTTTCAATCTGTGCAAGGAACCGCCAATGACTCGGGCACGCTTTCCAACCCGGCACCGCTCGGCACAAACACCGTCGCCTACTCGGGCAAAATCGACTACAACATGACCTCCAAAGACATGGTTTGGGGACGTTACGCTTATCAGGATGTCCAACAGAAGAGTCCCGGCCTTACCTTCATATCCTCCAACCTCCCCGTGAATGGTGCGAGTTCAACCAACCGACCCCAGTCCATCACTCTCGGCTACACCCGGGCCTTCTCGCCTACTCTCGTTCTCAACCAACTCGGTGGCTTCCTCCGCACCACCCCGAACTTCACCCCCCTCGCCCCCATCGGCGCAGCTTCGGTAGGCTTCCAAAACGGCCTCGCGGAACTCGGCTTCTGGGCCGGACTGCCCCAGGGACGCACCCAGAACGTCTTCAACTCTCTGACGACCCTCACGAAGACCTTCGCCTCGCACACCATCAAGGGCGGCTACAACTACGAACGGATCCAAGCAAACTCGGTTTTTGAATCGAACACCCGCGGCCAGTTCACCTTCGCCAACTTCGAACAGTTCCAATTGGGCAACCCCGTCCTCTACAGCCAACGCTTCGGAGGCTCCATCCGCGGCAATCGCGTCACGAATCAAGGCATGTTCATCCAGGATGACTGGCGCATCCGCCGCAACCTGACCCTCAACCTCGGCGTCCGCCTCGAGATCGCCGGTGGCGTTTCGGAAGTGAACGGCATCCTCTCCAACCTCAACCTCGATAAGCAAGCAGCCCTTGGCTCCATGAAAGTCACCCCCACCGCCTTCAACACGAACTACAACTGGGCACCCCGCTTGGGCTTTGCCTGGAGCCCGGGTACCTCCGGCAAGTGGAGCGTCCGCGGTGGCTACGGCTGGGCGTATGACTTCATCTTCCTCAACCCCATCACCAACCTTCGCTTCGCCCCACCGTTCATGTACAACTTCACCACGACGGACTTCACAGGTGGCAACTCCTTTGCCAACCTCGTCGCGGGTAACTCCGCCTTCCAACAGACCGGTCGCGCCACCGTCGGCAACTACGGAACCACTGTCCGAAACTTCGGCGGCATCTCCCCGGTCGATTACGCGATGAAGAACCCGCAAACGCAACAGTGGAGCTTGAATATCGAGCGCCAACTCGGCAACGGCTTCCTGGGCCGCATCGGCTACGTCGGCACCAAGAGCAACTTCTTGCAGCGCGCACGCCCCATCAACACCATCCGCCCCGGCCTACTGACGCCCGCCACCTCCGTGGCAGACGAAACCGCACGCCGCCAGGACTTCCTCAATCTCAACGCCGGGCTCAATGCGCCGCCGACCAGCGCCACCAACCGCATCGATCCCCGCTTCACCGGCGTCACCCTCAACGAGTCCTCGGCCAACTCCAACTTCCACTCCTTCCAGGCCTTCCTCGCCCGAACCTTCCGGAGCGGTTTCGGCTTCACCGCCGCCTACACCTGGTCGAAGTCGATCGACGACGTATCCGACGTGCTCAACGTCGTCTCCGGCGATACCCCCAATCAACAGAACCCGTTCAACAACCGCGACAACCGCGCTGTCTCCGGCTTCGACGTTCCCCACCGGTTCGTCTTCACCCACAGCTACGACTTGCCCAAGTTCACCGGCGCCAACAAGTTCGTCAAAACCGCCATCGGCGGATGGAACCTCTCCGGCATCTTCCAGATGCAAAGCGGAACACCCATCGGCATCTTCGGTGGCCCCCGTCTAACCCTCCCCGATCCGACCCTCCTCGGCGGCGGCGGCGCGGTTCGCCCGAACCTCACCGGCCCGCTT